>LCBS01000008.1 GCA_000997355.1 candidate division WWE3 bacterium GW2011_GWB1_41_6
GTTAAAAGCTCAGGAATTTTACGAAAAGCATGGGGGTAAGGCTATAGTAATCGCCAGGTTCATGCCGGTTGTAAGGACGTTTGCACCTATTGTAGCCGGAATTGCTCACATGGATCATAAACGCTTTACATTTTTCAATTTTATTGGGGGGACTTTGTGGATATGGGGTGTTGGATTAGCTGGATATTTTCTCGGTAATTTACTTCCAAATGATGAGAGTATTGATACATATTTACTGCCTATTATTTTTCTAATAGTATTTATCTCAGTCGCACCTCCCGCCGTGCATCTATACAAAGAAAATCATAAGTCCTGGAACCAAAAAGTTCTGGACGTTATTAAACGCTTCCGTTATTCTATATTCAAATAATTCTGTTACTCGCGAATTCTGACACATATGAAAGGAGATATAGTATATGCTAAGTTTCAAGGGTTTTTATAAGAGTGATCCGTCGGCAAAGGACCCAGCAGGTTTACCTCATCACGGGCGTAATGACCTTCGTGTTCACAGCAGTGTACGCTCGGATCCAAGGCAAAACGTGGTAACCAGGCGCAAATCACCAAAACCCCGAGAACCTCGCAAAAGTAAATGAGTCTTTCCAAGCCCGCCTTTTTATATATATGGCGGGTTGCTTTTTTATGAGAATTTTCTAATTACGCCGGTAACTTTTCCTTGTACGGTAAGAGAGGCTGCTTCGACAATGATGGGGTCCATCTTATCGTTCGCAGGTTGAAGTCTAATTTTACCGTTCTTTTCTTTATAGAATGTTTTTAATGTTGCAAATCCGTTATCTAATAACGCAACGACTATATCACCATCAATAGCTGTATCCTGATGTTGGATTACCACGTAATCACTATCGAATATACCTTCGTTTATCATAGAGTCACCTTTGACCTGCAATACATAACAACGCTTGAATTTGGAAACCATATCAGGTGATACAGTGACTGTTTCAAGAGGATTCTCAATAGCTTCGATAGGTTCTCCGGCGGCAATGTAACCTATCAGAGGAAGCTCAATACCCTGTAAAGTAGCATTTATCCTCTCGTCAAGTATCTCGATACCTCTTACTGCACCTTCATATCTTTTGATAACACCCTTCTTTACAAGTGCCTGAAGATGTTCGTGAACGGTAGCAAGTGAGGAAAGGCTCATTGCGTTGGCGATCTCCTGCAAAGTTGGGGACGTATTATTAAGCTGAATATACTGAGAGATATAATCTAGAATTTGTTTTTGTTTTTTATATAAAGTAACAGGACTCATATAAACCTTTCCGTCCGTGAGGACAAACTTTTGTATTTTCTTTGGTATATTTATAGTAGCGAAAAATACCCGAAGATGTCAAGGGGTAATATAGAAAAAAAGAACGGGTTTTCCAGTTAGAGTAGAAAACCCGGTGGTATTTCTTATTTTAAGTATGTTTCAGCGAACCAGCTCAATAACGCTAATGTACCGATAAACGAGCCAATACCTGTAATAACCGCAGCGACGGTAATACTTCTATCGTGATCCATGCCAAAAAACCGGAAACCGGAATCATATCCAAGCGATACGGCATATTCCGATATGCTAATAGATACGACTAATAAAAGTAATATAACTATTGCTGCAAGCACAAGTGCAAGCAGATATCCGAACACGGTTAAAGCAGCTGAGATGGCCGCGTATAGTATTACCCCCGCGCTAGCTGTAACTAAGATCCACACTTGTAATCTCTTGAGCGTATCCACACTTCTTTGGTTCATTACTCTTTCTCCTTTGTAATCCGGTTAAGGTTGAAAAGCGCCATACAACATACCGAAGAATTCGGTGAAAGCTGTTAAACCAACCGCAAAAGCAACTATCCAAGCACTTTTGTTTAACTCGGTACCGGGGAGTTTGAACTTTACTACGATTGAAAAAGCACCGGCTATCAACCCCAGTACCAATCCCATAGTACCGGCTATCAGTGTTGCAGATACAATTCCAAACACCTTTACACTAAACACCCACAATACATCAGTATTACTGTAGATCCACCCAACTAAGCGTATAATAATAGACGCTAAAAATAGATAAAGAACAATGCGTCCTATTCCAAACAACACTCTCATGGCTGGGTTTGACTTGCTGCTTGTAATATCAATATTTCCCATCGTTCGCTCCTTTTCATCTATTTGGGTTTTTTCGATTCTAGTACATATTATTTGATAAATCAATTTATATTAGCCAAACAAAACCCAAATTATTTGTGATAAAATATTTAGGTGTTCGACCTAACATCAAACTACCAACCGACGGGAGATCAACCCGCCGCAATAGAAAAACTGACGCAGAACATGTTAGATAATAAGAAGCATCAGGTTTTACTGGGAGTTACCGGAAGCGGCAAAACTTTTGCTGTTGCGAATGTTGTTAGAAATATTAACAAGCCTACATTGGTGATATCTCACAATAAAACTTTAGCCGCGCAACTTTACCAGGAGTTCAGAGATTTCTTTCCCAATAACGCGGTGGAATATTTTGTTAGTTACTACGACTACTACCAGCCTGAAAGTTACATTCCTGCGACCGATACTTATATCGAAAAAGACGCGAATATAAATGAACAGATTGATAAGCTACGCCTTTCTGCCACAACTTCTCTTATGACTAGAAAGGATGTTATTGTCGTTTCTTCGGTTTCTTGTATATATAACTTAGGGTCTCCTGCTGAGTATTCAAAAATGGCGATTGAGATGAAGAAAGGGATGAAACTCAGGATGGTGGATCTGCTTAAACGTTTGTCACAGATCTACTATGAGAGGTCCGAATTTGATTTTAAAAGAGGCACATACCGTGTTCGGGGTGATATTGTTGATGTCTACCCTGCTTATATGGACTATGCAGTAAGACTGGAAGTTTTTGATGATACGTTAACGGGAGTAAGCTACTTTGACCCGGTAAGCGGGATACCTGTGGACCGTTCTATTTTGCCCGAAATAAGGAGAGGCAGCCACACAATGTCAGTTGCGCAAGATGAACAGGATTATTTGGAACACAAAATGATTGAGGGCGGTTTCGTTGAAATATATCCGGCCAAACATTATATTGCAGCAGAAGAAAGAAGAGTGTCGGCGATCGAACAGATAAAAACTGATTTGGCTATACAATTAAAAATTCTTCGTGACGCAGGAAAACATATCGAAGCATATCGTCTGGAACAGCGGACCAACTATGATCTGGAGATGATCCAGGAACTGGGATATTGCAAAGGTATTGAGAATTACTCACGTTATTTTGACGGCAGAAAGCCCGGTGATCCTCCGTATACATTAATGGATTTCTTTCCTGAAGATTATCTATTGGTCATAGATGAATCCCACATAACCGTTCCTCAGATACGTGGTATGTTCAACGGCGATAGGTCACGAAAAGAGACACTGGTGGAGTATGGGTTCCGTCTTCCTTCCGCAATAGATAACCGTCCGCTTAATTTTGAAGAATTCAGCAGAAAGATGGGACGAACTATGTATACAAGTGCAACTCCTTCCGAATGGGAAGTTAGCATGGCTTCGGGTAATGTTGTTGAACTATTGATCAGGCCGACCGGGATTATTGACCCCAAAGTAACAATACATCCGTCGGAAAACCAGGTTCCCGATCTTTTAAAGAGAATTGAGAAACGTGTAGCGAATGGGCAAAGGGTATTGGTGACTACACTAACAAAAAGGATGTCGGAGGAACTTTCATCGTATCTGATAGAAAAAGGTATCAAAGTTACATATCTGCACTCCGACATAGAAACTTTGGAGCGTACAGCCATTCTCGATGACCTAAGGCGAGGAAATTACGATGTTTTGGTGGGAATAAACCTTCTCAGGGAGGGTTTGGACCTTCCAGAGGTGTCTTTGGTTGCTATTTTGGATGCTGATAAAGAAGGTTTTCTGAGGTCCGATACATCGCTCATACAAACAATGGGTAGGGCAGCCAGGCACATTCTCGGTGAAGTAATCATGTATGCTGATTCCGTGACCGGAAGTATGCAGAGAGCAATCGACGAAGTTGACCGGCGTCGGGAGATCCAAATAAAGTATAATGAAGAACATGGAATCGTTCCTGAGCAGATAGTAAAGCCCCTTAGAGAGAAATTAATAGATGAGGTTATTGAAGAAGTGTTGGAAGGTCAAGGTCCTGGAAAGACCCGTCTGATTGAATTAGACTACCGGCAGCTGCCTCCTACTGAGTTGAAAAAAGAAATGAAGAAACTTACGGAAATGATGCGTTATGAAGCAGAGATGATGAACTTTGAGGAAGCTGCAAAATTGAGAGACAAGATTAGGGAAATAAAGAGTAATCTTAACAACTAGTATTGGTGCTTTTAGACTTAAAATAATACGAGCTTTTTGAATCACCGCCATTATATTAAACTTCGAGTAATTTAAATATTCCATTTTCAATCTCTTAATTTTGCATAACCTTTTTGCTACATTAAGGGTAAAGATGCTGCCCGCCATCGACTTTGTAAAAACCTTGTCATTGTCGTTAATAACCGTTGCACTCTTAACAGTAAGGAAAATTGGTTATATAATACTTGTCCAGATTGAAAATCTTATAGTCCTGCTCCGAAGGTTTATGAAAAAAGTGTACAGATACTTACCTAAAAACGAGCGGATTCTCTACTATAAAGCTTATATTAAAGAAAGCGTGTTCCGGTTTTGGTCTACTTTATACCCATTGTTATCAAAAGGTCTGACAGAGGGTATGAAATTTCTTATCACTAGAAGTAAAAATATTCTAAGAATTATTTCAACTAAGATTAAAAGCATTCCCGAAGGTTACGTTAATGAGTTACGTGATCAATACGAAATGTTCAGGAATTTTATAAACGATTTGAAAAACAACAAGAAACCTCCAAAGATTAAAATAAAAATGCCTTACAAAAAACTTAATAGTAGAGGAGTGCTTAATCTAAAAATATTTAAAACGTTCATCAGTAGAGTCACAAACATTAGTATCCTTAAAATAATAAAAAGGTTTAATGATCTCTACACTCCCGGAACACGTGTGTTTGTGTGGGGGATAATATTCGCTCTGGTATTTATCGGACTACCTATTAAGGCTTATTCGTGGTATAGGGAGTTACCCAACCCGGACCTACTTCTGGAATACGGATCAGCCAAAAGCACTAAGATCCTATCCAGGGACGGTGAACTCTTGTATGAGATCTATGTCGACAGGAAATATGATCCGGTTGCCCTTAAGAACATACCACAACACGTTATTCAAAGTACTATTGCTGTAGAAGACGACATGTTCTTTGAACATAACGGAGTGCGTCCGTTAAGTATAATCCGTGCGGCCAAGGCTACGATACTTGATGATGATATCCAGGGTGGTTCGACTATTACCCAGCAGCTGGTGAAGAATGTGCTTCTGTCGTCCGAGCAGACAATGGAAAGGAAGATCAAAGAGGCGGTATTGGCAATAATGGTTGAGAAGAAATATACAAAAGAACAAATACTCGAACTTTATTTCAATAATATTCCGTATGGCGGAACAGCGTGGGGGATTCAATCAGCATCACAAAAATACTTCGGGAAAGATGTAGGCGAGCTCGATATGGCTGAAAGTAGTTTATTGGCCGGATTGCCGTCTGCTCCAACCACATACTCACCTTTTAACGGTAACTACGAAATATCTAAACAACGTCAGCGAGTTGTTCTTAACAGAATGGTCGGATTAGGTTATATAAGCCAGGATGAAGCAGATAAGGCGTATGAAAAGGAACTAAACCTTGTTCCTCAAATAGAGTATATTAGAGCACCGCATTTTGTTGAGTATGTGAGGGATGAGCTTACAAAGATATACGGGAGCCGGATGGTCAACTTTGGGGGACTAACAGTCACAACTACACTTGACCTTGACTTACAGGAAAAATCACAAGATATTGTTAAAATCGAAAACTGGGGGGCGTTTGACGTGTTAAGAGCATATAGACAGCCTGGTTCTGCAATAAAGGTGCTTACTTATTCATTGGCTTTTAAGAATGGTTTAGCACCTTGGAACTTTATTGAAGATAGCCCGGTGGTATATAAAAACGATTGGGAAACCTACAAACCTGTGAACTATGATGGTAGATATCATGGAAAGGTAAGTCTTAGGTCGGCATTGGCTAACAGTTACAACATTCCGGCCGTAAAACTCGCGCACAAGATCGGCCCCGACAATATAGTCTCACTTGGCCAAGAAATGGGTTTAAATAATTGGAGTGTAGACGGTTCATATGGCATTTCAATAACTCTCGGGGGTAAGGAAGTAAGGCCTTTAGATCTCGCAAATGTTTACGCAACATTGGCACGCGGAGGTGTGTATAAAGAAACCACCCCCTTTATTTCCATCAAGGATAATCAGGGATATGAGATATATAAGAATACCGGAAAAGAAAAAAGAGTATTAAGCGAAGAAATCGCTTATCTCATCACTAACATTTTGGCGGATTACTATGCACGGTTGCCTGCGTTTGGCGTAAACAATTTTTTGAGTGTAAAAGGACATGATATAGCTGTAAAAACGGGAACTACAGATCTAAAAAGGGATAACTGGACGATAGGATATACACCATCTTATGTTGTGGCTGTGTGGACGGGAAATAACAACAACACACCCATGAACAAGAACTTGGCATCAGGTCTGAGCGGAGCCGCACCGATCTGGAACCGGATAATGTCTTACGTTTTGGATGGTACGATTGGTGAGAAATTTAATGTTCCGGAAGGTATTGCAGTTAAAACCGAAGAGGAATGTAATCTCAGGGAAATATTTATCAAAGGGACTAAAGTTCCTGAAACACTTTGCCCCGACGACGATGATAAAGATAACCGTGACGAAAAAGGTAATAATGATAAGAATAAGAAAAAAAGAGACTAGTTAGTAATTTACTGTGACATCGGATTCATCAATATCTCCTGTCATTGCCAGATACCAACTATCCTTTCTAAAGTATTTAGCTCCTACTACTGAAAGATCTTTCAGAGTAATAGCGTTGACGCGGTTTAGGTAATCGTCAAGTTTAAGGTAATTTTCAGGATCGATTAACTCACCAAATGCATGAAATCCAACCCACGACCCCGCCGTCTGCATCTGTCTTCTTGTAGATTTTATTATTTTATCTTTAGCAAAACTCAGTTCGTCGGCTGTTATTTTCCCCAATGATATTCTTTCGAACTCTCCGGTTATTAAGTCCAGTACCTCCTGAACCTTATCTTTAGAAGTCGACGTCGAAACACCCCAGGATCCGTGATCACTTCCTGACATAGAGAATGCCCCGACACCGTATACCAACCCGGATTTGTACCTTAAATTTTGTTGTAATGACGCGGCACGGCTTCCCCCGGAAATTGAAGCTATGGTATCGAGGATCACAGCATCTTCGTGGATCTCCGGTACGGTTCTATGGCCTATAATTATATGTATTTGCCCGATACCCGGGTATTTATGTACCGCGGTATTAATCTTGCGGTATTCAGGAAGTTCTCTGTCAAATTCGTGCTTACCTCCATTCTTCATAGCAAGTTTATTTTCTATCTCTGTGGCAACATTTTCTATTTCAACATCCCCGCCTGCAACGATAGTCATGCGGTCAATGGTTAACATGTTATGGTAAAAATCTAAAAGGTCCATACGAGTGATGCTGTTTATCGTACCTTCATTACCGATAATACTTCTTCCAACCGGTGTATTCTGAAAGAAGAGCTGTTTATACAGTTCACCGATGTAATTATCCGGTTTAGCCTTTTTATCGCCAAGTTCTTTTAGAATAGACTGACGTTCGTTCTCGATAGTCAGAGTGTCAAAAAGTGATTCTTCGAGCATCTCATGTACAAGAACAGCCGCCGATGAAATATCATCGGGGTCCCCGACGGCAACACTGAGCGTTATTACCTCGGAAGATGTTGACGCTCCGTAAACACCGCCTAATCGTTCTATAAATATCGATAACTTGTCGGGGGAAGGGAAGTTTTTAGTCCCTGCAACGACCATATGTTCAGTAAAGTGTGCAAGACCTTCTTTTCCTTTGGGGTCGTAACGTGATCCGCTCCTTATAAGGATGCTCATATTAATAGGTAAACCTTTTTTCTCGAACGTGACTAACCTTACACCTGAAGAAAGAACCATATCTTTTCTTTCTACACCGAAGTCGCTAAGTTTTATCATTTTTGGATTATATCACCGTCATGCTTTTCAAAAAGTACTTTTTGTTGCATAATGCAGAAGGATGAGACGCACAAGGAGGCACTACTACATACTTTTCTTGTTTATATCCCCAATTCTCCTGGGTTTTATGGCCGTCCTTTTTAATAATACATACAGCAGGGACCGTGACATGACACCGGTCCGTATCTCTGTTGCTAACCAGACAGTGTTTGGACTGGTTTTTGTAGCGGAAAAAAACGGTTATTTTAAAGAACAAGGCTTAAAAACCGAATACACAACTCATACATTAGGTAAGGATGCATTAAAGGATGTACTCGACGGTAAATCCGATCTGGCTACTGTCTACGACACACCATTTACTAGAGCGATTTTGCAAGGAGAGCCGATATCGGCTATCACCTCGCTTCACAGTTCTTCAAGAAATACCGCAATTGTAATGAAATGGAAAGATGACGTCCATGGTTCCGAGGACCTGAAAGGCAAGAGAGTAGGTTTAACTAAAGGTGCGAGTACCGAATATTTCTTGTATACAGTTCTATTGTCGAACGGTATGTCGATGTCAGATGTAACAATAGTAGATACCCTGACGGAAAATCTGGAACAGAGTCTGAAAGAAGATAAAGTAGACGCAATTGTTGTGTTTGATGCACTCTTACATAGGGTCGAAGATAACTACAGTCCGGAAGAATTTATAGTCGAATTTTCGGATATTTATATTGATCTATCATTTTTTGTTGGAAAAAAAGAGTATATAGATAATCATAGAGATGAGATTTCCAAAGTGACAGTCGCTTTACTGAAAGCAGAGAAGTTCATCAAAGATTATCCTGATGAAAGTATCAATATTATAAGCAAAAGTTTGGGTATAAACGATAAAGAATTTTTATCAAGACATTGGCGCGACACCAATATGCACATGTCATTTGATAATCTAATGCTTAGTATTCTAAATAGAGAATCCCAATGGATGATCCAAAATGAAGGATTTGTACCTGTCCGGAAACCTGATTTCAGGAAATACCTTGATACCAGATTTTTAGAAAAGTTGGACCCGGAGTCCGTTACATTATAAACATGTTTATTAAACATCTACCGGAAAGAGGACTAAATCTAAAAATACTTTTCCCCATAATTTTGATCCAGGGTTTTTTGATTCTGATGCTGATATACCTTCTTTTTTACCTGAGCTTAGCCAGGGATATCATTAACACAAACAATGAAAGGATCATGAGAGTAAATTTACTGACAAGTAAAGTATATGAACTTGAGAAACAGATCGAAGTAGACCTACTTTCTTACCGATTTAACAAGAATATCTCAACACTTGAGTTAATCGAGCAGCATACAACGGACATATATCTTGCTTTAGATGAAATGGACTCATATCTCCAGTCCGAAAGCGGCCGGGAAATAAGGTTGAATTTCATTACCAGTAAAGAAAGGGCTTTGGATACCAGAAATGATCTGATCGATGCAATCAATAGCAATTCGGATGTTGAGATAAACAGGAACTATCAGAAATGGCTATTAAAATCTCAAAATATCAATGCCACGCTACAGGATCTTACAAACTATAATTTAAATACATTACGCCGTTCGTCGGATGTATATGAAAGAGCGATATCAAACGTATATAATGTTGCTTTACTAACGATGATAAGTACTTTAGTACTTGTTGTGATCTTATTCTTTTACTTAAGGAACATAATCACAATTCCTATTAAGCGGATCACGGATGTTGCTTCAAGAATTTCTGAAGGACACTTTGGGGATAAATTAGACGCAGCGAGTAGTGATGAGCTTGGTGTCCTTGCCAAGAATCTAAATAAAATGGCGCTTAATCTTCAGGTTAACTACCACCGGCTTGAGAGGGAAGTGCGTCAGAAGGAAGATGCCTTGTTAAAAGGAAGGGAGCTTGAGCGGCGTAAAGACGATTTTATTAGTATGGCAAGCCACGAGCTTAAGACTCCAGTAACCAGTATAAAAGTATTCACACAGATTTTGGAGAGATCGTCGAAGGAGAAAGGCGATATAATGGCTCTTAAGTACCTAGTTAGGATGGGCGATCAGATAGATCGATTAACGAACATCATTAACGAACTTCTAGATGTATCCAGAATTCAAACAGGAAGGTTAGAGTTGAATCTGGAACCAACCTCATTACGCAACTTGATAGAGGAAACTTGCGAGAATATTCAGGCTACCGTTGTTGACCATAAAATTAAATGCTACGGAGATGAGTTGGACATAATAAATATTGATAAATACCGGACAGGACAAGTGTTAGTTAATTTACTTACTAATGCCGTGAAATACTCGCCATCCGGTGGTGAAGTTGAGATGGAGTATAAAAATCGTCCCGACGATGTACTTGTAAGTGTAAGAGATCAAGGGATTGGAATTCCTGAAGAGTACCATGATAGAATATTTGAAAGATTCTATAGGGTTTACGATAAGAATGAAAAGACTTTTCCCGGTTTGGGAATGGGACTTTATATATCAAGTGAGATAATAAAGAAACATGGAGGTCGTATTTGGGTAGAGAGTAAGGAAGGTGAAGGCTCAACTTTCTATTTCACCTTGCCAAAGAATAACGTGGGATAAAAATATGAAGAAAGTTTTAATAATCGATGATGATCTGTCTATACTTGAGGCAATGAAACTTGCAGTGGAAATGCACGGCTATCAGGTTGTAACTTTGTCGAATGCTGAGGATGCAGAAGCCAGAGTGATTCAGGTAAAACCGGATATCGTACTTCTTGATGTTTTGCTATCGGGGATAGACGGGAGAGACATCGCTTACAAGATCAAAAAGGACCCTAACACAAAAACGATTCCTGTTATCATGCTGTCAGCGTCTCCTCAGACTGACAGATCATCCCGTGATTTTGGAGCGGATGATTTTTTAGCTAAACCGTTTGAATTGCACGAGCTATTCAAGTTAATCGACAAGTATCTAAAGGTTTAATTTTCTACAAGAACTATACGCATTATCCTGTCATCATCGGAACTTGGGTTGCCTCTACCGTCCTTATTGCTTGTTGAAAAATATATTGCCCCATCCGGTCCCTGTACGACATCTCTAATTCTCCCATATTCGTTATAAAGCAATTTTTCGTATTGTGGATTTTCTCCGCTACCGCTTACATCAGGTATCACACGTATAATTCCCATACCCCTAAGGTTTCCAAAAAAGAAATTGTTTTTAAACTGTGGCAATAGATTTCCCGCATAAAACATACCTGAAGCAGGAGCTTCAGCAGGTGTAAAAACAAGAATCGGATCAATCATGCCCGCACTGCTGTTATTGTGTGAAACAACAGGCCAACCGTAGTTTCCGCCCTTGTAGATGATATTAACTTCATCACCTCCGTTTGGTCCGTCGTTACCGGAAGGTCCGTGTTCTGTTTGCCACAGCTCTTTAGTAACTGGGTGCCAGTCTATTCCCTGAGGATTTCTATGGCCAAGGGACCAAACCGGTGAGTCCGGATATGGGTTGTCTTCAGGTATAGTGCCGTCAGTGTTTAATCTTAAGATCTTACCGGCAAGCGAACTTTGGTTTTGAGATAGAGCTTTTTGTGAAGCATCGCCTGTTGTAATGTAAAGTTTGTCGTCCGGACCAAACTTTAGCCTCGACCCGGCGTGGAACTTAGCTGCAGGTATATTATCTATGACTGTTTTTTGGACAGTTGCGGTATTTCCTTCGTCTCTCAGTTGAACCACGCGTACTTTAATGTTATTTGAAGGTCCGTAAGCATATGATGTATAAATAAATTTATTGGAGTTGTAATCGGGGTCCAAGGCTAAACCCATTAAACCTTCCTCTGAAATTTGAGAGACCTCTGGGAAGGTGATCATCGGTGTTGTTAAGAGCTTGCCTTTCTCTATGATTCTGATATTACCGTTACGCTCAGTTACAAGTATCCGGTCTTCTGATGTAAAAACAATGCTCCATGGAACAAATAATCCTCCTACTACTGTTTCAACAGTATATTGACCGCTGTTTTTACTAACCGTCTTAGTTTCAGTGGGTGTATTAGTGATTATAGGATTGTTGCCGGTGATCTTATCCAGGTTAAGGATGGATACGGTTGAGATAATTACTGCCAGGATCAAGAGAACAGGCAAATATTTTTTGAGTCTGCCCATAAGGTGGAAATAGTATATCAAAAGTTTCCAGAACAATAAAATTATTCGGTGGGGCAGGCACTCCAAAGTCCGAGAACACTGGCTCTAGCGGTATTCTCATACTCTTCAAACTCATCAAGTTTGTCAGAAGGAGTAGTCTTATAGGTAAAAGCGTAACCTTCTTTAACCATTACCGCATTAACAAGCGTTCCGTCATCCATGTAGACGTATCTTAGTAATCTTCCGTATCGATCCTTGTCAGGTTGCTGAGAATCCTGTTCAAATGTTACAAATTTATGCAGAACCATTGATTTTAGTTTTTCCGAGGCTTCCTGACCGTAGCATTCAACCTCCTTTCTTGGGTCTTTTGTTTCAGGTGTGTCTATGGTAAGTAAACGAACAGTGTAAATCACACCATCTTTCTCGATTTTTATTGTATCACCGTCAACCACATCATTAACAAAGAAGGAAGCAGCGTTTGTTTCCGCATTTGGTGATACAGACTCATTTGACAGTTCCTCTCCGGACAGAACGATGTAAGCAAGAGTCACAATAGTTACTAATATTAATGTATACAATCTCTTTGAAAGTTTTTTGCTTAATCTAATGTTCATAACTTTATTTCTTTATTTGACATCATTATAGACTAAATATATATTCAGTTCATAAATCATTGTCAGCCTATATAAATTGGCTGGTTGATTAACAGATATGTGTTGAGAGATAGGAGAGGAGCAGGATAATGAGCGCGTTTTTTCGAACCATAAAAACCTTATTATTTGGGACAATACTGGTGTTATCTATTGTCGTAAGCACGGCTTCTTTATTAAACAGCAAGATGACCGCAAAAGCATCTACACCGGCCTCTTTAACTGTGGCAGATGGGGAAACTTTAGCAACCGGTATGCTTGTAATACTTGACATGGTGGACTCACTCAATAATAAGTTTGAGTCACATGTTGAGGAGGAAGCGGAATTTCAGGAACGTTATGACCGGCAGATGAATTGGGTTAAAGAGTCTTTGCAGTCACACGAGAATCTGATCACTGCTTATACGGGGGCCTTGCAGATGTCTTATGATAGTAGCGCATTTGCTGCAGTAGCGAATTTGGTAGGGTGGCAGTTGACGGATTATGAGCCCTGTAATGAGCTTATATCCGGGCTGGCATACAGTTACTTTATCGATACGGAGAAAAGTTACTGTTTTCCTGCACCGGGTTTCAAAGTTGCCGATGTAACAATTGGAAGGAAAGGTCCCAATGAGTGGAACGGAGGCTCCGGTTACTACCTGGTCCAAAAAAAAGTTGGATATCGGATGATACCTGGTAAGTCTTCCGAAGCTTATTACTACATCTTTGCTACCTGGAATAGGCATGAGGATCCTCTTCCGGAGAAGTTTTGGGATGGCGTACTAGGACATCCGAATGAAAGGGATGAACTAAACCGGATGTTAAATTTGCCTACTTACGAGGAAACGATTGGTATGATGGGGGATTATGAGACTGCGATAGAGATATGGAGCCTTGCTCCGGAGGAATGGGTATTGTTTCTTGGCGGCGGTTATGGGAATGCTCCCGGTTTACCATCGATAACCCCGTTCCGACCTTTAAACGAGTCTCCCTAACAGTTTTATTCGACTATTACGGGCTGTGTCAGTTCTTTTACTGATCCGGCCCTTTTTTACATCCTTTTCCTAATTATCCTACTTCTCAAACCCGAATAAATGCCGTATACTATTTTGTGTTATGTTATCTGCTTTGGACCATATAATTATAAATGGAGCGCGTCAGCACAACCTAAAAGACATAGATCTTGCGATCCCAAAGAACAAATTCGTAGTATTTACGGGGGTTTCCGGTTCGGGAAAGTCTTCTCTTGCTATGGATACGATCTATGCCGAAGGTCAAAGAAGGTATGTCGAAAGTTTATCGGCATACGCCAGACAGTTCTTAGGAGTTATGGACAAACCAGATGTTGATAAGATAGAAGGTTTGTCTCCTGCAATTGCGATCGACCAGAAAACAACCTCACGGAATCCCCGATCTACAGTTGGAACTGTTACAGAAGTTTATGATTTTTTAAGATTGATATACGCGCGAATAGGCCACCCCCACTGTCCGAACTGCGGTCGTGAGATCCAGCGCCAGAGTTCAGACCAGATCGTAAATCAAATATTCGAGATCATATCAAAAGAAAAGGATTATAAGAGCGATAGGGGAGTACGTTTCATGATATTATCCCCTATCGTAAAGGACCGTAAAGGCGAGTTTTCTGCACTGTTCGACAATTTAAAAAAGCAGGGTATCATACGTGCCAGAATAGACCGGCAAATTCGTGACATAGGTGAAAAATTTGATTTAATCAAGACAAACAAACATTCTATAGACGCACTTATAAGCAGACAGATAGTCAGTTCAAAAAGACTGTCTCAAAAAGAAGACCGTAAATCTTTAGAACTAAACGTCTTTCAGTCTGTGGAAACAGCTCTTAGAATGGGGAACGGAAATGTGGTTGTGTCAGTGATCCGCGATAAGGATTTTGATTTCACCGCGAACCCAGAGAATGTGGAAGACCGCCTTTTTTCCGAGAATTTCGCCTGTCCCGAATGTAACATTTCCCTACCCGAACTCGAGCCCAGAAGTTTTTCATTTAACTCTCCGCACGGAGCCTGCCCTAATTGTGATGGATTGGGTACGGAACTTAATGTCGACATTGAACTTGTTCTAAAACCGAACCTGACAATAGCAGAAGGAGGGGTGCTTCCCTGGTCTAAATTGTTTGAACATTACTCATGGACAGCAAAAGTTATCGAGACCGTTTCAAAAGAATACGATTTTTCTTTGGACATTCCTATTCAAGATCTGCAAAAAACAGCAATAGATCTTTTGCTTTATGGAGCTCCTCAGGGCAAAAAATTTAAAGTCCGTTACCGGAGGCAGGATGGAACAGAAAATTCTTATATGGCAGGATTTGAGGGTGTCGTTCCAAATCTTTTGCGGAGACATAAGGAAACTAGCTCTGACTATATAAGAAACGAGATCGAAAAATTTATGGTAAGAGACCCTTGTCCGGTTTGCGAAGGATCAAGATTGAAAAAGGAGGTACTTTCGGTTGTGATTGATAAGAAGAATATCTCGGAAGCTACCGATCTTTCAATTGAGAATGTAAAAAATTGGCTTACCTATCTTCCCAACGTACTCTCGCAAAAAGAGAAGATTATAAGCTCATCAATATTAAAAGAGATCGATTACCGCCTAAACTTCCTGCTTGATGTTGGATTGGGGTATTTGACACTAAGCAGAGCATCTGCGCATCTTTCGGGAGGAGAAGCTCAACGTATCCGTCTTGCCTCGCAAATAGGGTCCGGTTTATCAGGTGTTCTTTATGTTTTGGATGAACCGTCCATTGGTTTGCATCAGCGTGACCAGGGTAAGCTTGTTAATACCCTGAAACACCTAAGAGATCTGGGTAATACCGTTCTTGTAGTCGAGCATGACGCTGAGACCATGATGGAATGTGATTATATTTTTGATTTTGGGCCGGGTGCCGGAGTTCATGGAGGTAAAGTGGTATCCGAAGGCCGTCCCGCAGATATCATGCAGGACCCGGAATCTATCACCGGAAAGTACCTTTCGGGTGAAAAGGTAGTAGGAGACCGTTTTAAGAAACCAAAAGAGATAGAACTTATCAATTATGATGACATCGACCCCCGAACCAATTTGAGCAAAACTAAACTAGCTGATTTGATGGGAAAAAGCTTGTCCCTAAAAAAAGCCGGAGGCAGGAACCTGAAGAATATTGACCTAAACGTTCCTTTTGGTAAGTTCACATGTATAACCGGAGTATCCGGTTCGGGTAAATCAACCTTAATTATGGATACTTTGTACAAAGAGCTCCGGCAGGAATTTGGTTTAAAGAATGAAGAGCGCCCTGAACCAAACGAAGGAATTCTTGGTACAGAGTATGTTACGAATGTAATCGCAATCGATCAGTCACCAATAGGACGAACTCCCAAGTCCAACCCCGCGACGTATACGAAAGTGTTTGATCATATCCGTGACCTTTTCTCCAAGACCGAAGAGGCAAGGGTGCGGGGTTACAATCCGGGAAGGTTTAGTTTCAACGTCAAAGGGGGGAGGTGCGAGGCCTGCGGAGGTGAAGGTCAGATCAAGATAGAAATGCAGTTCATGCCCGATGTATATGTAAATTGTGAAGTTTGCCAGGGAAAGCGTTATAACAAAGAGGCTCTGGAAATACATTATAAAGGCATGAATATAAGCAATGTTTTGGACATGAATGTAGAAGACGCGCTCGGGTTTTTTGAAAATATACCCGCGATCCGAAGGAAACTTCAAACTTTGTTTGATGTAGGTTTGGGTTATATAAAATTGGGTCAGCCTGCGCCAACGTTGTCGGGAGGGGAAGCTCAGAGAGTAAAACTGGCGTTGGAGTTGTCTAAACGTTCGATGGGAAATACGTTCTATATACTTGACGAACCTACAACAGGACTGCATTTTGCCGATCTTGAGAACCTTATATCCATTATTAAAAGATTGACCGCAAAAGGTAACACAGTCGTTGTAATCGAGCATAATCTGGATGTAGTTGCAAATGCCGATTGGGTGATCGATCTAGGTCCTGAAGGCGGTGATGCGGGTGGACGTATACTGTTCGAAGGGGATATAGCCGCATTAAAAGATTTTAAAGGCTTATCCTATACGGCAGAGGCATTAAGGGAAACTAAAGTTAAGAGTAGGATCAAAAAGTAAATTTTTTAACAAAACCATCATTTTCTTACAAAGACTTTTCTGATCAATTCCGGTTTTAACATAACGACATATAAGAAAAGTAAAACCAAAGCAGCGGTTACAATTATAGCAATAATTTGAAAAACTGACGGTCTCTGCCCGGTAACGAATTTCTTCGCCTGCTCGTATGCTGTTTCATCAGTGAAATAATCCTTCTCGTCCTGAGAGAATTCGATTTCCACAAGCTTTTCATTCTCGTCTATTCTGTATGCTCCTGCCGGAAGAGGGTATTCCGAATTCAAACCTTTAGTTACGAACGCAAAATGATTTGTGTCCAGTTTTGTAAAGTAATCCATCCCGGAGGTTGAACCCCAAGTGGGGTCGACAGCTATCCAACCGAATTCGGGGTCGTAATACTCAGGCCATGCGTGGAGAAAATCCCCACCTTTAAGGTTTATAGATAACGGTAAATTCGCCTCAGTGTTGTTGAACGCGTAACCGTTAAGTTCTCTGGCAGGAATGCCCATTGCCCGTACGATACTTATAAAAAGATCTGTGTATTCCATACAGGCAGACTTGCCCGGTTCTTTCAATGCAGCCAGCCCTCCTCTTCTATCAACAAGTTCCTGTGACGGCGCATTAAGGTCGTAATAGAGGGTTTTAGTTACGTAATCGTATGCATTTTGTGCATTTTGGGAAACATTCTTTTTGTCGTCATACAGGTCTTTTGCAATCTTTTGGATATCTACAGAGTATACGTCCCAATACTTACTGTCCCCGGTATATTTCTTGATTAGATCTCCCGGAATATCGCTTTTCTTGCCTCCGAAATCTGGATTGATCTGCTCACCGATCAGCCTCGCCGAACCCGTTAACAATACTTCAAGAACGCTTTTTGCAGGAACTTTATATTGTGCAAGAACGTTCCCGTCCTTATCCATCCTTACTTTATAAGGGCGGGGTTCGATATCGTTATATTGAACCATTTGCCGATTTTTCATACCGGGAGGAAGTGCAATTTCCTGTATATTGGATAGAACAGTATCGTTTTTCAGCTGGTATCTTAGTCTATAGTTCAGAGTTTGGTATTCTCCGAATGAGGATGTAATGCCTTTATCCAGTAAAAGGTTTTTGTTAAAAAAGAACACATAATTGTTATTCTCGGTTTTAATACTTAACGGTGAAGGAGATACGAAAATCGTGGGACCGAAGTTCACGGGAACTTCCAGTGTAACGTCATATTTATTTGTTAATTCGAGATTTTGGATCTGTGGAATGTTCACATTCCATACGTCACCGACTTTATTTGCGATATTTTTCGTTTTAAAGATGATCTGGAAGTTATTTTTCTTATTTTCTCCGATTGCGGGATCATTTAGCGTAGCGTTTAGGCTTGTAATGTTTTCCTCATTGATAACTTCAACGTCCATTACCCCCTTGTTATCCGTACCAATTATCCCATATATATTCATTTGCTTGAGGGATAGGGTATATTTTGTGGCCACCACGTCTGCTTTGCGGTTTATTATCGTAATATCGTATGTTACAAGCGCCTCACCGTTTGGAACAATCTTATAACTTACGATATATTCGGTTTGGAACTCCTGTTCGGCGTGAACACTTTGCGGATCTATTAGAACGATCAAGGCCAAAAGTAATAACGCCTGTTTAAGTTTTATCATTACTGGTATTTTACAATATTTTTTGATAAAAAAAGGAAGGTAATGTTTTATGTTACCTTCCTAAGTATTCCGGGAGCGTCTTATTTGCGGATAAGCATGAATCTGGAGATTGTTCCACCAGGGATATCCCAGCACTTTACGTAAACCATCCGGTAGAACTCTCCGTGAAACGGAAGATATTTCAGGTTTTCGAAAAAGAGATTGTACCGAGGCTTTTTCTTTGTCGGAGTTAAAGTAATTACCATATTTCCATTCTCAAAGGTAATCCGGAAATTCGCAGGTGTCATTATGTGCCTTAACATTCTTTTTGGTACAAAGTGACGCTTTGAATTATCTACGACATTGGGGCGTTTATCTTTAACCAAAAGTCCGGTCAGGTTATAAGCCAAGTAGTAGTGAGCCTCACCTTTCCTACCGGTTTCTTCTAAAGCATTCCATCCTTGTACAACGATGTTTGCCGTTCCTGTACGCATAAAACCCAACACACGGAATAACACAAAGAAGATTAACCGAGAAAAGTGCCATTTAGCAAGTATGAACCTGTTTGACGCCGAAGCCATGTCCAACTCCTTTCCTATAGGTTTATTTAACAAACTTATAGCACAAAACTACGATTTGGTAAAATTAGGTTGTGAAAAAACAGGAACAAATAAAAGCCCTTTTGGAAAAGGTAAAAGAATTACCGCAAAGCCCTGGAGTATATAAGTTCAAAAATATAAAGGGTGAAATAATTTATATTGGTAAAGCAAAGAATCTGAGAAGCAGGGTAAAGTCGTATTTTCAGGATAATCTGGATGTTGGCAGTAAAACTTACGCTCTGGTAAGCAGGATCCGGGACCTGGAATATATTGAGGCTCTGTCGGAGTTTGAGGCTTTATTATTGGAAGCTGAACTGATCAGGCAATACCGGCCGAAATATAATATTTCCCTTAAAGACGACAAATCTTATCTTTATATTGTGATTCGGAACGAAAAGCTTGTTGTCAGAGGCAAGAAGGTAGGTGTTCCAAGGATACTCACGGCTAGAAAACCGGACCTTATGGATAATGATACTGTTTTTGGGCCATATCCTGATGGAAGTACCGCTAAATATATCGTCAGAACGGTCAGGAAGATCATTCCGTTCAGGGATTGTTCCGTTGCAAAATACACACGATACCAGAACTTGGGAAGACCCTGTTTATACGGCGATCTTGGTCTTTGTTCAGCCCCGTGCGCGGATAATCTTACGATAGAAGAATACCGCGACGATATTCACAAGATAAAAAAGTTACTGTCGGGGGACAGTGTTCAGATAGTAAACACACTAAAAAAAGAAATGGATATGGCGTCAAAGGAACAAAACTTTGAGAAAGCGGCACATTACCGCGATATTATTCAGAAGTTTGATTATATCAGGCAGAGTTTCAAAAGCGCTAACACTTATATCGAAAACCCTTACTTAGTAGAGGACATGATTACAGAATCCTTGGACGAACTTGTAAAGAACATTCCCGTAATGAGAAACTTCCCTGAACGGATAGAGTGTTACGATATCTCGAACATCTCGGGAAAAGAGGCGGTTGGGGCTATGGTTGTTGCGACGGATGGCAGGATCGACAAGAGCCAGTACCGCAAGTTTAAAATAAAATTCAAGCAAAAACCTGATGATTTTGACATGATGAGGGAGGTGTTGGCGAGAAGGTTCAAGAATGACTGGCCAAAACCAGATCTGATCGTGCTGGACGGGGGAAAAGGGCAAGTATCCGCAGGTATGGAAGTTATGAAACGCATGAATATCGACATTCCCCTTACAGGATTGGCGAAACGTTTTGAGACTATAGTTTATACATCGGGTAGTGAATTCATAGAACTTAACTTGGACAAGAACAACGAGGGACTGAGGCTACTTCAGAGATTAAGAAACGAAGCTCACAGGTTCGCGCAGAAATACCACCATCATCTAAGGTTAAAAAAGATTGAATAGTAACGTATAATTTAGATGTGAAAAACTTCTTTAAATCGCTTACTTTTTCTTTCATCGCGCTGGTGTTGACCCAGCAGCTTTTTAATGGTTTTCACTATGGATACAACCATTACCAAATCCTGTTACTAATAGTGCTTGCACTGGCAATGTTAAATCTTTTTATGACCGGTATACTATCGATCGTCTCACTACCGACAAAAGGAGTTGCGTTCTTATTTATTAGTGTTTTATTGAATTTTGTAATGTTATACATGATGACCGTGTTCATACCTTCTTTTAACATTACAGCAGGGAAAACCCCAAGTTTTAATACAGGCTATTTTGTGTTACCATCAGCTAGCCTGTCATCTTTGCAGACGGGGATATACTCTGCAGTTTCAGTGAGTGTGATATACGGTTATTTTGATTGGCTCGCGTCGGTAAAGCATAAAAAGAAATGAACATTAAATTTATTAGTCAAATAGCGCAGGTTGTATTTGCAGTATTTATAGTTGTATTAACTTTGATACAGTCAAAAGGAATTGGGCTATCCAGCGCGGTAGGAAGTTCCATATCGTTTTATAGGTCCAGACGTGGGCTGGAGAAAGTGATATTTATCCTTACCATCGCGGCAGGTTTTATGCTTGTAGCTAATTCACTTCTCCTGATATTACTGGGATAGCATGTCAATAATACATATCGACGGTGGCACGCCGCTAATCGGAAACGTAAAATTATCCGGTGCCAAAAATTCCATTCTAAAACTTATTCCCGCAGCGATGTTCTCGAACGAGGATATTGTAATAGACAATGTTCCACAGGTGACCGGTGTTCTGGAGTATGTAACACTTATCAAAAGTATGGGAGCGCGGGCGGAATGGATCAGTTCGAACAGGCTGATATTGAATGGATCCTCAATTAACACATACGAGATTCCATATGCGTTTGGAAGGGAGTATAGAGTTGCTGCTTTACTTGCTGTCCCTATAGTCTACCGTTTCGGGAAAGCTATTATACCTCAGCCACATACTCCTAAAGGCTCGCTTTCGATAAGTAGATGGATGGAAGCTTGGAAGAGTCTTGGTCTCAATGTCGAGGTTGATGACAAATACATCAAAGTTGAATCAGGAAATATCGCCGCAGCTAATATCAGTTTTAAAGTCAGTACACATACGGGAACGGATAATGCGATCATCTCGTCTTTGTTTGCGCCAGGTGAAACCACAATAAACAACGCCGCAGAAGAACCGGAAGTTGATGATCTTATCGAATTTGTGAATATGATCGGAGGCGATGTGAAAAGGATCGAACCAAGGAAGATTCGTGTGAATGGAAGGAATGTGTTCAAGGGTGGTAAGTTCACAGTTCAAAGCGACAAGAATGAAGCTGTTTACTTTGCGGTTCAGGCAGTTCTGACAAAGGGGAATATTACCATACAGAAAGTAGATAAGACCCACCTTACCTCGTTCATAAATGTAATTACAAAAATGAAGTGTAAATATGAAGTTTCAAAGGACGAGCTTAGGGTGTGGTCCGGAGGGGAACAGCTAGAACCCGTTACCGTAACAACTTCACCGGCTCCTGGTTTCGTAACTGACTGGCAGCCTCTGATGGTGCTTCTGTCAACGCAGGCGGTGGGAGAGGGATTAGTTCACGACACTGTATATACGGATCGGTTTGATCATATTAAAGACCTAAACCGTATGGGTGCAAAGATAGAATTATTCAAACCATCGGAAGTGGGGATGAGAGCTGTGATAAGTGATGAATCCTATGATATAGAGAGGTTTGGTGAGCCTACAACCGTTGCCAAAATCACGGGACCATCCAGACTAAAAGGAACTAAGATGCACTTGTCAGATCCTGTTTCGGCAACTACTCTTATATCAGCTGCATGTAGCGCTGAAGGCAGAAGTGAGATCAGCGGAATAGAAACTCTGGAAATTCTTAATGAGAATATATTAGATAAAACCGCGGATCTTGGTGCTAAAATTACACTAATAGAGTAACTTATGGAACTGCACTTTTTATACTTATTCTTAACAAGCTTAATAACTTTTATCTTTTATCCTTTCTGGATCAAATTCGTATATAAGTTCCATATGGGTGAGGAAGTCAGGCCGGACGGTCCTCAGACGCATTTGGTAAAAAGAGGAACTCCCACGATGGGTGGATTGGTTTTTCTTTTGACCGTATCCCTGGTTACGTTCTTTTTGAACCGCTCGCGCACCCAAACCCTGTTTCCGCTGTTTATAGCATCGTTAGCAGGGTTGTTCGGTTTGATTGAGGATTTTTCTAAGGTGTATAAAAAATCCGGTTTGCCGGGATTTTTCCGGTATCACTTTCCCTTTTTGTCCGGTGTAAAAGGACTGTTTTTGAGAGGTCCGTGGGGGTGGTTCAAAGAATTTTGGAGGGTAGTGGGAAGCAAGAAGGAAACAGGCGGATTGGAAACATACCAAAAGTTTCTGATACAAGCCGGTATTGGGGGATTTGTTGCGGCGTGGGCTTATATTAAGCTTGGCTGGGACTATATCTGGTTTCCCTTGATAGGTGACGTTCACATAGGTATTTTTTATCCAATTGTAATATTTTTAATGTTTATAGTAGTTTTAAATGCTGTGGCATTCACTGATGGGATAGACGGTTTGGCTGCGGGTTTGGCAACCATAGCCTTGTCCGCATATTGGGCTATTGCGGTGGTGCTTGGTTACAATTCACTGGCAATTTTTACCGCTACCTTTATAGGTGCAATGATACCTTTCTTATATTTCAACATCTATCCGGCAAGAATATTTATGGGAAATGTGGGGTCGCACGTGCTGGGAGCGACACTAGTGATGCTCGCCGTCGTTTTGCATAGGGAGTTTGCACTAATAATAATTTTAGGAGTCTTTTTGATTGACGGTATCTCCAGCCCGTTACAGCAGCTATCCGTAAAACTTACGCGAAAGAGATTGTTTAGAATGGCCCCGCTGCACCATCACTTTGAGATGTTAGGCTGGCATGAAGCTAAAGTTACGATGAGGTTCTGGCTGTTTGGTGTCCTCTCCGCTCTTCTTGGAATCTTTATCGCGTTACTGTAAATTTATCTAATAAAATGAGAAATGTTAAGCGTAATACTGCCCAAAGATCCGGTTTTCACGACAGGTCACTATTGATCTTGATATCCCTAATGTTGCTATTTGGCGTTATTATGATCCATAACGCTACAGTAGTATATTCTCAAGGTGTTTTTGGAGGAGCTTACAGGTTTGTGCTTTTGCAGTTGGGTTGGATAGCTGCCGGTTCCTTAGGCTTTTTATTTTTCTACCGCTATGATTATAAAAAAATCGGTCGGGTTGCTTATCCTATGTTTGCGTTGTCATTACTTTCCCTTGGTTTGCTGGCTTTTCTTGGTTTTTTGAACAAAAGTGGTCTGATAGAGTGTTCTAATTCGATTATTTTTGCTCCATGTATAAACGGTGCGTATAGATGGCTTTACCTAAACCCCCCACCCTTACCAAAGATTCCGCTTATGGGTGTTCTTGGTTTCCAGCCAAGCGAACTGGCAAAACTATCTTTGATCATGTATTTGTCCGTTCAACTCAACAAAGCGATAAAGGAACGGGATAACTCCTTTTATGTCTATCTTTTTCCCTCAGGATTGGTGGCGTTATTTATCCTGCTTCAACCGAACATGTCTACAGCCGCACTCGTGTTTTTGATCGCTACTTCAATCTATTATTCAACGGGCGAATCTCTTAAACCGCTTCTTGTTACCGGTCCTCCTTTGGCTTTATTTGGTCTGTTAGGGATTCTTACTTCTCCTTACAGGCGTGATAGGCTTTTAACTTTAATTGGTACTACGGAAGGTAAGGAGTTATCACTTGGTTATCATATTAAACAGATATTAGTGAGGAACTTGGTTTTGCCGGAACTACGGTTGTAGTTATACTTTTTAGTTTATTTATTTATAAAGGCTTTGATATTGCAAGAAACACACCAGACCTTTTAGGAAAAATGCTGGCTGTGGGTATCACTTCCTGGATTGCGTTGCAATTTTTTGTTAATGTAGCTGCTATGACAAAACTCATACCTTTGACGGGTGTTCCTATTCCACTTATTTCGTATGGTGGCTCTTCAATGATATTTAGTCTCATGGGGTTGGGGATTTTAGCTAACATTAGTAGAGAAAAGGTCTAATTTTGAAAAATTTATATTTGGAAGCGCAGGTGCAAAGCACCGAGCAAGCTTATATAATAGCAACAATGAGAATTGTTATCACAGGAGGGCATCACAGCAGTGCTCTGCCTGTCATAGAAGAACTAAAGAAAATTATGCCGGAGGTCCAATTGTATTGGTTCGGCCATAAATATAGCTTGAAAGGTGATAAGAACCCTACGTTTGAATATCACGAAATAACAAAGCTGGGAATTCCTTTTTATGACATCAAGGCGGGAAAATTTTATAAGACTTTTAATTTGTTGCGACTGGCAAAGATTCCTTACGGTTTTTTCCAATCACTATATTTTCTAATAAAACTCCAACCGCAACTTATCGTCTCGTTTGGCGGTTATCTGGCAGTACCGGTTGTCCTTGCGGGAAAAATATTGGGAATACCGTCTGTAACACACGAACAGACTGTAGTTGTAGGGTATGCGAACAAAGTAATTTCAAAATTCGCATCAAAAATATTAATTTCCTGGCCGCAGTCGCAAAAATATTTCGATCCGTCAAAAACCATTCTTACGGGTATTCCGGTACGAAAAGATATTTTTGAAGTCCGTTCCAACGCATTTAAATTAAACCCTGATCTTCCTACTGTTTACATTACTGCGGGAAAGACAGGTTCGGTAACAGTCAACGAGGCAATACAACAAGCTTTAGAGTTTTTGCTTGGTAAAGTGAACATTATTCATCAGTGCGGCGATCATTCGGAATTCAGGCATTTTGATGTTCTGACCTCAGCCTATGAAAGGATTAAAAACAATGTTCCCGGAATATTTCATTTGCGTAAGTTCGTGTATGGTGATGAGATAGGTGAAGCCTTCAAAAAATCGGATTTTATATTAGGTAGAGCAGGAGCGCACGTTATTAGTGAACTGATTGCCTGGGAAAAACCATGTATATTGGTCCCAATCCCCTGGGTTTCGCACAACGAACAGAATAAAAATGCTGAAATGTTGAGGGACGCGGGATTGGGGATTATTGTTAGTGAAAAGAATATCAAGGAGGAGCTTCCGGGTGCGGTAGAGAAGATGTCGAAGGAGTACAATAGATACACTTTAAATGATGAGAATCTTAGGAAATTGATCCGGATGGACTCTGCAGTTTTAATTGCCCATGAGATACACGACTTACTCAAGAATGAACAAAAATAGACACCCGACTGTGTTCCGGAGAACATTCCTCCGCCAAATCACAAGTCGCAGGATTATACCCCGGAGACCTTCCTTTTTTTTGCGTCGGGCTTTACCTGCGATCAGAGTCATCATAATAACGATATCTGTTGTATTACTTTTATCCGGTTTGTATGTTTTGGTATTTAAATCCGGCTCTTTTAGGGTATCAAGGGTGAATGTGTTTGGAACGCAGAGTTTTGTGAACGGAGTGGACCTGTCCGAAGTGGTAAGAGGGAAAGTTTATGGAAATAGCATATTTAAGGTAAATACGCCTGAACTTGAGTATAACCTGCTTCAAAACTTTCAGGGAGCAAAATCCATATCTGTATATAAAGTTTATCCCACAAGTATCAATGTTGACGTAAAGGAACGCACACCGCTTGCACTTGTTTACAATGACGGACAGCCTGATTTTTATATGGTAGATGAGGATGGTTATGTGTTAGGGCTTGTAGAAAGCGATAAAACGAATTTACCTAAAATAAAGTATGAAGGGGATATTAAAGTAGGTTTGTTCGTAGCCTCCGAAATGATACCTGTGTACATGGAACTTGTCGATTCTATTTCCGAACATAACTTAAAGGTAAGTAGTATGAGTTTTTATCCCAACTATGCCCAGTTGTATACCGAAGGCGGTATCGAAGTTTATATCGGGAACGACAAAAGTAAGAGTGAGTCTGTAACTATAATTGCTGATCTTGTTAAACAGCTTGGTCTAGAGGATCGGAAAGTGAAGAAAATAGATTTACGATATGATAAAGTAATAGTATCATATGAGTAAATCCGCTAAACGCTTGGGGAAGCGTGATTCATCCTAAATATGCCCAAAGAAAGAATTATTACAGGAATCGATATTGGTTCTACAAAAATTAGCACCACAGTTGCCGCCGTTTCAGAAAGCAAAGTTTCGGTGATAGGTGTTTCAGGTGTTGTTGAATCCAAAGGAGTAAAGCTTGGTAATGTGAACGACATAGATTCAGCCGTCGAAGCAATTTCCTCATCTTTAGAAAGAGCTGAAAGGATGGCCGGTGTTTCGGTTTCCTCGGCCTTTGTAACTGTGAACGGAAGCCATATTCTCACTCAAAATTCTCATGGTGTTGTAGCAGTTAACCCACATCAAAATTCAGATATATCATCGGATGATGTCGGCCGTGTGACAGAGGCCGCTCAGGCAGTTTCCATCCCGTCAAACCGTGAAATAATCCATGTTTTACCCCGCGATTTTATAGTTGACGGGCAGACAGGTATCAAAGATCCGATTGGAATGTCGGGTGTGCGTTTGGAAGTTGAAACGAACATTATACATGGCTCATCCACTGCTATGAAAAACCTTATGAAGTGTGTTCAGCAGGTTGGTGTAACTGTGGAAGAACTTGTATACGTAGGTTTGGCATCCGCGCATGCTGTCCTTACCGATACGGAAAAAGAACTGGGAACCGTTCTTGTGGACATAGGGGGTGGAACCACATCAATGATCGCGTATCTTGACGGAAGCCCTATATATTCATGTGTACTTCCCATAGGTGCAAGACATGTGACGAACGACATTGCAATTGGATTACGGGCTCGTCTTGAAGATGCAGAAAAGATCAAGTTAAAACTAAGCTTAGAAAGACCGGATTATTTAAGCAGCGATAAATCAAGAAGGATCGAGGATTTTGATGTTGCTGAGTTTGGTCTTGACACCGACTCTGTTCCAAGAAGATTACTTTACGAAATTATAGACGCCCGTCTAAACGAAATATTCAGTTTGTTTGCATTGGAACTAAAGAAAGCCAACCTAACCGGAAAACTTCCTGCGGGTGTGGTTATAACAGGAGGCGGGGCGTTAACTTCAGGTGTGGAGAAAGTCGCAAAGAATGTTCTTAAGATGCCTGTGCGTATAGGATATCCCAAAGGTGTAACAGGACTTATAGACGAAATCCAAGGACCTGCGTTTGCCGCAACAGTTGGCGCTGTCTTATATGGTTCAGGCTACGTAAAATCAGGCGCGCTCTTGCCTTTTCGCAAATCTCAGGGTAAGATGAATTTTAAAGTATCTAAACTATTGGATAAATTAAAATCCTTTCTGCCCTAATTTATCCCTGTCCTACATATGTACGTTAAACCAGAGATTGAAAGATTTGCAAAAATCAAGGTAGTTGGGGTTGGCGGCGCCGGTTGTAATGTAATTAACACAATGGTGGAATCCCAGCAAATAAGCGGAGTAGAATTTGTTGCTATCAATACAGACGCCCAAGCATTATCCGTTAATAAAGCATTCGTGAAAGTTCCGATCGGTCAGGAACTTACGAACGGTTTGGGGGCCGGTGCAAATCCTGAAATAGGACGTAAAGCCGCGGAAGAGTCCGAGGAGATTATAAAATCGAACTTGGAAGGGTCAGACATGGTGTTCGTAACTGCCGGTATGGGCGGCGGAACGGGTACCGGTGCCTCACCCATGGTTGCAAGAATTGCAAGAGAGATGGGGGCCTTGACTATTGGTGTGGTAACAAAACCGTTCAATTTTGAAGGTAATCAAAGGCTTCGAAACGCTGAAATCGGTATTGAGGAACTTAGACGTGAAGTAGATGCATTAATCATCATTCCCAACCAAAAATTACTTGAGATTGCGGATGAAGAAATGTCGGTTATTGACGCTTTCAGGGTTTCCGACAGCATACTTAACCAAGGTGTCCAGGGTATTTCGGATTTGATAGTCATGCCCGGATTGATAAATGTAGACTTTGCGGATGTACGTACTGTTATGAAAGATGCGGGTTCTGCACTGATGGGGATTGGGATCGGTTCAGGAGAAGGTAGGGCGGTTTCTGCAGCAAGGGCGGCCATATCCTCGACATTGCTGGAGTTGTCAGTAGAAGGTGCGACCGGGATTTTGTTTAATATAATCGGTGGTAAGGATCTTGCAATGAGGGAAGTTGATGAAGCCGCTAAGATTATAACCGAGGCTGCTAATGCAGAAGCAAATATTATTTACGGCACCACTATCGATGAGAGTATGAACGATCAGATTAAAATTACCGTTATTGCTACAGGCTTTGATGCTGAGGACCTAAGAACAAAGTATGGAATACCAACCACTGTAGAAAGAAAAGTAAAAGTGGAGCAAATTGTTGAAGAACCCGAAAAAACCGACGATACTACTCCAAAAGAGGAATCCCNGACATACCCGCATATCTTAGAGGAAAATAGTCTTCCGATTCAAAAATATTAAAAATACAATTTGCGAAAATTAGGTAACTCACCTATACTATATATAGGTCTATTACGGCCAAATCATATTCCCAAAGGAGAGGTTAACATGACTGCTGGGCTACAGAGATTCCGACAAATGTTTAACCCCTCTTATACTAGAGTGGGATCATCAAAAGAGGGTAGAGTTAAACGGGGGATTAGGGTCTTAGGTGGGAACGACGAAGCTGTCACTAATCTGCATAAATTCATGAGAAATCGTGGTTTTATGACAAACGGGTACGGCCCGGATGAAATGGACTTAGTTTTCATTTTTTCCGACCGCCTTGACAACTACCGAAAACCTGCTTACCGCCCCTCATTTTTGCAGGAATTTCCAAATGCGTATATCGTCGCTGTATTTGGGTCAAAGGAGCAGATGCGAGAAATTGAGTCGGTTATTCTCATGCAACTCGGTATCCAAGAAAGCATCGTATATTGCGGTTTTGATTACACCGGTATCAACAGAGTGATCAAGAACGCCGGATACTGAGCCGATTGCTGTACAACATTATAATTATAGGCTGCCATATAATTTTTATGGCAGCCCCTATTTTTTGATATTTTCTGACATAAAGTCCTTTCACCAAATAACAGTAATACAAATCCGTTTAACAATTAACCTACGTTAGTGGTTTTGGAAATGTGAATATGCTTTCATAAATTATCTAGTATAAAATTAATGATGGAGTTTCAGGAGTCGTCAATCTTACTTCAGGCAGTGAAGGTTGCTGCCTCATGAAATCCTCTGCCTATGAATTGGTTAAACCCATCCAATGTGGGGTCCGAAAAAGACACCCAAACCTCAACCGTTAACGGTTATTTATCTACTTTGGAAAGAAATAAGGAAATAAAACTTACCGATAATGCGAGGAAAGTTCTTGAAAAGAGATATTTGCGAAAGGACGAAAAAGGCTCGATCGCCGAAACAGTTGAGGAGATGTTTGAAAGGGTTGCCAATACGGTAGCTGCGCCTGATGCCCCTTACAGGGATGTAAAGCGTACTGAGGTAGAATTTTACAATTTACTTACGACAAAGAAATTTTTTCCGAATTCTCCAACATTTACAGGTGCAGGAACACCCCTAGGTCAGTTAGCTGCCTGTTTTGTTCTGCCAATTGAAGATGATCTTGGTAAACACCCCGACGGTATTTTCTCAACTTTAAGGAATGCCGCATTAATCCAACAAGTTGGAGGAGGTAACGGATTTTCGTTTTCGGATCTAAGGCCAAGGAACTCTCTTGTAACCAGCAGTATGGGTAAGGCTACTGGACCTGTAGGTTTTCTTGAGGTTTATGACTCAGCCTTTGGTGAAATTGCCCAGGGAGGTAGCAGGAGGGGTGCAAACATGGGTGTGTTAAGAGTAGATCACCCGGATATACGTGAGTTCATAACATGTAAAGGTAAGGAGGGTAAAGTTGCCAATTTTAATATATCGGTAGCATTAACGGATAAATTTATGGAAGCTGTTAAAAATAACACTACATATGATCTTGTAGACCCGCATACAAACGAGGTTGTAGAAAAACCTATGGCAAGCGAGATATTCGAAATGATAGTTGAGTATGCGCACAAGAACGGAGAACCCGGAGTCTTGTTTATAGATCCAGCGAACCGTACTAACCCCGTCCCTCATTTATATGAATTAAAAGCCACCAATCCCTGTGGCGAGCAATGGCTGGGGCCGTATGAGAATTGCTGTCTTGGCTCAATTAACCTTGCCGAACATCTTGATGTGAACGGTGACCTGGACTGGGAGTCGCTAAAACAGACAATTAAGTTATCAACAAGATTTTTGGATAATGTCGTATCTGCGAACAAATATGTTCCCGCGGTGCCGCAACTTAAAATATCAGCGGATAATGCTAGAAGAATTGGCCTGGGATTTATGGGTCTTGCGGATGCTATGTACTCAATGGGAATAAGATATGGAAGTGATGAAGGTGCAGAATTTGCTGCCCAGGTAACGGAATTCATGAGGTATCACTCGATGGAAGCTTCTATTGAATTAGCCAAAGAGCGTGGTCCGTTCCTAAAAATTGAGGGTAGCATCTACGATTCCATGAATATGAAATGGACTTCCCCAACACCTCTTAAGCCCTATACCAGAGATTTCGGCAGACCAAAATTGAACTGGACTCTAATTGAGGAAAACGTCCGTTTATATGGTATCCGTAACGCAGCTCAGACAACCATTGCTCCTACCGGTACAATATCGACGGTTGCAGGTATCGAGGGTTACGGTTGTGAACCGGTGTTCGCACTTGCCTATCTTAGAAATGTCTATCAGGCAGCCGGTGACGAAGGCAGGATGACGCTTACTTATACAAGTCCTATTTTTGACAAAGCTTTGCTTAGTTTGGACATGGATGATGAGACAAGGAAAAAAGTTATTGACGAGATACTGCTTACGGGATCGTGTCAGGCTATAGAAGAACTCCCGGAACATATAAGAAAAGTATTCGTGGTTTCTTCCGATATTGACCCAGACGAACACATACTCATGCAATCCTCAATACAGGCTTTTATTGATAATTCAATCTCTAAAACCTGCAATTTTCCTGCCGGTGCAACAAAAGAAGATGTGGCTAAAGTTTATATTATGGGCTGGGAGATGGGCGTAAAGGGTTTGACGGTCTATGTGACCGGCAGTAGGCAGGAAGTTGTTCTTGAAACTAAAGAGACTAAAGATAAGAAAGATGGTAATGAGCAGTCACAAGATGTGCTGGCCCCGTCACTTCCTATTGACCGTGGTTACAAACTGCCGGGAGTTACTTATAAACTTCCGACTCCTCAAGGTAAGGCGTTTATCACAGTAAATAGAAGCAACAATGGTGAGCCTATGGAAGTATTTGCGAGTGTGGGAAAGGCGGGAAGCGATGTTGCAGCCCTGTCTGAAGCTTTGGGAAGGATGATATCAGGTTGGTTGAGGATGTCTCCGGAACCGATGAAAACCGTCAAAGAGATCGTTGGGCAGTTAATCGGTATTGGGGGAGCAATGTCAGTAGGTTTTGGCAGGAACCGGGTAAGTTCCATACCCGATGCGATTGCAAAAGTATTATCTGAAGAATTTGATATACAGTTAAGGACGAACGGCCATACAGTGATCGAGGAAGAAAAGAAAAAGGAAATACCACAATTTACTCTGGCAAATACGAATATGTGTCCCGAATGCGGAAATTCCTCGCTCGTGCTGGAGGAGGGATGTTCAAAATGTTACTCATGCGGATATAGCGTTTGTTAGTAATTAGACAAAGCGCTGTAGACGTAGTATATAAAAGTTATGTCAAAACCAATATATACAAAGAACGGTGACACGGGAGATACCTCCTTATATTCAGGCGGCAGGTATTCTAAATCTGACGAAGTGTTTGAAGTTTTGGGTACTCTGGACGAACTAAGCGCTTCTTTGGGATTGGTAAAAGCACCAAAGAACAAAGAGATCAATACTATCATCAACGATTTGCAGGAAGACCTGTTTGCAATTGGTGCCTTTATTGCTAATCTTAAATCTCCGGACGTTGAGCTCATTGACCTAACTCAAAAAACCGAAGAGATGGAAAAAGAAATGGATGAGTTTAGCAAACTACTTCCCGAACTGACGAACTTCATTCTTCCCGGAGGCTCCACTACATCTGCACAATTACATTTCTCCCGCGCGGTATGCAGGAGACTGGAACGCTCCCTGATAGCTTACCTGGACAGGAACGAACTCGATAACGATAATGAACTTAATAAATACTTTAACCGTTTGTCGGACCTGTTATTCGTTCTGGCTAGGTATTCTAATAACAAAAGCGGCGTACATGACATAATCTGGGAAGGGAAGTCTTAAGTGTTTCTTCCTATTGAAATATCCATCTATAACTGATTAACTGTTCTTGTGAAAAAGTATTACTTATTGCTTGCTATTTTGGTCATATTCGCAATTCTTGTTGTCGGGGTGCTAATATTCCGTGCCTATACTGCCGATATATTCTTTAATGGTTGACCCGAAACAGCGCGAAACCTATGAACTTATTGAAAAAATTTAATGTTCCATTACTGATTTTACCTGTTCTTATTTTCTCTTTAGGATATATTACGCTATTATCTACTTCCGGTGAGCGGGCTAAAGACCAGCTTATGTTTTTCGCTGCAGGATATGTTCTATATATACTGGTTTCATTTGTAGATATTCACATATTTAAACACTATTGGAAATCCATCTATTACGTTGTGTTGGCGTTGCTTTTCATGACGCTTTTAATCGGAGAAGTAAGGTATGGTTCTGCGCGGTGGTTTGACCTGGGGTTTTTCACCATACAACCGTCGGAATTTGCAAAGATAGCGTTAGTCCTATCTCTCTCCGCGGTTATAGTTTCGGATATAGGTATTCTTCATAATTTTAAGAAGTTCGTGCAGATCCTGATGATAGTATTACCTGTTCTTGTTGTTGTTTTTTTACAGCCTGACCTTGGTACAACGCTGGTTTTGCTTGGAGCGACTGCAGTTCTGTTATTTTTTGCGGGATTGAATAGAATCTATTTTATTATTTCTTTATTGGTGTTTGGCACATTCTCACGTCCCATTTGGGAATTGTTAAAGGATTACCAGAAAGAGCGTATCCTTGTATTTTTTAATCCCGGCTTGGACGTACTAGGTTCAGGTTATAACGTGATCCAAGCTTTGATAGCTGTTGGTTCGGGCGGGTTAATGGGCAAAGGGTTTGGGCGCGGTACGCAAGCCCAACACGATTTCCTTCCCGTAAACTGGACGGATTTCATTTTTGCTTCGTTTGCTGAGGAGTGGGGTTTTATTGGCGTACTGATAATGATGACGCTTTTCTCGTTGCTGCTTCTCTCACTTTTGTTCGTTTCATACAGGGCTAAGGATTCATACGGATCTTTGGTGGCAGTAGGTGTTTTTACTATATTCTTTGTTCAAATTATTATCAATGTAGGTATGAACTTAGGCGTTATGCCGGTCACAGGTATTCCCCTTCCTTTGGTATCATATGGAGGAAGTTCACTGCTTACTTCAATGATACTTTTAGGAATAGTTCAAAGTGTTTGGACTGGTAATAAAACCTAAGTTTCTGGTAAGATAGGATTATGCAAAACCTTACGCTCTCTCTTAACGAAAATATAGTCAAACTTACACTAACAGTTGAGTCCGAATTCAGAACAGCTTCGGCTAAGGTTGACATGAACGTCGCCAACGACACCGAGGTGTTGGATACACAGGCTTTTTCCGAGGTAGTACTTGGACTGATCAAAGAACTGTCAATAAAAGCGAATAAAAAACCTGTACTTAACTATCTTGTAGAGCCCGCTGATATAATGGTGCGGTTTGTTACCGTTAATAAGCGAACCGGAGATAGCGACGAAAATATACTCGAAGATATTAAAAGCAAGTTAGATAACCATAATCTCGACGATATATATTTTGCATATCAGAAAATTGCTCCTTTCGTTTATCAGTTCGTTGGGATAAAGAAGGATAAGATGGAGAAGATTCTGGAAGTTTCAAATAATTTAGGTTTATCTCTTCAAAGCGTTATTCCCTGGATTCTGCTGCTACCTAAACTAGTAGGAACTAGTGAACCTTGTATCTTTATATACAATACGAACGGAAATCAGGTTGTAGCTTTATCAGAGCTTAACGGAATTTATTTTTCGGAAACATTTGATACTGCAAAAACACCAAAAGAGCTTGAAAAGCTGGTTTCAGATCTATCCGTTTATAAGAGGGCAGCTCCTATAACAAGAATATATACAGTGTCAAGCGAAAGTTTTAGCTTGGATCCCAATTATACTGTAATACCGCTTTTGCCAAGCGGTGAGGAGTTTAAAGACATCAAAGATTTTGAGATGCACGCATTGTTAAACAAGCTGATGGAAGAAGATCCTTCTTTATTGGTCAGTCAATTGAACCTTCTGAACTTACTCCCCTTACCTGTAGAGCAAAAAAAGAACGCGTCCTTAGTTTTGGTAGGAGCGGGTTCTGTAGCAGCACTTATGATATTCCTCGGTTTAATTTACACGAACCTAATCCGTGACAACAGTACAAATCAACCTGTTGTTACACCCGAAAATTCTGAAGTATTAAGCGAAACTGTAGAAGCAACACCGTCAAACGAAATTGTGGGCGAGGTCGAAGAGCTTAAAAAGGAAGACCTTGTCATTAGAATAGAGAATGGGGCAGGTGTTCCTGGTGTAGCAGCTCAAACTCAGGAGTTTGTAGAGGGTAAGGGTTATAAAGTTGCGGAAATAGGTAATGCTGAAGAAACAGGCCGTGACAATACGTTGTTGAAAATCAAACCATCGAAGGCAGCTTATAAGGAAATGTTATTGGCTGACTTAGGGGATGAATTTGAATTAGTTGTTGAAGAGAACTTGGATGAGAACTCCGAGCACGACCTGCTTATCGTTGTCGGTCTTAACTAGTGTGTTTAAATGCATGAACTGCGGGAAGAACGTTCCCGAAAAAGCCCCCGGAACAAAGAATAGAAACCACTGCCCATACTGCTTATATTCATTGCATGTGGATGAGGAAGTAGGGGATCGTAAGGCGCATTGCGGGGGATTAATGCCGGCGGTTGGGAAAATGATCAAAAAAGACGGGGAGGAAGTTTTAGTTCATATATGTGACATTTGCGGGATGGTCCGTAAGAACAGGGTAGCCGGGGATGATAGTATTGAGCTAGTTGATAATTTACCCGCTTTATTGTAGTATTCGTAAGTCCATTGTCGATGGATTATGGTTTAGCCTGAAAGGGCGCTATATTAATGAAATACGCAATTGTAAGATTAGGTGGAAAACAGCATAAAGTAACCGAAGGGGAAACTCTTAGGATTGAACGTCAAGGTAAGTTAAACTTTGATATTTTAATGTATTCCGATGGCTCTGAGATAATTCTGGGTACACCTCTTTTAAAAGATATAAAAGTGAAGGTTAGTCTTGTCAGTGAGGAACTTGGTAAAAAAGTGAGGGTAGCCAGATTTAAGTCGAAATCTAGGTATACAAAGACCAAAGGCCACAGACAACCGATTAGCATAATTAAAATAGATGAAATATCCAAAGCAGGAGAAACTAGTAAAAAAGCAATGGAGAAGTCAGCGAAAGAAGAAAAACCTGTCGTAAAGGCCGAAGTGAAGAAAACAGCAGCTGCAAAAAAGCCTGCAACTAAGAAAACTACAAAACCTGCAGCGAAAAGTTCTAAAGGAAAGGAAAAAGCATAAGCTTATAAAAGTATATGGCACATAAAAAAGCCGGAGGTTCAAAAGCCAGACAGGGTGGGAATGTAGCAGGCAAAAGACTTGGTGTTAAAGTATTTGGCGGATCAAAAGTAAAGCCCGGTCAGATAATCCTTCGACAAAGGGGCAGGACCGTTATACCGGGAAATAATGTAAGTATGGGAAAAGACTTCACAATATTTTCAGTCATTGACGGGATAGTCCAGTTCGTATACGCCGACAGAAGAAAAAGAAAAGTGAACGTCGAAGAACTGAAATAACGATTCTCAGATAACGTATTACCCAATCACCCTCACTTTGTTGAGCGGATAATAGATCACGAACCCTTTTCCTACTATCAGGTCTCTTTTAATTGCACCCCAGTTCCTGGAATCTGTACTATTTTCACGGTTATCTCCTAAAAGTATGTATCCGTCTTGAGGAACCTCGTATTCCGAGTTTTCCATGATAACCGTACCTTCTTTGGTTGATGTATTTTGGGGAATATAAGATTCGATGAGTTCCCTCCCATCAACGTAAATTCTTCCACCATTTAAAGATATTTTTTCATTAGGAAGTCCAACGACGCGTTTTATTACTAACCGGTCCAGGTACGTCGGATGTTTAAAGATCACTATATCTCCTCTCTCAATCTCTCCGGTTTTAATAGATATTTTCTCGGCGATTATTTGCTCACCATCGTAAAAGTTAGGAACCATGGAGTCTCCTGTCACTCTTAGAGGTTGGCCGGCGAAAAGGTAAACAAAGAAAATAACTACTAAACCTATAATTCCTACTTCTACTATTTCTGCGATTGTTTTTGCAAAATTACTCTTCATTAATGTCTTTGTTATTGTAACAGTTGATATTATTTTATGGTATATTATGAATGTTTTTGATACGTTCAAGGGCTTGTTACGACTACGTCGCGCAAACCCTCTCGTTTCACTCGAGGGCTTGTAGCTCAGTTGGTCAGAGCGCTGTGTTCACATCGCAGAGGTCCCTGGTTCGATCCCAGGCAAGCCCACCATTGACCTTATATTTTCTACGGTTATCTTCGAACTTCTTAAAAATTTATTTTCGGTTGCTTTTTATTCAATTACGCCATAAAATCGACTCAACATACAGGAAAGGAAAAAAAATATGACACAAACTTGGGAACCAACTCTTAAGTACACCACAGAGGTGACGTGCAAAATCACTCTTGTCAGAGCATGGAAACCTAACAATATGCAAACCGGAATACATTTATCCTTTGATGTTTTTCCTAATCTAGGTTTCACCCGAACCAGTGTTGACCAGTCGGTCTGGGAGCGGAAAGTTCAAGAATATGTGTTTTCGCTTGGTGCGCGATTAACCGGCCTCAAAGCAAAAGACTTCTTTGAAGTTGGCTGGGGTGTGGGTCCCTGCATAACGATTGGGACTGCAAAAGCCCCAAAAAAACAAGTTCAAGTGTGAAAAGTTATAGTTATTTATTACAAACGAGTCATATGAATTGAATTTCATGGGCTCGTTTTATTTTCTATATAGGTCAAAGTTCCAACATTGTCCAGAACGGTCCGCCATTAAATTACGCAACGTACAAACTTCCGATTTTATTTTTGTTACAATATTTACGTGAATAATAATGAAACCATTCCCGTAGAAGAAAATGTTGCATGGAAATCGGAGAAACCAAACGATGTAGTAGTGTCGCTTATTGAATCGAAAATTGTTAATCCCGGAGATAAAATATTAGATGAAGGTTGCGGGTTTGGGGCAAACTCAAACTTTCTAGCTTCGGAAGGTGTTAAAGTTTCGGCCATAAATATAAAGTATAGTGAACTTCAGGAAGCTAGAAATAGAGCAAATACGCTTGGTGTTAAAGTCAATTACGACCAAGCCGATGTAATGGAGTTACCATTCCGGGATGAAGAATTTGATACGGTGCTTGATATAGGTTGCACGCACATGCTAGAGACACAAAGCGATCAGATAATTGCAGCAAGAGAAACTACCCGTGTTCTAAAACCGGGGGGATATTTGTTGTACTTTGGCTTTAATAAAAATCACCCTGCCTTTCAAAGAGACCCTGATTCTCCGAGGTTTAGGAATGTGGAGGATGTCCAAGTCATATATCCTAAGTTTAGCGTGATACGATCAGGAGAAGTCAGATGGGAAACAAAACCTGAAGAAAATTCGCTGGATCCGGAACACGTCGGAACTTTTATTTTACTTCAGAAAAAAGAATAGAAATCAATATCAAAAACGGGAAAGTATATCGCAATGAAGATAAAAGACTTCGTTATGCCCCTTCCGGGGGTTATAGTTATCACAGTTCACGAACCACTTGACCAGGAGATGGGATCTCTCCTCGAAAGACATACATGTTGCTTATATGCGAGAATAAGGCCGTTAAGTGTGGTCACAAGGACAGATTTCTGGGTTTTGTTGCTTACACGCCTGTTTTCGTATCAAGATTAGCTTTTGTGTGAAATTATAGGGAAAGTTTAGGTTATACCAGGCTTTCCCTATTTTATTGGTTCGGCACTTACATTCAAATGATGACAGGTTTCAAGAAGTCTTTCGCTTTTATGGCCTTCCGAAGTTTTCGAAAGAGTTTGACCTCATGCAGACGGGCAGTTGTAATACTAACGGCTTTCCCGCCGAAAAATTCCTTCATATGAGCAATTTCTTTGTGTGAGTAAATTCTTTCCCTAAAATGGCACCTGAGTTCAATGAATTCCAACTCCAGTGGCGTGATACTGCCGTTTTCAATAAGTTCGCTGAGCTTTTCACCAACTATCGATCTGTATTTCGGTAAAAGCCATCCATTGCTTTTTGCAGCAACAGGCCTGCCTAATGTTTCTAAAGAAATCGTAATGAACATTATTACTTCTGTCTAATATGTTATTCTATATGTATGAAATACAATGAACTTCCCCAGGATATCAGGGATCTTGCAGAAAAAACAATTGAGATAACAAACAAGTTGGAACCTTCTTGGAAATCCTCACCTGATGTGCCTTATGGGGTTAGGAGGTTTAACCCTAAACACACAGAGGATACCCAACGTTTTGTAGATTCCGATAGGCACCCCGAGACCTTAAAGGGGATGGTTGAAGATAAAAAATCCAGTCAGAAGGATATCGATTGGCTGGTTAATATTGACGAAACGGATTCTACCGACGCCCGGCTTATGTTGGCAATCACAAACGATGAGAACGAGGTTGTTGGTTGGACACAGTTCTATATAGATGAGCATTTGACCCCCGAACAGAAAAGAGAGTTGAACATACCTGAAAACGCACTGATCATGGAAACCAGCTATGCCAAAGTTTTTAAGGAGTGGCCAAAATACAGTAGATTTATCCGTGAAAGGGATAATTTGGACGATATGGAGTACAGAGGGGTAGCGGTAAACGGGCTTAATGAAGCTATGTTGTACTTTCGTCATAAAGAAAATATCATCTCCGAAGAGATGGGCGTTACACCGCGGCATATATTAATAACAGCTTATACCGTCCCGGAAAATCCAGCATCAGAGATAGTTTTAGAGAGAAACGGTTTCCGCGTGGTAGGTGAGATAGATTATTACGGTGAAGTGAATAAAGCTTGGGTTAAGTGGATCTAAATATCAAAAGGGAAAGCAAAGACGATGCTTAGCTTTCCCAATCTATTATTCTGCTATGTCTTGCCGCATAAACTCGTTCGGATGGATCTCTTTTCGTAACTTCTTGAACAAACGTGCTTCTTTTGAGCGGACTGCGGGCTGAGTAACTGTTTTACCTCCAAAAAACTTTTCCATTTGAGCTATATCATTTTGTGTATGTACTTTACCAGTAAATCCACAGCGAAGATCTATAAACTCACGTTCGAGTTCGTCAATGAACCCATTTGTGGATAAGGAATAGATCTTACGTCTGACTTTTTCACGGTAATCCTCTGAAAAAGCACCACCCGACTTTTGTTTTTTGAACCACTGTTCGCTGAATAGCCTCATTAAGAAGACATCTTCTGGATTGGTGTCTTTAAAATGGATAGTCATCATCTGCTCCTTTCTTTATATTTTCTTTTTGTTTGATTTTGGATTATATCAAGAGGATTTGATATTTACAAAATATTTCCTTACAGAACAAACTCATCGTTTAATAATTTCCACAGTTCCTGATAACCGCCGTCGTACCCCAATGCCCATATGCCAACACCCGCGAAATTGTTGTTTTTTGCAAGTTCGTACTTTGCTTTAAGAGATTCTTCGTTCTCATAGTAAACTTGACGTACTGAGCCGGTTTCTGGACTAACATATGAAAAATAAGGCGTTAACCCAAGAACATCCCAGTTAAGGTTAGGCTTGGCTCTTAAAATAGTTTCCATAACATTCTCATAGGTTTGGGATTGTGAGAACCCGATATAATCGTTTCCTGGTATACGGGCTGAATTAGGGTTAGATGAAGTTACAACCCAGTTATATCCGTAATAGGGAACACCTAAAATTAATTTACTAGCCGGAGCGTGAGCCAGATAATCTTTTATCATTGTCTTAATATCGTATTCTGCGTGAACACCTATTCCCCCGACGGGAGCAACCGGACCTGACTGATCGGAACTTGGCCGGTGGAAATCATATGCCATTATAAATATTCCGTCGACTACATTCACAAGGTCCTGAACTTTTGTCACACGCGGTTTTACAAGTGAGTCTGCAAAGGTCGATACGACCGTGTACGAATCTCCGTATTTTGCGTCAAGTTTCCTGTTTATGAAATCTGAGAATTCGGTGTATTGGTCCGCCTTATCCCCGTCCGTATAGTCGGCATATTCGAAGTTCAAATGAACCGAATTGATCTGATGGTAATCGAGTTCTTTGATCACCTCGTCCGCCAGTTTATCCCAACAAGATCTGCATCCTAAAAAGTAATCTGATGTATCGGATTCGTGGGATATGACAGTGAGAGATACTCTCACACCTTCTATTTTGCTTTTTTCGATTACCTCTTTCAGATCTTTATTATTTCTCCAATTATTGTATCCTGGGTCCACAATTCCGTCATCCTGAATCTTCTTAAAGGTCCCGTCTGCATTAATATTTAATCCGAAATAGGCAAGATCAGTAAGCTTGTCGAATTGGAGATATTTCGCCTTATTTATCGTCCAATAAGGCAGGAAACCGTAAACTGTGTACTTTGGTTTTTCTTGCTGCTTAAGCATCGAAAAAACGCTAAAAGTATCGCTGTACGGCGTAATGAGGTTCTCAGATGCTTCTATCCGTTGAAGGTATGTTCCTGAAATGCCGAGGAATATTCCCAGAGTTAATAGAAATGAGGCTATTATTACTTCTTTTTTCACTTTGTTATTGTATAAGAAATAATTAATCATTACTAATGATAAAATTGTACCAGTGAGAAAAAGAAAACGTAAAATATCATTTTTAATAATGTCACTCGCTGTATTTGTAGTGATTGGTTTTCTTATGTTAGATAGTGGGTTGTTAACGAACTTGTTGCGGAGGGGTTCAGTATTGGGAGACGAAGCGTCTATTTTTGGTGTGGATGAAGCTGTTCTTGGAAAGAAACCGGATCAGTGTGAAATCCACGGTTCTATAGAGTATTTGTACTATGAAAATACAGGCTTTCAGAAGGTCAAGAATAACAAGGTTGGTTTATACATTTATGCTGAGAAAAAGAGTTTTTTTGAACTAGCGCAGAAACTTGTTAACTCGAACGGCGGTGACTGGGGTTATGTGTTGGTTCCTTATAACGTGAGGGACCGGGACGTGGATAAATGGAAAGAAGTCTTTAGGATGACAAACGATAAACACCTGGTTCCCATTATTCAATTACACGAGGTAAATCCTGATAATTACGAGAAAGAAACCAATGAAGCCGCCCAATTCCTTAATCAGTTTATGTGGCCGATAAGGAATCGGTATATAAGTATTTATAACGAACCAAACGACTCGCGGTTCTGGGGCGGCAAGGTTGACCCTAAAGAATATGCTGTGATCATGAGATATACGATTGCCGCTTTCAAAAAGGAAAATCTGGATTTCTTTATGATAAATGGAGCATTAAATACAAGCGCTTCAACAAACGAGGTCAGTACGGACGCAGAGATATTTATGAAAAAAATGAATGAGAAAGTACCGGGTATATTTAACCAGTTAGATGGGTGGGCATCCCATTCATATCCCCAACCTAATTTTAGCGGTAAACCGGACGGTAAAGGCCGTTTGAGTATTAGGGCATACGAATCGGAATTGGATTTTTTAAAGAAAGAGATGGGTGTGAAAAAAGAATTACCCGTATTTATCACCGAAACAGGCTGGGCACACGCTGAGGGTGAGTCTTATAATAGCTCATATTTAACAGCAGAATTTGTGGGTAAATACTTTAAACAGGCATATGAGAAAGTGTGGATGAAGGATGATAGGGTATGGGCAGTGACACCGTTCACCATTTGGTACGAACCTCCTTATGACCACTTTTCTTGGGTGAACAGAGACGGCGTTCCCTACGAGCACTATGAGGTAGTAAAATCAATAAAGAAAGTAAAAGGTACTCCGGCTAAACTGGAAACAGGAAATGAGGTATCTTTAGGTTGCCCGCCCAAGAGTTAAAAAATGGTAAAGCCCTCCGAGACTTCAATAAAGATTGCCAGTAATACTATATACCAGATAGTCGGGAAAGTTGTCAGTATGACTATCACTATTATAGCCACGGTCTTGGTTGTTCGGATGTACGGTAGAGAGTTTTACGGTGAGTTTATCCTTATGCAGGCATTCCCCGCTTTATTTTTTATAATCGTTGATTTTGGATTTAATGCCATCGCTACTAGGGAATTGTCCGGAAATTGGGAAAAAGCTGAAAAATATCTGGGAAATATTCTGCTACTGAGGGTTGGCCTTGCCCTATTAGTCATGACGTTAAGCGGAATTGCTCTGATTTTTTTTCCGTATGCAGCAGGCTTGAAGTTTGGGATATATCTCAGCCTATTTCTGATCCTTACACAGGCTTTGTATGCTACTACAAATGTAGTATTTCAGGTCAAATTAAGATACGATCTGTCGACTATCGGGTATGTTACCGGCAGCATTATCATCTTTTTATCGGTATTGTTACTTACTTATTTTCGTGCCCCCGTTATGTGGGTGAATTTTAGTTATGTGGTTGGTGGTTTGGTGACGTTTGTAATTAACGTTTTTTATATCAAGCGCCTTGGTGTGAGGGTAAAATTCGCTTACGATAAGGATCTGGTGCGTTTTTTGTTCATACAGTCGCTGCCTTTGGGGTTAATGTTCATATTCAGTCAGGTTAACTTTAAAGTGGATTCAATATTTATATCGATTTTGAACTTACCTGCCCGGTATGGGTTGAATAATACTGAATCGGTTGGTGTTTATGGACTTCCGTATAAGGTATTCGAAGTTTCGCTTGTAGTTCCGACGTTTTTTATGAATGCTGCATATCCCGTTCTTGTCCGCCATATGAATGAGAGTAGGGAGCGGCTTAAAGAAACATTTTTTAAAGTAATAACTGCGTTGTCGGTGGGAGGTATCATTTTTGGTTTGATAGGAATTGTAATCGCTCCGTTGATCATTAGGTTGCTTGGGGGGGAGCCTTTTTCACAATCAGTTCCGGTTCTAAGAGTTCTTTTAGGCGGGTTGGTACTGTTTTATTCGACACAGCCTATTTCGTGGTTGATCGTTACTTTAGGCGGCCAGAAATATCTACCACTCGTATATTTTGTAAGCGCGGTATTTAATATCGTAGCAAACCTTTTGGTGATACCTCTGTATTCTTTTTACGGATCTTCCGTTATTACCTTGCTTTCCGAAGTGATAATTCTTATATTGCTTGTTTATTTTGCCCGTAAGGTTTGGAAACAGAAATATGCTTAAGTACCTTTTTTATACTTGTATAGCTATATTAAGTTTAGGTCAGCTAACAGCGGTCAGTAAAACGGGTGAGACGAGCCTGTATCTCTTCGACCCCGCCATCGCGGGTTTTTCTCTGGTAGGATTATTCTATTTTCTTGCGGTAAAGAAAAGTCTGAGTATCCCCCGGTATTTTTACTTTTTCTTACTATTTACTGTTATTGCCGCAATGTCGTTGGTATATAGCTTAGACAGATTGAATGGCAGAGAGTTCTTACTGTCGTCATTTTATTTATTGCGCTGGATATTTTATCTGGTTTCAGCAATAGTTGTATTTAATATGTTTGAGCAGAAGATGCTGACGGTAATAGAAGTGGTTACCTCTCTTATTCTATCAGGTATATTAATTACATTGGCCGGTTTTGCTCAGCTAATTATCCTGCCTGATTTTGAAAACTTGAGACCTGAACTTGGTTGGGATCCGCATAAGAATCGTCTTGCGTCGACATTTTTTGACCCGAATTTTACCGGTGCATATTTGGTATCAGTTCTCATTCTTTTATTTGAATTCCACAACAATCTTTTTCTTAGATTTAAAGACAATGTTAGACAAATAATCTTATACAGTGCATCGGTTTTATTTACCGTCGCGCTTGTTCTAACATTTTCCCGAAGTTCGTGGGCAATGATGTCTGTTGTGGTACTAATATACGGTGTTTTGAGATACCGCCATCTACTACTTCTTGCATTTTTAATTGCGTTTCTTGCTTATTTTGCAGTTCCCCGTGTGCAGACCAGAATATCCGGAACGACAGATCCTGCAGACTCGGCTCAGTACAGGTTTATATCGTGGAACAATACGCTAAAAATTACCGAAGACAACCTTATAACAGGTGTGGGTTTTAATGCCTACAGGTATGTTCAGAGAGATTATGGTTATTTAACACCTGACACTTTTGAAGGACACTCGGGGGCAGGTTCGGATTCAAGCATACTTTTTGTTCTTGCCACGACAGGCTTGTTTGGCTTAACCACGTTTGTTCTAGGCTTGGTTTTTCCGGTTGCTGATTATTTTTTTAAGAAAAGAAAGTTAAATATTCTAATGATTACACTGATCGGGGGTTTATTGGTGCATTCATTGTTCGTAAACTCACTGTTCTATCCGCAGATTATGTTTTTATGGTCAACGATGTTTGGAGTATCTAACTACCTTTTGCGTACTTGATGAAGATCTTTTCGGTTTTCGTATTCCCGGCTTCGTCTGTAGCTTCTACTTTTATTTCAAGGTCACCTTCTTCAGCGCCAATAACAATCTCATATGTGTTATCGGATTTCTGAACAGCCAAGTTCCCGTTAACTCTTACGGTAGATAACTCGCTGACAGTCCCTTTGACTAGAACACGTTTATTGAGATTTCTTACAGTCTCGCCGTTTGTGGGAGTATCAATACTTACATCAGGGGCTTTGTTATCAAGCAGAATAGAAACAATAATGGATGCGTCGCTTTCCGCACCTTGCTCATTTACTGCTTTTGCAAATATCTTGTTATTTCCTTCGATCAGTTTTACGTCTATGAATGTAAATAACCCCTCATTATCGGATATTGTACTTTGTGCTTCCGGCCCGTTCACGAACAGCTTGATCGTCATACCCGGTTCGGTAAAGCCGTTTAAAGTTAAATTCTCACTCTTTGTTGAAGGGGGAATATCCGAAAAGACCGGTGATGCTGGTGCTACTACCACCGTTTTATTATTGTCATTTCTGCGGAAGGAAAGAAGACCGAAGAAAGCTCCAAGTTTTGGAGCAAAGAACATTAAACTACCTAGTATAACAACCAGAAAAACAAATGTTCCTAGTACGATTTTCATCAGATGCTGTGTAAGCTGCTCGTCTGACAACTGGTGCAATGCAGGTTGTCTTGATGGTCTTGCAGTTTTTGATGTCCGGCTATATTTTCTCTGTGCCACGAATGAATTCTAACATAAATTTATTACTGGAGCCGATGGTCGGAATCGAAGACGCTCGTTGCACTCGCTTAGTTCGATCCCGGTTTATAGAATCCTGGAGCCGATGGTCGGAATCGAACCGACGACCCGCGGTTTACGATACCGCTGCTCTGCCAACTGAGCTACATCGGCGAACAAAGTGAGACGACCCTCAACGTAGTTGAGACATCGGCACATACAATCGCAGTTTATCATTATTTTAAGTGGAAAAAAACGGGTTAAACCTATTGCCTTTTGAAACACGTTCAATATACTTAAATAAGATAAAACCAATGCAGGAGGAGGCAGTCATGATAATCTACGGAGTGAACATTCGAATTCACTACGAGCAAGGATTATCCCACAATTTGGTAGATTTGCACGAACAGTGCGGTAAATTTAAACTGCTGAGTATTTTGGATAATACTAACGGCAGTAACGGTATACCGTCTGTTTTGTTTTACACAAATTGGGAGAGGTTATTTGCTCATAGTCATTCAGACCATGTTTGCCGCCTGTTACGCGGAGGTAATTTTGTTCCGTGGAATACAGGTTTATGTTTAAACGGCGTACACACGGCTGAAATATCACGTTCTGAGAAAACCGGTATTTATCATATATGCTTTGTGTAAGGAAGTAAGCAGGTTAACCTGTTCTTAGGGATTTTCCTTAGGGGCAGGTTTTTTAATATAAAGTAAATATAAAACCGGCTTTAGTATGGGTCCTAAAACCGGTTGATCGAATTTATCCTACGTAACATGTGCTATAACTGTCTGTCTTTTCTACTTTAAAGCGTTCAATCACTTTACCTTGTTTTAATTTGAATAATTCTACTTCTAGTTCATCAACAAGGGCGTTTCTTTCAGGAATTGGGTTTGTGTAGGTGTTTCCTTTGATGCATAGAGAGAAAACAATTAACACCATTTTGCGTAAATTACCGCCGATATTTTTATAAGAGAGCACATTAACATTCCTCCCTTTAGCAATTTGTGTGACAACATCCTTTGCTCTTACACCTTCAAAATCACCACTTGGTGCATTTTCTCCAATAACGAAATTGACAACAACGTAAATCGAGGGTTTAGACATGTTCGTCTCCTTTGATTAAGTCTAATGGTTAGGAGGAATTGTACCATAACAAGCTATAAGGTAAATATATATAAATGTACGGTTATACCTTTTTCGTAAGTATAACCGTACCTTGAGTGATGGGTTTAACCGTTGGCGATCCTCGACAGCTGAGCCTGTGAGACGTGAGGATTCCATTTTGATTCGTCCGGTGGATTGAGCCCCAAATCTACCGCTTCTTGCTGTGTGATAATCACACTGCGAAGGTTACCCGGTGAAATAACATCACGGGCGCCGTCGAATACCTCTCTCAAAATGCGTCGTGCTAAGTCTTGGGTAGTCATACTCAACTCCTTTTTAGGATAATTTGTGTATGGATTATAGAAAATACGCTTAATAATATCAACTATAGGGGCGGGATATTTTTATCAGCGATAATCGAGCGTATTGCATAAAACCCAATTCCCCATGCAAGCCCGTAAAAAGTGGTATGGAGAATGTACAAAATTTTTCCTTCTTCAGTTTCTATATAATTGCCCGTGTAACTTTTTGGAGCATCTGCAGATTTATAATAGTAATCATAGG
>LCBS01000009.1 GCA_000997355.1 candidate division WWE3 bacterium GW2011_GWB1_41_6
CGGTTTCGATCTGACGATCCGCATAGCGAGGGCGGTTTTTCGAAGATTAAGCTTGGTTATATTTTCGGTAAAAGTACCGTTGCTGAAAAAACAATAAACTACTTAGATAATACGAGCGCTATGGTCCGATACTTGGAAGTAGCGCTTTTTCAAAGTAGTGCTTTTTTATTTTCTTCAAATTTTGATATTATTCAGTAAACATTATGTCTACGAAACCAATTGAATTCTCAAGAATATTTTTGATCTTTTTAGTCTTATTTATCGGGGTGGCAGCGTTATATTATTTCTTTGTCTACAAAGAAAACGGGAGCGCCTCCTCCGGAGTAAATTCTTTTGACGAATGTGCGGAAGCCGGCTATCCAATCCTGGAAACATACCCGCTTCAATGTAAAACGTCCAAAGGAGAAACGTTTGTTCAGGAAGTCCGTGAACCAATAATATCCGAAAGCTGGGAAACATATTTTGGAACAACATTTTCCTTTCAATATCCGGTATCATGGAACCCCCAACCCACCGAACTGACACCAGGCAGTATAACTGAAACCGTTGATCTTGGTATCCCCGGAGTTGAAGTGGACAAAACAATGGGGTATTCAGCTCTTACCGAACTTGAGAAGCCCGACGATGTGGCTGAAGAGTCCACGATCGAACTCGACAATACCTCGGCAGTAAAGTGGATAAGAAAAGGAACGGGTTATGTTTCATACGATTACTACATAACAAAAGAGAACATCTTTAATATTCATGTAACAGTTCCTGAAGAAAATACCGATCTGGAAGACAAACTTGACTATATAATCTCATCGTTGATCTTTTACGAACAGCAGCCCGCCGTTTTAGACAGCAGTGACACTGAGACACAAGAAACAACAGAGCCGGAACTATAAAAAATAGCTAGTTTTGGTAAAATACTGCCATGTGCGGGAGATACACATTGATAACACCGGGAAATATTCCCGAAAGATTTTCTACATCAAACACTTTAGCCGAACTAAGCGGTCCTCCGGACTATATAAGCAAGCCTAATTACAACGCCGCCCCAAGCTTTAACATGCCCGTTGTCACAAGGAATAGCCCTAATAAAATAGAAATAATGAAATGGGGATTTATACCACACTGGGCAAAAGACCCTAAGATCGGCTTTAAAATGATCAACGCAAGAGATGACTCTGTTAACAAGAAAGCTTCGTTTAGAACTCCGTTCAATAAACAGCGCTGTCTTGTACCTGCCAATGGTTTTTATGAGTGGAAAAAAGACGGAACAAATAAAATACCATACTATTTTAAGTTGAAAGACGAAAGTTTGTTCGCTTTCGCAGGTATGTATGACGTGTGGAAAGACGCTGAAGGGCGCGAGATAAGATCCTACACGATCATCACAACCGGGCCCAATGAAATTACCAAACCTGTGCACAACCGCATGCCTGTTATTTTAAAACCGCAGGACGAGGATGTTTGGCTTGATACAGAAACTGAAGAGAAGGTATTGTTAGAACTTTTACATCCGTATCCCAAAGACGAAATGACCGCTGCCGTGGTTTCCCCTGAAGTTAATAGTCCCCGTAACAATACTCCGGAGCTTATAAAACCTATCTAGAACAAACATAGACCTATAGTGTTGACTAGGTGTGGTTTTTGTTGTAAAATCAAGGCAGATCAAATAAATCAATATCAAATAAGGAGACGAAAAATGATAGCAGGACTGCTGGCTTGGTTGGTGATTTTGGGGTCAACTATCTTTTTTTACGTGATCCCTGGAAGTATTCTAGTCAAAGTTTTCGAACCCTTCTTTCCATGGCCATACTTGGCCTTCGTGCTATGGTTCGTGGTGTTCAGCATCATAGCTGTCGCCATGGGATGGCTCGGAAGCCTGGTAAATGTCCGGGGGACTTTCCCAAAACTAATATTTTGGGTTATCTGGCTACTGGCAGCATTCGCTGTTTGGCTCATTTTCATCGGGCCAAGTTTTCTCCTCATGACGTATGCGTTTGGCATGCAGTGAGGCGGAACCAAAAACGCAACACACGGAAATTCTTCCAAGATTCCGTGTGTTTTTTATTCATTTTGTTTAACCCGTTTATGCGTTATAATCTGAATAGTTGCCCAACATATTTTGGAGGGTTGGCAGAGTGGTAATGCGGCGGCTTGCTAAGCCGTGACGGTTAATACCGTCCACAGGTTCGAATCCTGTACCCTCCGCCAGCGGAAAAACTATGAAACTGACCGACGTAACAAACTACATGGGAATTACGAACGTTAAACAGCCCGAACCGCCTGTTGAAGAGGAATTTCACCTCGAAGACCAAGCTCCAAAAGAAGTTTACTTAAGCTGGAATGAGGCCAACCGTCCTGAAAAAAAGCCGATGAATCACAGGTTTGTACGCACGTTCACGGTTATTGGCATAGTCATAGCGCTATTCCTTGCCATCATGGGAGAGTTCTTTCTGATACTGCTAATTGCAAGCATAATATTTATCAGCTACGCGCTCTCAATCACACCACCCGAATCAATTAAATATGAGGTCTCCAGCCACGGACTGGAAGTCGCTGACAAAATCTATCACTGGCGGGAACTTAAACATTTCTTTATAACGGCACGAACCGAAAGGGAAATGCTCGCTGTGGATACAAAAGAAAGACTGCCTGGAAGACTGTTCGTAGTATTTAACCACACTGACAAAGAACGCCTGATCGAAATATTTTCACAGCATTTACCCCATATTAAAGAAGAGCCTATGAACGTGGCTGACAAAGCCATGTATTCCTTAATGGATAAACTGAACTTTGAAGATCGGTAACTTTCTACTTCCCCCAGGATTTTCCGTTAATTAATAGTATAATGTGGATGTTTTGAACATGCGTGTGCCCGTAGTTCAGAGGATAGAACGCGACGTTGCGGACGTCGAAGTCGGGGGTTCGAGTCCCTCCGGGCACACCACTACCCTATAGTATTTGACTTTTGGTTCGAAATACAATATAATACAAACATTGATAATTCATCCTGTGGTCTATAGCGAGATGCTGACCACAAACAAGTCGTAGCGAGATGCTACAAGGAGACGATCTGATGGCACGGAATTTGAATCAACTCTTTTTGGCTGCGCTTAAGGAAGAATTTCCTTTCCTCAAAGCATGGAACCCTCAAGTTTATAACACGGCAGAACGCCCTGTTACCTTCGAGGTTAAACGCACTCTGGAACCTACCGCCACATTCCACCTGGAGTACGGTCGGTACAACAATGATGTAGACGGTAGCTACACCTGTGGTATTACTGGTGTAGGTATTTCGGACGGCGAAAACTGGAAGTGGATTGCCCTTGAAGAAGGGGCCACCGCTTTGTCAGATGTGATTCGCCCCGACACGCGGTTCATGTTGACCGAGCACGCCTACCGCAGCATGCTGGTTTACAACAACCCGGGCAGCATTTCTTTTACCCTCTATAAGGTCGTTCCAACAGGCGCGGTTATTGAGGGGGAAAAGAACGCTGCTGCGCGAATGAAAGCCGAACTGGCGTAGCTGCAGGACTAGTCTCTCGCCGCCAAATTGAGGTTGGAAAACTGACTATTTGGCGGAAACCTAAGGTAATCATCACAAATGGTTGACTTAGGACAAGCAACCACCTCAAAAAGGTGGTTTTTTGTTGTCCTAAAGGTACCTGCCACGTCCCGTAAGGCACGCCAATGGGACACGAACTAGTGTTTTCCCTTCACTACAACATCTAGACTAGCAAATATGGTATTATTCTTTTCAAAATGTGATATAAGGAGACGAATGTGAAAACACCTAAAGTTCTTTGGGTAGATCCCGACCACCTCTGGGCTTGGATTATAACCATTAACTTACTTAGAGAACGTTATGGATTTAAAATCACAACTTTAGATATATTTTTACGTAAAGTTATTATCCATAACTGCAAGGATAAAGATGTGGTTATAATTCACAGCGGTACACTGACACCGCATCCACAACTAAAATCCATACTGGAAGAAATCAAACAAGTTTACCCGAGTATCAAAGTAGGTTTGGAAACTAATAGCGTAATCGGATCGGTACAGCACCTTATCGATTTTTATATTCATAAACTAATACCAGTTAGGGAGATTGCGGAGCTTATTAAATACTATATCTAGCTATTAAAAGACCTTACTTCTGTATCATAAAGTAAGGTCTTTTTTACAATATTTCCCACTACAACCCATAAGGCACACCATTGAAACCTGCTGTGTCTGGCACTGGCAAATCCTTACAAAACACCGTCTGAACCGTTCCTAACTTAAGCAGTTACCGTATTATTTATTTCAGGCAAGAAACGGCTGAAAACGGGTCGTTTTTTGTTTTGAATGTTAAAATATCTCCAGATCTGAAATAAAGTAAAAGGAGAGAAACTGATGGCAAAGGTTTTAATAATCGAAGATAAAAACAATCATGATGTTGTGGAGTCTTTAAAACCTTACTTAGAACATAGGGGACATCGAATAGAAATTGGGTTTTGGGACGGGGCAGACCTTGTGAGAGGTCTTAGAACAGACACGTTTGTAGGTAGACATAACCCGGAAATATTGTTGATTCACTTTGGCACTCACAATAGTATTAAAGGCGCGAAAGTGGTTCTAACAAGGCTAAAAAGGATACATCCCAAGATAAAGATTATAGTTGTTACATGCATTGATCCGGAGGAACTTATCGAAGACGTGTCTACGATAGAAAAACCATTTGATTTGGACCTGTTCTTAAAACTCCTTAAGTAAAATGTTTGGAAACAAAATATAAGAACAGACAGCACAGCCTTCCATAATAAAAACTATGGCAGGCTGTAATATTTCCAACAATCTCCGCCACATCCTATAAAGCACGCCTCAACCTAAAATAAAAACCGCACACGATGTTACATATGTGCGGTCACGCTATTAAACCTCTCTCAATATAGCTTCGGATACAGTTTCCGCGGCGTACGTCATCCACCACCTAAAATATTGGTTATGTGCCCAAGCAATTTCATAAGGAACAACTACGCCTCTATCTGCCAATTCCTCATGACAGTCGGGGCACATTGACGACGTTCCTCCCCGAAACGTTATGCCCATACGACGTTCTAGCAGACCTTCCTGGGATGAGGAAGGCATAACACCAGCACCGGTCCACATACAAACAAGCGGTCTATCCGGATATATCAGACACGCTCCGTTAGCTAACAGCGGACAGGACCCAAGCATTCCTTTAACTGCTTTCTTTGCCCTGTTTCTTATTTGTTTTTGGACTGGCCGGGGCAACTTCTTAAGCACCTTCTTTATTAAGTCTCCATCAGACTGACTAATCTTAAACTCAACGTTCCTGCAACACTTAGCCTTTCCTTTTCTGCAGGGATGTTCTGTAACTGATCTGAAAAAAGCACCGGAAAGACGTAAGGCAATTCTACGCAATTCTGTGTAATCGGCCATTGTACCCTCCATTTCTTCAAGTTGCGTCACATCTTATACTTATATGGAAATAAGTTCAACCATTTTCTACTCACTGCACAGCACAGCCTGAACAATCCAACCCCATAGCCTTTGACCGTTTTTCCTTTCTACGATAGAATACCATCACTCAAATCACACGAAAAGAAGGGAGACTGGTATGAAAAAACAGAGGCACAGGTACACGGTAGTGTTTTCCAGTAAGACATGGGATATTATTAAAAAAGTCGCCGATAACGAGGAATGGTCTTTTGTTGCTGTCATCGAGGCAAGCGTGATTATGTTTTATAAAATATATGTGGCCTTGAAACAGAAAAAACCGGTAATTATTGACGGCAAACATATACTATCTCCATTCATTTCCAACGACTAATTTATCTAAAAAGGAGAAAGGACATGCCCCCATTCAAGGGAGCCTTCGGGCGGGAGTTTTGGGTCAAAAGGATCAGATGGATGTTGTGGGGATGGGTTGGAACTTTCCTCACAATATGCGGCATAATATTCTACGGATGGTTATCTAACCCCAACCGCCGACCTTTTTTTGAAGGCGCTGATATTGGCGGGATCTCCATGCTCCTGGCTACGTTCCTTGTTTTATCAGCCTTGCTGGGAGGGGCAATTGCGCTGCAACTATATGACGAATTTCATCCCAGCGTCCTTGATTAGTGATCAAAATTATCGGGTCTTTCAGGCAGTAAATTTCACCCCATCGGTTAAAAAATCGGTGGGGATTTTATCGAACAAAGCCCGAACCAACACTTGCAGCACGATGTCTGATCTCGTTCGTAATCGTAAAATAATCCATACCGTATAAAGAACCTTTACCTAAAGTACTGAGCGTCCAGTAGTATCTGTTCCACTTCCTGCAAAACTTCAACCCATTCAGAAATACTGATCTAAGTTTTTTATACTGGTGCTGATCTAAAGATATAGAGGCCCCGTTAGGACCTCCGTGTTCAACGAACGTTCCTCCATCCACAACTACTTTAAAACCCTCCTTCCGGACCTTCAGAAACAGGTCCAGGTCTTCGAACGTTCCATAAGCGTATCTTGTATCAAAATAGTCCACTTTTCTTAACAATAGCGTCGGGGAAACAATGCAAAATCCTATCAGACCATCGTAAATTTCGTAAGCTCTGCCACTCATAATACCTTTCAACCACAAGCTAAACTGCTCGATCCGCTCAAGTTCCTGTGGTGAGTAATCTTTAAGCGGCGGGAAAAGGGAAGTTTTTTGAAACCCCCACGCAGTGTTAGTAACCGGTCCTACCATCCCATACGAACTATCTGACTTCAAAGTACCAACCAGCGATGAAACTGACCCTTGCGGCAGGCAGGTATCATCATTAATTACCATCGTAACTTCTCCATCGGCCATTTTCATACCTTTTGTGTAACTTCCCGCAAATCCCAGGTTTTGTTCGTTACTTACGAACTTGAAATCACCCGCTTTTGCAGTTATTTCAGATCTGTACTTTTCAATTAGTTCATTGGTTTCTTTTTGAAGCGGCGAACGGTCGTCTAGTACAATAAGCTGGGTCTGTGGTGTAATATTATTTAGAAGGCTTGGAAAGAACAGCTTATCTATAACTTCAAGAGTTTCAGGGCGGGAGTTATAAAGAGACACTACTATTGTTGTATTTACCATAAAATAGTCTCTTTATTATACTTTAGTCTGTTCCTGCAAGCACTACCCTATAGGTTGATATTTGCAGGTTTTTATTTTATAATCGCTTCTACAAAAGAAAAAGGAGAGAACTATGTCAACGGTAGCCCAGGACTCGCAGGAAGTAAGCTTATCAATTGGGGGGTTCGGGGATTTTACTTTTAATTACATATCAGATGAAGAAAAGAAGAGTTACAGATTATGGGGAGCTTTTAAAGCAGACCGGCGCATAAGTATCACTATTATTGAAGTTGTGATGGAAACAATGTTCGGCAACTTTGAATTTGTCCGTGGTTGCTACGTATTCTACACAGATCCAGGGTGTTTAAACTCAAAAGATCTATTTAGGAGAGCGCGGACTCTAGCCTTTAAAGCTAAGAATCTTTATTGGCTGCAAAAAAACGAACATAAAGATGCGCGGCTCCGTGGAAAACAAAATAAGATACATCCAGCGTATTAACAAACAACCCCGGCAAGGTACCAACTAGCCGGGGTAACTTTTCCCCTCTTACTCAAACACAACATCTCTCAAATGTATTTTTAATAATACGCATTATAATGATGCTTGTAGATGTCCGGAAAAAGTGAATGTTCTGCTAAGCTACACTATTACGGGAATGGTGGCAGGTCAGATAGGGGTACTTATTGGTGGGGTTGTCTACTTTCTGTCTGCACCATCAAACTTTTCCCATCTGATAGGGCGTTCTGGAGGAAATTGAGGATTCGAACGTCCGTACGGGGTGGGGGAGACTTATCGCCGGATTATGTGCCTCCAGCATATCCGGCTCCTTTTATACATAACGCTATACCACAAGAACCATTGAGGAGCAATGTTACCATTGTAGTCATTGTAAAAAACATTGCCAATATGATAATCTTTGCCCATGGATAAAACGTTCGAACATAAAACCGCTCAGGAAAAAGCACGCGAGATATGGGAAAAAGGTGGCTTTTTTAAAGCTCATGCAAACTCGGGCAAGGAGCCTTTTACAATACTACTTCCCCCTCCAAACGCAAGCGGAAAAATGCATACAGGAAACGTTCTGATGATCGCGTTAGAAGACCTTCTGATCAGGTGGAAAAGGATGCAGGGTTATGAGGCGTTGTGGGTTCCGGGAACCGACCACGCCGGATTTGAAACACAGACAACTTTTGAACGTGAGTTAAAAAAAGAAGGTAAGTCTAGGTTCGATTTTGACAGAAACACTTTATACTCTCAAATTGTAGATTTTGTTCAGCAGAATAAACACCAAATAGAAAATCAGATCAAGGAGATGGGCGCAAGTGTGGATTGGTCTAGGTATACATTTACTCTGGACGAACACGCAGTGAACGTAGTGCTTGATACATTCGAAAAAATGGTAAAAGATGGATTGATCTACCGCTCCGACTATGTTGTAAACTATTCATTTAAGTGGGGAACCACTTTTAGTGACGCGGAGATTGTCTACAAAGAACAGAAGAGTCCTCTTTATTATATTAGATATGGGCCGTTGACGGTTGCAACGGTAAGGCCAGAATCTAAACTAGGAGATACTGCGCTCGCTGTAAATCCTAATGACGATAGATATAAAGAGTATGTTGGTAAGGATATTGAATTTGAGGATGTTTTGGGGCCGAATAAACTTAAAGTTATCGCGGACCCATATGTTGATATAGAGTTTGGAACTGGTGTGTTAAAAGTGACTCCTGCGCACGATAAAAATGATTATGAGATAGGGCTGAGACATGGTCTGGAGATTAGGAACGTGGTAGGCATAAACGGAAGGATGACGGAAAATGCGGGAAAATATGCCGGGATGAAGGTTCTTGAAGCACGAAAAAAAGTGATTGAAGACTTGAACGGAATGGGTTTGATAGAGAAAGTGGATGAGGATTATGAGAATTTAGTTCCGGTGGATTACAGAAGCGGAGATTATATCGAACAACTTGTAATGCCTAACTGGTTCGTAAAAGTGGAACCTTTGAGGAAACCTGCACTGGATGCAGTATTGGAGAAGAAAGTAAATATCTATCCTAAATGGAGAGAGATTACATATTTAAGGTGGATGGAAAATATGCGTGATTGGCCGATCTCACGGCAGATTGTTTGGGGAATAAGAATTCCGGCTTGGTATAGCGTGGAGGAAAATCCTGATATAACAGTGACTTTTCTAAACGGAAAGGGTGCGATAACAAGCGGAAAAGTTGGGGAACTTCTGGGTTCGTATACGCTAAAAGAAATAGAGGATGGGCTGCAGTCACTGGTGGCACCAAAGAAAGCTGTTTATGTAATTGGCAAGGAAAAACCTGGAGATGGATTTTTGCCGGAGACAGACACGTTTGACACGTGGTTTTCCAGCGGGCAGTGGCCTTTGGTAACTTTAAAATATCCTGACTCAGAGGATTTTAAGTATTTTTACCCGACTAGTGTTTTAGAAACCGGATGGGAGATTGTAACGCGGTGGGTTTCGAGGATGATAATGTTCGGAATATATCTGACAGGACAACCGCCTTTTAAAGATGTTTATCTCCACGGACATATAAGGGCGATAGATGGTAGGAAGATGAGCAAGAGTCTTGGTAATGTTATTAACCCCGACGATTACATTGAGAAATATGGAGTCGACGCGTTAAGGATGGGATTGATCAACGGAACTGCTAACGGAAAAGATTTTAATTTCCCGCATGACAAAATACTAGGTTATAGGAATTTCGCAAACAAGATATGGAACATGGCGCGGTTCATGCTGATAATGACGGAAAGCTATGAGGAGGAAACGGGTGAAAAAGTGCCATTTTTTGGAGATTTGGATCAGGAATTACTGCAGGCGGAGGATTTGGAAATAATGGAGAAACTGAACGGTTTGATCGGTGAGGTTGATAAGAATCTGGAAAAGTACCGTTTTGCCGATGCGGGCGATGCGATATATCACTTTATGTGGGATGAACTTGCCTCGGGCTATATCGAGAAGGTGAAGGGTAGGGAGGATAAAGTAGTAGCTTTGTGCGTTTTGCGTCATACGTACGTAACGTCTTTGAAATTGCTCCATCCTTTTATGCCTTTTGCGACCGAGCATATTTGGAGCCATCTTCCGGGATTGTCGAATGAGCCGCTGGCTATTAGCAAGTGGCCAGGAGACCAGGTTAAACCTAAAAAATAACGGCCCTCAAAACCTTTCGGTGTTAAGAGCCGTGTTTGTCGTTTATATACCGTGACAGAGGTTGGTTAGAACGCGACGGGACAGACCAAAATCAGGTTTAACCTTATTCGAAAGGCAGCCACTGACCGTCCAAAGTTAATCCCCCCGCTTCCTTGAGTGTGTAATACAATCCATGCGAATATTTCCCCTTATAGTAATACACCGCACGGTCCCAATTGCCGCCGCCTTTGTCTGGGTTGTTGTACATCCCTAGCAGGATAGAAATACCCTGCCGCATGGCATAGTCATAATCTACCAGATCAGCCACATCGATGCTGTCGTGAACAACGGCATGCCCGCCTGTTCCGTTTCTCGGTCTGTAGATCTGAGGGACTCCCCATGCAGGACCTATCGGGTTTACTTTCAATGTACACTTACCCTCGGGAACACCCTCGGCTTTTACCATGTGTACGTAGCCCGATTCGGATGCCATCAAAGCCCCCATTACCGGCTTCGGAATGCCATACTCCTGCGCAAGTTTCATCGAGATTTTGAACGCTTCCACAGGACTTGGCCCGCAGTCTCCGATCACCAACAAACCTTTGTCGACTTTTCCGACTTGCTTGGTGGACGGCGAGGTGTCGATGATCACCTGCTTGTCCTCGATCTTGACGAACACGCCGGGAACTCGCACCGCCATGTAACCGGGATCTACGATCCCCAAAGCAATAGTAGGTTCAACAACCGGAGTCGGTTCCACGGTTAAAGTTGGTTCAACAGCTAGCGTCGGTGTTGGCACTGGCACCTCTACGATAACCCCGACCGGTTCAGTTGGATCAAGTACTTCTTCCTCAGAACCACTCCATTCGTCTAAAATGGCGTTGGCCGATTCTGCCAAAGCTTCCTTTGGTCCAGCGAGCTCGTTCAGAAACACTATCCCAAAACCAAGCACCAGGCCGATTAAGAGGTAGATGAACAGTTTTTTCATACTTACCTCCTGTACCTATCCGTGATGTTGAGTGCTTCATCGGCGGGATCGAGCCAGTAACATGACCCATCCGGCTTGCATTCGATGAGGAAGTAGTGTGCGTGTGACCCGTCGACATTATTCCCGGTCGCGCCGATCACTCCCCACTGTTCACCGGATTTGAACGTTTTGCCTAGCGAAACCAGATCGTAGGTCTTCGGATCCATATGCCCCGAACCGGCACGTAATTCCGCACCATCCGGATAGCGACAAGCTCCTACAACCGTGATTCCGTCTGACCAAAGGTTGGAGTATACTTCTTGCTTAATTTGCTCGTTAGGGTACGGCCATTCCAAGATCGAAACAATCGCCATATCGCTTGGAAATCCCAAACGAAGATCCTGAGCGCCACTCTCCGTATAACACTTGGAATCTAACGCCCGGTGGCTGTTGATGTTAAACTTGTAACCTAGTCCAGTTTTAGAAAACCTCGACCCGGGCACGCACGGAGGTTCAAGCGGAGTACAAACCGGAAGCTTTACATCCTTTGGAGCGGTACTTAAAGCTCCGCCGCTGTATAACATTCCCGTCGCACCTTTCGGCATAGCAGCACCGGCAACGATATTGTAGATATCATCGACAGACATCAGTTCAGCTCTCGCCTTTACAAGCATAGCCCCGGGATCTACGATCCCGAGAAGCGCTTCAACTATTGGCGTCGGTTCCGCTTCTGAGTTTGATACCAACGGTAAGAGCACTAGCTCATTTTGCACCGTTCTGTTAGTAGCAACAGACTCGGTAGAGTTTGGGGTTTCCGACACCCCAGCCAGCGAGTTAAAAGCATCCGGATCTCCATCGGGGAGAAACCAAAAGCCTCCGACAAACACTGCGATAGCTGCAAAAAGAAGTAAGGGTTTAACCATTCTTCCCATTTTTCTCGTCTCCAATCTATCTTATTAAGGTTTAAAAGTGCTGATCAATAGCAAGATCAGTTATTAGTTTATTCGCAGAGTTTTACCTCTGTTCTGACATTCGAATTAAAAACTCAAATACCAAAACTGAAGTAAAAAGAGAGCTTTGCCTGCCCGTAATAAAAAGACAGGCAAAGCTTCGAAAACAACCTTCACGATATACGCACGCAGGGACGGATCAGTCGATCAGTTCGTACATCCACTGCATGATATAACCCATATCTCTGATATCCCCCTTGAATGTTCCCTTGGCATACCATTCCGGCGTGAAAGCTATGAACCACGGACGCCCGTCGTCACTTCCCGACCAGTCACCTGGAGATACAGGGAATGCATCCTCACCGTTTGCGTATTTCCTAAAGCTGTCTGTTCTTGGGTCAACCTCACATACTTTCCCGTAGTAGACCGGACAGACGCCAAAACGGCAGGACGTAGAAGGAACATCGGCCAAGACGCAGTAAAGCTGCGATACAGGCTCTCCCCCATTAAACACCTTTCTCATGGCCATCCAATTCCAAAGGACCGGATCAGGGCCCAACCCCATCAACCAGTTCGTCCTGTTGATGTCAGCTGGAACGGGTGGGGGAGCAAACTCCTGAACTTTCGCCAGATTAAGATCGACCGGGGGATTTCCTGTATTGCCTGGAATGACCGGTTCTGGCTGCGGCTGCGGAACAGCGTTAGGGTCAGATAAAACATTCGGATCCGCATCAACCAACGGGTCCGGCTGCGGATTAACGTCCGGGTTAGCAGCCAATTCCAATTCAGCTTGTTCCCTGGCCGCTGCCTCTCTCGCTGCCTGCTCCTGTGCCTCTTTCTCCCGCGCCAACTCGTTCCACTTGATGACGGAAGTAACTGATTTATCAAGCAAGTCCTGTGCCAGATCTTCCCGTCCGAGAGCCAGCAGTCCGTTGTAGACACTGCCTACCGCATAAACGCTATCCTCTGTAACCGGAGGCCATACTTGAGGCAGGACCACCGAGTACATATCATTGATTAGCTGATCCCGAACTTCTGCACCTGCAGGATTCTCGTTCAGCCACGACGCAGCGTAGCTCAATTTTTCCCAGTCACCAAGTGCCATGGACATTTTAAACAAAACACCATAATCCTCGGCTTCGGTCGGAGATCCTTCAACCGGAGGGATTACTCCCGGTGGGATCCATGGCTTGATCGGTCCCTGGATCTCCATCTGAACAAACTCAGGAGAAACCTCCACCCGCATCGTTCCTGCCCGGACAAGTCCCAAATTCACAGGGCCTGCAGGTTGCTGTTGAGGCATGGCCTGCAGATCAGGTAGGATCTCTTCCGGTTGGATAACCAACGGAGGCTCTTCCACCAGCGGCTGAATGGCAGGTTCTTGCGGGAGCAACTGAGTCGCTGACCAGGCGTTACTATCGCTGATAACGTAGTAACCGGCCACCGCAACCACCGTGGACATAAACAACATTCCAAGATAGTATAGAGAGCGCGGTACTGTCCGCTTCCTCTTACCATACTTCCTTTTTTCACCGATACGTGTCTCAACCTTTACAGGCCGAGGCTCCGGTTTCCTAGAGTAGTTCATAAACAACTCCTTTACTTGCTACTTAAAAAAACCGCCTCGGGATGCAAAAACTTGCGCACACCGAGGCGGGTCTGTTGTTGTGATCTTGCCTAGAGCTTGTTAGTCGCCGGCCTCTACGAAAGCATAGGTGGCGCCGCCACTTTCGACCATGATGTCCAGATCGGGGCTTGGAACACCCGGGATCATACGACACTCGGACGGAGTACTCTGGGAAACATATAATCCGTTCCCTTTGCTCAGCCACACAGCTCCACCGTAGCTATGCAATGCCGCTCTAACATTCTGGTAGGCTTCGAAGTCGCTCCAGCGAAGTTCCGAGCAGTTGGCTGTCGGATCATCCTGCCCTACCGGCGTCCCCAACCCTTTGACGGGTGAGAGATAACCACCAAGGTAAGTCTCAAACTTCGAACCAACCAGGATCATCTGCGGCGGATACGAGGGTGTATACTGGATGGCAAATCCACCACGTTCGCATTGGGCTTTGGTAGCCAGGTTTCCCCAGATACCGGACCAGTCGACCTTCACCATCTCACGGAAATTTCCTTGGTAGTCATACGTTTTAGTGAGAATGGTGGAACCACCCACAGGCTGACCTGAACCATCACACGGACCTTCAGCGATAGCCATGGTATAGCCTTTACCGCTTAAATAACCAGGCAGGCTCGATGCCGTATGTGACTCAGGCTCCAACTGTGTGTTGGTACCACCGGTCGGCGCACCGCTACCACCCGCGTTGTCTGCCTGAGCAGGCGGTTCGGTCATTTCCCCATACCCAACGAGGGCGAACGAGTTGTCTTCCGAACGATAAGCGTGCCAACCGAGCGTCGAGATGTCAGGCTTCTGGAGTTTAACGTCCAGACAACCTTCCTGCAAATCACCCAAACTATGGTCGCTGAGGTCAACATGAATGTCGACGTCGGGAGCGTTAATCGGACGAAAAATCATGTCCGATGTGTTCGCCGAACCTTCACACCACTTCTTCTTGATCGTGAGGATCCCGTAGACATTTACAGCATCCTGCGGCTCCATCCACGTCAAGTCTTCAGCAGGTGCTTCCGGTTCCGGAGTGGGTTCCTGTTCATCGGCAACAGCATTCTCCTCAGCCTCGGCTATCAACTTGTCCAGTTGCGACTCATAGTTAGCCGCGGGAGCAGGAACTGCAGTTGCTTTTACTTCGATGGTCTTGGGAGCAAGCTCCTTCAATGTCGCGACGATCCGCACTTCGGGAATAACAGGAATCATGGAATCCTGCCCGTAGTACGTAACGTTGGTCACATTGAGCTTGGCAGCGGCTTCGTTCAAAGCGTCTTCCCGTTTCTGCGCCTCATCCCAGTTAGGAGGTGTGTTATCGTCAGGCCAGACTAAAGCGCGAACTAACTCGCACTCAGCAAGACCAACCTTATACAAACCGGCCGAGATCTGAGTCATGGGTTGAGTAACGAGAGGGTCGGTAATGTACTTCAAAAGCCGTTCATCGAACGACCCCAAAACCAGTTCCTTCTCACCACCCTCACCAATAACCCAAACACCCTCGGTATACCAGTCAGACAAGTAACCGCACCCTTTTTCTAGACCCAGCATATCCTCGCCACCACCGGTCAGAAAATCGTCAACTTTATAGACGTTCTTCCCACTGATCTGGAGTAAAGCAAGGTCTTCGTTCAGTCGAGCGACGTTCTGCGACCAATCTTGACCGATCGCGACGAGCTCGCTTAAACCAAGGTTTTCCGGGTCAAGCGTTACCGGCGTGTTTTGACGCGGCTCAGCCTGATACTCGTTAACCTCCGAAACAGGGAACGGGGTTGTTGTTGCAGCACTTTCAGCTTCAGATAAAAGACGCTCGAGAGCATCATCATCTGACACCGGAGCATTCTCTGCACCTTGTCTACCGGAACCTCCGCCAAACAAAGTCAGACGGGTAAGCGGATTGTTACTGACAAGCCCGGGTGATTCCATCACATACCATCCAGCAAGGCCTAAAGTCCCGCCTGCTGCAAGGATGAGCAGAACAAGCAAGGCCACTGGGATACGCTTGGCGCGAATCCATCCACGGCCAAACCACAACATTAAACCACCAACCAAAAGCACCGATGCAATGATGGTAACAAACACCCCCATATTCATCGCAGTATTAAGCCCGAGCAGAACAGCAACAGCGATCGTAGCCTTGACACCGATAATGAACCACTTCTCCATCTCACTCTTACGTGACATAGGTTCACTGATGTCCACACCGGACTGTGCTGCCCAGGATTCCAAAGGCATCGGCTTTCGGGATTTATCGGTGTGGTGAGCCTCGCGCGAAGCTTTGCCGGACACATAACGATAGCCTGCAATAAACAGCAACGCTAATGCTATAGCCCCGGACCACTTCCACACACCTAAGCCATACATGTAAAACATGACGGCCGTTGCAGTAGCCCACACTAAGATATAAGGTGCGATCCGCAAGAATTTTCCGCGAACCACGGGACGACCAGATACAGTTGTACTAGCCATTGTTCACTCCTTCTGTATTGGATTTTTAGCGATAAGTTACAATCGCATGATTAAAAAATTTGCTTCCCCTCTTTTAAAATCACAAGTTTAAACACAGCTTGCGATCTTAAAAAAGAGCCGGGTAAAGTTGAGTAAACTCAACCCGGCGTTGTTTATCACATCACACTAACTTAACCGAAAACTAGGGTCCAAACGGGAACTGTATCCAGAACAATCCGAGAAAGGCAAACCAACTGTACCAAAAAGCAACGACAGTGGTTACATTTGCCCTCTGGAAGTTCTCAATCAGGTTGCGTGGCAGTCTACGGTAAGAACCAGCCATGAACACCAACACGATCGCCATAAAGAACAACCAGCGTCCCCAAGGCATTGGCGCTCCTGGTATAACCGGATACGCAAAGTCGAGGAACGGCATGAACGGTCGGTTCGACTGCTGCTCAAACGCCAGAAAGAACCGCCAGAATGTGAAGAAAGCCGGCAAAAACAACCCAAACATTTTCAACACTCCGGGGTTGTACAGCAGGACACGATCTATCCCCAAGTCGAAACCGGTAAATGGTGACGGTGGTTGACCTCCACGTTGACGTGCTTCCCTTCTCGCGCGTGCATTACTTTGTGTCATAGCTCACCTCACTCACTTAGATCCGCAATCTGAACGGTTGGTGTAATTTGAACACCGGAACCTTGCCGGAGAACCATCAACGCCTGTGCTAAAGAAATCCTTGCTATGGCATCAGCAGCCCTGTTCGGGGATACATCTGCAGCCACCAAAGCCCGGATTTGTTCGGCAATCGCGTGACCTTCACCTCTTCGCTCTAACACCCCACTGGGATCCTTAATTGAGGTGATCCTGATTTCTTCAGCCCAAAACCCGGTAATCGCAAGCAGCTTGCTACCCGCCCTGGTAATTAAAGCTGTTAGAAACGCTTCGTCGTCCAGCAAAGTATGAACGTTATCCATCAGCGTTCTGGAAACCCACCGGGCAACAACTGCACGGATCGTTTCATCTACAACATCGTTGAGTCTCTGGTTATTGAGAACCCATCTTCCGTCCTCTTTAATCATATAGTTGTTGCGCTTAAACCTCGCTCCCATTATAGGTATCTTGGACAGAGTTACACCTACTCCAACATGGGCTGCGATCTGGTTTCTTGTCATTGCTTCAACTATTACGGTAAGGTTGGCAACCTCCTGCTCCCATCCCAGAAATCTGACGGCGAGTAACGCAAAAGGCGCCATTGCAATAAGCAGTAAGAACCACCCGTATGCCGCGACCGGTATGATCGTGTGGATACTGAAAGGCTCCCTTACTTCGGATCCTACACCACCAACTATTGGCTCACCCTCAGCCGTAAGCGGAATAAGGAAATAACCAGGCCATAATCTTCACGGTCGGATTCTATCGGAACTATCCCGCCCGCGACTGCATCGGTTTCAAGAACAACGTCCCCTTGGTAAAGATTCCCGCTCTCATCTTCGATAAACAACGGAGAACCGACTTCGGGAACCGGTAATGTACCTCCGCAGGCTGCCAGAAGCAACGCTCCCAGCATCAGCAGCCCAAAGACAAACAATCGTTTCTTCATTCTTACACCTCCTCAACCCCGCCGTTAGAAGATGACCAGCGCCACAAACCAAGGAGTAAAACCCCCAGTGTAGCGAGCACGGACGCGACTAGCCGGTTATCCTCACTCCAACCAGACGACAAACTCAACCCAAATTCCGCAGCCGGCCTAAACCATAGCTCATCCACCCAACTTGCCGACAATAAGCCCGGACTCCAGATGGTCAGAAATGCTACTACAAGATGGGTGACGAAGAGGACCAAGATCGCATTGATCAGGAAATTCTTCAGCATTTGCCAACCAAAAAACAGCAGGACGATCACCAGGATCAGCGGAAGTATGGGACGAAGTGCATCAAAAGTTCCTTGCGCCCCCCGGTCCAGCGACCATACAAAACTCCCAGCCAGCAACGCTACAAGGACAATCGAAGCCACACCCTGCCACGTGGAAAGAGATCTGGTAATGCTTTGTACCATCGCCATTAAACCCCCCGCACGCCATGCCGTAAACAAACCAGCAAGTGCAATGAGCATGATCACCGCTACCCAGACCGTGTAATCTCCGAAGATTCCTACAACGCTATCCGCTAAGGATGGCACATAGGCTTCCGCGGCGTCTAATCCACGATCCAACTGCTGTAACGTTGATTCTCCGGATGGAGCGAGTGCCGGATTTGCACGCAGTGCGAACACCCAACCGGCGAATGCCGTTGCTGCCGGCCTACCGATCACAGGAATCGCACTCAAGGTGACTGCGATCTCCGGGCCCTTACTTGCAACTGCCTTAAGCACGAAAGGCCCGACCAGTGCAAGGATAACGTACAAACCGAAAAGGAACAGTAAAACCTTAGCCAACAACTTAAGAAACGTCCACATTTTTAACCTCCTAGGTTTGATTTGTGAGATGTATTTTGATGTAAGGTACAACTAGAATACCGGCTAGGCCGGTTAATTCACTCTAATCTTTTGTAAATCTTGAATTGCTATTTAATTGTACGTGTATCTATCTTTCCTTTCCTTACTTGCCCGAAAATATACACTATGGGATTTTAAATGTAAATACTTTTATCCTTTTAGCAAATGGGTAAAACAAATACCATACCCGGAATATTATGTATTTTGAAATTAAACTTGGGATTAATAAAAATCAACGGTTACTCTTCTTTACCTTTGTCTTTACCCTTATCTCCACCCTCAGCGCCAGCCTCGTCTTCTTCAGTCTTTTCCGCTTCCTCAGTAGCCTCAATGCCTTCTATAGCTTCCTCTTCGCTAACTTCCTCTTCAACCTCAGCCATCACAGCATAGTCAAGCTTTACAACCTGTTCGTCATCATCGTAGTCCAAAACTTCCACTTTTTCCCTGTCGTACTGCAGGTCACCAACCGTAACCGCCTCCCCAACCTCAGTTATTTTAGATACATCAATAACGAATGCGGAAGGGAAGTCCGTAGGCAAAGCCTCAACGGCGATCTCGTTTAGCAATACAAGAACCAAAGCCTGACCGGACTTGACCAGTTCATTCTCTTCCTCACCGATAACCTCTACCGGGATTTCGGCCGTGATTTTTTCTTTTAAATTGACTTTGTGAAAACCTACATGAATAGGGGACATGCTAACAGGATCCAGTTGAACGTCTTTGACCAGCACTTTCTCATTCTTACCGTCGATAACAAGATCCACCAAAGAAGTTTCTCCTGCTTCATTAAATATTTTTACAAATGAGTTGTGGTCTAGGGTAATGGAAACAGAATCTATCCCTTTTGCGAACATAACAGCCGGCAGCTGCCTTTGTTTCCTTAAGGAGTTAGTTTTTTTACCGAATTTTTCCCTTTTTTGCGCAATAAGTTCCATATTGTATCTTTTTCAAGCATCCTATGAAAATCCAAAAGTTCGTCGTAGGTTACGCTTTTTTCATCAATAAATTTCTTGATCTCAATACCGGTAAGGTCCGATACGAGGGGCACGACACCGCTCCCGGAAGGAGTTATTGTCAACATGCTTTCCGATTGGCATTTAGGACAGACCGCATGAGCCACCAGAGCTACCGGGGCATCGCTTATAGTATGTAGTTTAGCCCCGCCCAAGCTTTCACCACATTTATAACAAGCGGCTCTTTCTAAGTGTTCTCTGATAAAACGTCTTTCTAGCATTAAAACGGCTCCTTTAAAATTAACGTAAGCTTCGCGGCTACAAGGACAGGCGTTAATTTTCCGGAACGACTGCCATTGTACGAATTAAAAACGGATTGGTCAACTACTTAAGATCTATTTCATGGACTTTCGATCCGTCCAGCACATAAAGTTTCGTCTCATCCGCACTCACTCCAATCCCTTTCATGTTTCCCCAGGCAAGGGGATTCTCATGCTTGACTTCTTTTATGAACGTACCTTTTTTATCCAGTACTACTATTCTCCTGTTTCCCGCGTCTGCGATATACATATTATCAAAATCGTAATTTGTTTGTATCTGAACGGGGTTTGCCAGAGCGGTTTCCAGACCGGAAACCGAGAAGTTGTCTTTTGCTCCTGTTGTATAGCTTAACAAAGTTCCGTCTTTTTTCAGAACATATATGCTCACTGAGATCGCCATAGAACCGGCGCCTTCCATTTCGGAAGACTGCGCCCATGTCGAAGACGTTCCATCAGATGTATATTTGGTAAGCGTATCCCCGGACAAGACATAAACATTTCCCAGATATGTAGCCATTACACCCGGAGTTGTTATTTTGATAGTGGGCGTTACTTCGTTCGTGGCCAAATCTACTACTTTATAACCTTCGCTGTCCGTAACCCCAAGATCTCCGTCCGCATTCTCCAAAGCCGAAATCCCCATAAATGTCTTTTCTATCTGAGTGAATTTGGGAGTACTTATGTCAGATTGATAGATCTTCCCCGTACTGTGATCGGCAACTACTACTTTATCCTCCAGGATAGCTATTGAACCCGGATTGGCCGAGGCGTCGGCGAGTTTTAGATCATAGAAAACTGTCTCATCCACTACCGCAGGTTCACCGGGTGTTTCTTCAGTCTGTAAAGCGGGAGGGGAGTCTATATTTGTAGAAAGCACTTCTATATTTGGCTCATTAGCACTGTTCTTGCCAAAATTACTCTTGACCGTATACCCTATAGAAACTAGTAGCAATATCCCAACGACAGCAATAATAATAGTACGGTTAGGTTTGAACTTTCCGGAACGGTCTTTTTTAAGTTTTATGCCGGTACCGGAACGCGGGGCGGAGGGCTGTGGTTCGGGAACCATTTGCGAAATGGTATTGATGTCGGGGGAGACAGGCGGGCGTGCTTCCGGAACTTGTTCGGGTAGACCCTGAGGAGCTTGTGCTTGTTGTTTAGACCCTTTTTTTAGAGATTTACTAAACAAGCTTTTAGCAGCAAAATTCAGGTTTAACCCTTTTCCCTCCCTCGGCATGGGAAAATCCACAACTTCGGTTTCGGTAAAAGTAGTATCGATTGCGAATTTCAAAACAAGGCAGGAGGCATCGGGCGGGAGACTTGCCTGATCTATGTCCGTACTAAGCAGCTTGTCCGGAGATACTTTTTGCATAAACGGCAGGGTTGCGAACAACACCACGTCATCCTCTTTTACCACTCCCGAAGCAGCGGAGAAGTGACCCTCGGTATTTGCATTTATCGCCTTTATATTCCCATCCCGCATCAGAAAGCCGCCGGACTTACCGTACTGGACTACATAAATAACATTACCCCATAGAACCCCTGCCACCATATTAAAATCTACATTACCTTCGTTACTCCTGATGGATTCGTTCGTTAACTTGGTCACCCTATCCCGGACCTCAACAATTGCTTTTTCCAGAGACTGAACCGGAGAAACGTTATCAGACTGGTAATAAGAATCATGTAAAACATCGTGAACCACCTTGGATACAAGATTAACGTCAAATTCCTGCGAACCTGTTATATGGAAAACGGCATAAACCGTTCCCTTGCGTTCCAATACGGCCGTGTCATCCGGATTTATTATCAGCACACCGGAAAAAGCACCTGCAGATTGAGGCAGACTAGCACTTATATTTTGGATCTTCGCAGTTAGTTTTCTTATCATGGTTTAAAGTATTAGTGTTACCAAAGATACTACCACAAGAATTAAAGCAAGAAAAAGATGTATGTATGAAATCATGGTAAATATGAAGGCCAGGCCTGTTTTAAAATTCCTGTTCAATAGGTGAACCTGGCGTACCATGATCAGGGTGAAAACAGTATAGATCACTATAAGAAAAAGCAGAAACAGTGTCACTACCCACGTAAACGCTTCCGGCGTGAAAAAAGTGAACGGACTAATTATTGCATCGGTTGGAACCGGGTTGAGCGCGTTATCAGGCACGTCCTTTTACCTCCCTGACCAGATCGGTCAAAATATCATGAACTTTTGCCGGATTAGAAACATTATTGAACTCAAACTCACGCCGCTCCGCCGCGGTCTGGATATAAATATGTCCCAGGTTAAACAAAGACTCGAACGCACCTTGCTGCTGGTACGTAACATCTTCAATGTTTTGTAATGTTGCTTCGGAAACCCTCAAGTTCAGCATATGATAATAATCCATATCCACAATACGCTTATTAGTAATAATATAAACATTAAAAAACCAGTGGATAAAACGTTCAAAAATAAAACCTAATACAAAAACGTACCAAAAAGCATTCGTCAAAAATATCAAAGAGGGCGACAACAGTCCTGAGATGTTAGCACTAAGGAAAACAAGAAAAATTGTAAAAACGATCGGAGCAAGCAGCATAAATAAAGCAATAAGCATCCAGCCTAAGTTCATCACAAAACTGGCACGGAAAATATAGAGTATTTCCTCATCGGTATCTTCTCCGTAAAAACGTACGTTATGCGGGTGGTTGATGGTAGAAGATAAAATTTCCGGTGTCATGATTATATTATAACACCAGCAATTTGAGATTTATCTAGTTTGGTTAGAGAAATGGGGGTTGACTAATATTATTGCCGAATTGTCCTCGTAGTGAGTTGTCCAGTTTTTTTCTTCAACAAGGAATGTGGCAAACTTGGAACCATTCTTATGTATCACCCAGCCAATATTTTCGGCTTCCACATAACGGTCGAACTTACCCTCATACTCATCCGGGTAATAAGTGACGTTCACATATTCTTCAAGTATTGAGTAGTCTTCTTCTCTCCACGAAGTCATCCTGCCGTCTATAAAAGTTTTATATTCTGGTAGCTGCCAGATCAAATACCCGCCCCAGTTAAAGTTATTGAACATGTTACCGGATAGAGGGTTTTGTTTGATGTAGTTAACCGCATCGACAGGGTACCCTTTATCCCTCCAGGACTTCATCCCATTAATGGATTCAAGTTTAACCGCAAACGACTGAAATGATATTAGGATAAGTGCGGCTACAAAGTAGTAACCAAGTGCCTTCATCGGTTTTATATAATTTTTTCTCACTAAGTATTTAGATTCGTTGAGAAGGTAAGTCGACAAGGATATGAACGATAAGATACCTACAACTATTAGTACACGGCTAAAGTAAACGGACCTCAATGAAGCAAGGAAAAAGAAACTTCCTGCCAAAACGAGCCACATACCGCTTTTCTTTTGGATCACGAGATTTACCACAATAGATGCTATAAAAATTCCCGATAAGACCGTATACGCTATAAAAGAACTACCCGGATGCGTGTCCAAGGAAAACGGCATCCATTCGGTTATCAGACTGAACTGGTAAGGGTGCGTCTCTTTTAGCAGTGTTTCCCATAACCTAAGGCCGTAGGGGTTTATCAGCGTGACTAAAACACTTGCAGAGGAGTAAAGCAAAAGAGCGTAGTCCAAAACTTTCTGCTTATACATCGAATATATCTTAAAGGCTGTATATATTCCAAAAACGAACAGGCCCAAAGTAAAATCGGCGTGCATGTTCGCCCATAACATAAACATCAGCGGAAGGTATTTTACGTACCCTTCTCTGTACAGGAGAACATAGACTAACAAAAGCATGAACAAGGTGCTGTACAACAACGGCCTCGTTGCTATACTGAACCACCCAACGAAAGGAAAGAATAACAAAGAACCAAGCGACAAAATTAGCTTATCTTTACTCAAACCGGAAAAGACCTTTAAAGTGGCCAAAGTAAACACCCCGTCGAGAATCAGACTAAAACCAATCACTCCTGTATACCGGATAAGCACATACATTATCAGCTGCGAGAGCCAGTAAGAGTTTGCCCACTTATATTCGGGCATAATATAAGAAAAAGTGTTATCTCTTAGAACCTGATGGTTATTAACTATGTATTCACCGTAACGGAAGTGCCAACCGAAATCGTTATCAGCCAGGTCCCGAAATATAGTCATTACCCCAAAAAGAAACAACGATACAAAAAATATTTTGTTGAGGTGTCTGGAGAGCATTATCGTGTAAAACCTCTTTTATAAACCCCGGTTATTTAATAATGAAATCATATAGTGCGTTTCTAATGGAAATGTAACCCGGTGCGCGGAGGTTGAATACTCTTTTGAACTCAGTACCGTCGATCTCAACCCTTCCCTGATTGGTGTTAAACACCACGTTAGATGTGTAACCTCCGTTACTAATGTCTACTTTCTCATACCTGACACTGGTAAATTTAGTGCCGTATTTTTCCGCTTTACTTGCCATATCGTCCAGTGAATACGGGTTACCGCCCCAACAGCTCGTTGTCACAGGAGAAATTCTATCTACCTCGGAATTTGAACCTCTTTCATATACGACCCACGCGTTAAGTATGTCCGCCATTTCTTTTTCATTGAGCCACGGGCTTGAACGCCCGCACGTTGACGAACTCTCATTGTAAGTTTGTTTATACCAGGCTTTAAAGAACCACGGAGATTTTGCTTTTTTCTCATAAGCGTCTCCCGGCCACTTACCCGAGGTATCCCACCCGACTCCGTCCAAAATAAACCCACCTGTTGTCGAGGAATACATGGCATGGGTATCCCCATCTATTATCTTTCCTTTTGTGTCGTCAACCGCTTTCTTCCACCGACTGGGAGGGCTGTCGGATTTGCTTTTAAGGAAAACCTGACAGCTTTGGGACGTACATATCGACTTTCCGGCCTTGTAGTATCTGTATGCGTATGTACGGGCAGCAATAGCCTGAGCTTTAAGAGCTTCCTCATGCCAACTGTCAGGCATCTCAGCAATACCGTAAAGATACTTTTGAAAATCCATATTCCCATATCCGTCCACTTTTATTTCGTCCGGAAATCCGTCCTTTTTCACTACGCTTTGTTTGTAGTAAAACTTGATTATAGCGTCGTGTTTTTGCCCGCCCTCTGCGCGTGCTTTTGCCCCGTACTGACTCATCCCTCTACGATGCGTGTAAGCACCGTAACTACCTAACGCAAAAGCAGGACTGAAACCGGGGTCGGGTAGTTTCTGGCTTTCCGCTTCGTAATCACCAACGGTCCCAAAACCTTCGCCTGCTTTTTGTGCCAAGATACTTTGTTGTTTTGAAGAAAGTTCGCTTATATCTTTGGAAAGTTCTGAGAGTTTGCCCTCCAGATTAGACTCTTCATCTTTAAGATCTCCCAATACATTTTCCTCTCCTGCTTTCTGATTGGCCAATTGCGTTCTTAATGCTAGCAGGTCGGATTTAGCTTTTTCCAGATCGCTCTTTAATTCCTCCGCTTCTTTTTTATCTCTTTCAAAATTTGAGATCTCGGTATTTATGGAACCGATCAAACTGATGGTTTCGGATGTAAGAGATTTCTCGAAAATGTAGGAAAACGCGGAGAATTGAAAACCGTTTAGATTATGAGAGGGAAGTACTGATAAGAAAATTTCAAGATCGTTCAAAACCCCTCGCTTGGAATAGTTGCGAACTACTTTGTTCCTAAGGGCGATCTTTTCCCCAAGCTTCTGTTGCCTGTCCTCAATGTTCTTATCTAAAACATCAAGCTCCTCCTCCATTTGGGCGATGTCTGATTCCAACTCCCGTACCTCCGACTGAGTAACGTTAAGCTGTCCTGATAGCTGAGCGATCTTCTGAGCAACCCCATTTGCCTTATCTTTTATGGATGAAAGTTTCTTACTTGCTGACTGATATTGTTGTTCCTTTTTTTCGATCTGTTCCGCATAACATTCTGCCCTGTCGTCCAGATCGGCAATGTCGTCACAGCTATCCGCGCGTACAAGCCCGGCCCCAAGAACTATTAGTACTGCAAGAATAACTGCAGCCAGGACCGGAATCACTTGACTATTCTTTTTATAATGCCGATAATTTAGGGTAGGCATGACAAAATTATATCAGAAGTTAGGCACTAATTTCCGCTTCATACTATCTTTCGTTTTTGTGGCTATTTTTATGTCCGGGAATGCTCGGGCTGCCTTCACGATATGCGACCCCACAAAAGATTACGGCACCTGCACTGACTTTAGCAAACTTCTCATCCTTATTTTTAATTTCCTAATTCCAACAGGAATCGCAGCAGGTCTGTTCTTTATAATCAAAGCGGGGTATACTCTCATGACCAGCGAAGGAAACCCGCAAAAGACTACGGAGGGAAAAGAGGACTTGACTGCAGCTGTCGTTGGAACTTTGTTCATAGCATTGTCTTTAGTTACTCTTCGCATTATAATTTCTGTAGTATTAGGTGAAAAGCCGTTCTAATTTTTGAAGGAGGTGTAAAAAGTATGAATTTAACTTTAGTTAAACCGGTGTATGCAGCCGTGCCTTCCGTGTTAACTGACCCGCTTGGTACAAAATACCGATCTTTGTCAGCGATTTTCGGTTTGTTAATTAACGTTGTTATCGGTGTGGGGTGGGCATTGGTTTTTATTTTCTTAGCTTTAGGTTTTATTAAGTACATTACCTCCAGAGGAGAAACCAAATCAACGGACCAGGCCAGACAGTGGCTTACTTATGCGGCATTGGGAGGCGTGGGTTTATTCTTCTTAACAGCAATAAGGTTCATCATCATCAATATACTTGGATCATCGAGCACGTTAGGACCGAGCGAAATTACAGGATTCTTGGGCAGCTAATATCAAGATAATTACAAAAAGCCCCGGCTTTACCCGGGGCTTTTTTGAAAAATCAGAAAAATGGCCAATATCTTTAAGGGATACGAAGAAAGCACATTTAACGAGTTGGAGGAGCTGGTAGCCAATCCAAATAAGCTATTCACTATTCCGGCGATCGATTCTGTATCGGATCTTCTGGGAATGGTCGCCAACATAGTATTTGGTATCGGATTCGCATTTGGATTTATCGGTTTGGCTGTCTCGTTCGTCAAGCTCACGACAAGCCGGGGGGACGCCAAGGCCGTGGACACCGCAAAGAACGGGCTAACGTGGAGTGTTCTGGCGATCCTGGTCACCATATTCGCTATTGCGATCAAGTACATATTTTTAGACCTAGCCGGCGTTAAAGACAAGGACTTATTAAATGCTCTTCCCGAAAACATTTAAATACATAACAATCGTATCTTTATTCATCTCTTTAATGCTAATACCTTTTTCTAATGTACTAGCCGTCGAGCCTCCTGCCATCCCATGGGGTGCTGTGTGCTCGAACCTGTCAATAACGGGGGAGGGAGGTTTTGGACCTAAAGTTACACATCTAAGCCCCATACAAATCCTCTGCCCTGTGGTCAGTATCTTGAACGTTGCTATCTATGCGGCAGGCGTTGTGTTTATGGTAATGGTAGTATACGGAGGTATTAAATTGTCAATGGCTTTTGGAGATCCCAAAGCATTTGCGGCAGCAAAGAGTACATGGGTATGGGCGTTCGCCGGATTTGGTTTAATCATCGGTTCGATTTCGCTTTTGTTCATCGTAACCAATATGTTCGGGGTACCTTTTGATATACTGCGGCCTGTGGACGGTATGGCATGGTCTTTAGCACAGATAATGTGTGTCGCCGGGATAACTGATAATCTCGGTGTAATAGCGTGCCCTTAAAGATCAGTTCCCCTCAGGCTCATACTCAAAGGACAGATCTGCTCCCCACGTTCTTAAAAACTCAGACCTCGTGGTTGGAGTAAAGTAACGGACAAAATGCACCTCATCTGAAAACTCACTGGCTTCGATGGCAATACCCTCATCCAGATATACATAGGTTTTTTCCCTGTATGTGCCCTCAAGATACATGTCAAGGTCGGGGTTGCCTAAGTTATTGTCCGCTTTAAATTTATCCAGCGAACCTGCCTTAGTCACAAGTTCGGGAACTCTTACATACTCAACCGTGCCATTAAGGTCTGTACCAACAATAAGTGGGATATAAGGGGTTTTCCAATCATATTTGTAAACGACTTTATTATTATTGGTGGTATTACTGGATAGCCGTTTCCCAAAAGTACTTTCCGCTTTTTCTAACGGAGTGACCCCCATCTCAACATTGTTCCACTTACTTACATACTCTTTGATAGTAAAAGGCGACAAAGTCGGAACGTCTTCTTCCCGGAACCTGCTACTTAAAAAGGCAGTTATCAAAAGCGCCAGCACCAAAAAAACAGCGCCGGTCTTTTTATTGAATATAATATTGAGCAGTTTATTGTTCATACTAGATCAATTTTAACATCAAACCTTAATCAAAAAAGCTTTCCGCCCAGGCTTTATGCTCGGGAAACGAATCCCACCAAGTCGTCCAATCGCCCCCATACGCCGCAACTCCCGGACAATCACAGGCATTTACGTGTACCCAGTTGCCGACAGTTTCGGAGAAATCTTCACTAAGGGAATTGTTTGAACCACAGTTTCCGGGGTAGGTCGGAAAGGTTCCCTCCGCCGCTATGACACCGGTTAGATTGTCGCTCCCAAGTCTGTTCCTATACACATGGCCGGTTTCATGAGCAAAAAGGTAATTAACATAGTTCTGTACGCTGTAAGTACAAAGGCTGGTAAAAACAATCGTATCAGCATCGATAACGTTTCCGCACCAACCGGGAGATGTTCCTGTTCTCAATAAATAGACGGGACCTGCGGAACATAGCCTGTCAACGTAGCCGCCCGTCCGCTCTCCAAGCACCTCTATGGCAGTATTAAAAGCAGCAAGGTTTGCTACCGACCAGTCTATCAATGTCCCGGAATAAGTTCCAGCGTAGTGGGATGAGGATGCCCCCTCAAATACAAAACAGTCGCCGGGTACGGACGACCCGCCTGACCCCTCTCCAACATAGGTATCTGCGCTGCAGCCATCGTAAGTTCCAGGGGTGCCCTCCCCAAAGGTATCTTTTGATCCTGCAAAACCTCCTGTCCTGCTTGGATCAAGAGGGTTAAGACCGGTGATGATGACGGCAAATAACATAAACGCAATCAGAAAAAATACCCCCGGGATCAATGCGAATAGGCCCGCTGCCCTGGCAGTATTCCCAACAAACTTGTCCATAGTCTTCGCCCAATCGGCAACACTGAATTCACCCTTCAGGATGTTCTTAAAAAAGGACTTTATAAGACCTTCTATTTTTGAAATAACGGCATTGACAAGAAACTTGATCACAGGCCTGAGAAGTTCCATCAGTTCCCCCGCACCGGCCGTAGCAGCAGCGGTTGCCTGAATAATCAGTTCCGTGATCGCATTAGATAGAGCATTCTTTAATTGAATGTAGGGTGCAGCATACTTCCCAACTTTTTGTGCGATCTTTGTTTGAATTTGGTTAGCGTAAGAAGATAGATGCTGCAAATATCCTGCCCTTTCCCAGGTGATGCTAATGAAGTCAGGGCTTCTCAACCTCTTCCCCATCTGCTGGAAGAACTGGGTCATAATTTGAACATTTTCAGGGCTATCGGCAAGTTTGAATCCGTCAAATTTCAGTCCTAATTCATCTTTGTGCAGGTAAAGCCAGGCGCGGAACCTCATCATATCGTGTCTTAACTCTTTGACACCGGGTGCTTTTGTTTGAAATTTGGTTAGTATGAACTCGATACCCGGATCACCTCCGTTGAGAATCGCAAATAACGAGGCCCCCCCATCCCGGAATCCCAACAAGTGGCCCGTTCTTGGATCCAGCTCTGCTCCTAGCAACCCCGCAGCGCCTTTTGCGAATCCGGCAACTTCCTTATCAAAATGGAACTGCTTGTTTATTGTTTCAACCGCTTTAAAGTGCTTACCCCCATACAATTTAACCTTATTCTTAACCCCTCCCTGTTCCAGTGTAATGTTCCACGAATTCCTGGGCATTATCCTTGTAAAAAAGGTGCGGCCTGTCAGATCTCCCCGGTAATTTGCTTTTAAGGTACTTGGGTCTACCTTTACTCCCCCGCCTGTTACCGGAGCGCCAAAAGCGCCTTTCTGTCTGAGGTTAGCCTCAAGATATGCCGGATCGTATGCTAAACCAAAGTACTGATTCTTTTTTAGGAACTGTTCGGTAACATATGCGGGAGTAAATCCGTTCAACCTGACCTTTATCAACGGCCATATCTGCGATTGGATCAAAGTACCTTTTTCGATTTGCATTACCAGGTCGTTTACATCGTTACGGTCATACATTCTATTCCCCGTCCTTAGCACCCTCTTAATATTTGTTATCCCGCTCGCTCTGTTCGGATCAGAAGCAGCTAAACCAACGGCATGCTCAAGAAGTTCTCCAAAGCTTCCCTGTCCCGCAAACATCGACTTGTTATCAAGTATCCCTCGATTAACCACTTGTTCTAACCAGTCGTGTTCAAGCCCTTTCTTAAAATAACCTGAACGAGACATCTCATCGGACATTGTTTCTATTTCCGATTTCAGTTTTCCAAGAACCGTCTTACTGGCCAACGTTGAGCCGGACAGATCCTCGCCTTTGTAAGTTCTTGCAATATCCCGGGTCCGGTCGAGTAACCTTCCATAAGACTGTACGATATTACTATTGCGAAATGCCGTCCGATCAGCACCCGTCGGCAATCCCTGAAGTATTGCCTCCAAACGTGTCTTTTCCTGAGCGACGGTAGACTCAAGGCCTTTAAGCACATCGTTCCCGTTCAAAAGCACAAGATCGAAGCTTTCTGGCACAGATATTGCCGCCTTGTCACCTTCTAATAATAGTTTTGAAAGATTTTTACTGGCCAAAGCCAGTCCTGCCTGGCTGGTCGGACCTGCCCTAAACTGCAGCATCGAGTTAGCAATATCTGCAGCGGCGTTAAAGTTCCTCAGTTCTCTGGCCATCTCAGGATTCGTAACTTTGGAAAGATCCAGAGCTTGGAATACCGGTATCGCGCTTAATTTATCAGTCGGGTCTATAGCATCGGGAATTACATCGCCAACTGTAATTACAGCACCATGCTGAGGGTGTATGTAATCTTCTGTTTTATAACCAAGAGTGTCATTAAGTTCTGTTTTAACCGCATACAATGCCGATCCACGGAATTGGTTGTACGCACCGTTTCTCGGCCCCATAGCCTCAACCTTATCCGCAAGACTTAAGAAGTCCTGACCTGCTCTGGAATAAACATCGACCTTACCTTTAAAAGACCCATCCTCGGGGCCGCCGGGAATGTTTCCAACCGTCCTGGTCTTGGGTGGCTGACCTTGAGCGATAGCTGCCTCAACATCTGCAAGGGGATACTCGTCTATATAGAAAGCCGGGGCTGTGATCCCAATACCATCCAATTGGAAAGGTTTTAGAGTCTGCCCTGCTTTGCCGGCAGTGGGTCCGGGAAGCTCCATCAGTTCGCGGGCAAACTCTTCCGTTTGATGGTAAAGGCCTTCAAATGCCTGTGTTTTTGGAACAAGTTCGTCTCTACCGGAAATTATAGGTTCCCAAAAATACTTGCGCTCTGCCCAGTTCCTGATATCATCCCAATTTACAATACTTTTGCCCCAACCTTCTAAAGTTCTTGTTGCCTGTTTTCCGGGATCTTCTGCCCAGTCACGGGGATCCAAATTTAATCTTAAGTTAACGCCGGGGGTTTGTTCGATATCTCCGTATAGCAGTCCTAACTGAACATCGTAATCGGCCCTGGTAGGGGTGGCGGACACGGTTAAACTACGCTTAAAATCCCCGGCAAGCTGCTCTTTGACAAAAGGAGGTAGACCTTATAATAAATTCCACTTGTATTTTACTTTTTTCTATGGAAAAATAGCTATAAATGAATCCGCTCTTATTTACCAAGCAATTTTATAAGCTTCTTACTCTTTTATTGGTAGTCACATCTCTATTGGCCATGCCTTTACCCAAAGTATATGCAGCAGAGGATGATCCGCCTACCGAGTTGTCGGATGTTATTTGCACCCCTGACAAAAATCTGTTCGATAAGATCCAAGGAGCGTTTAAAACACTTGATATCAGAAGAACTACCGTAAACATGTTCAACTCAATGCTGCTTGATGTAACTACGCATGCAGTTTTCAACCGCAGTTTAAAAGGTATTGCAGAGTGTTATATTTGGGAGCTTGAGCAATTGGACGGAACAGGGGCAGATGTTTCCGGATTCCGGGCAATTTTTGAAGATGAATGTGGTACGGATATGGCGGTGGATTGC
>LCBS01000010.1 GCA_000997355.1 candidate division WWE3 bacterium GW2011_GWB1_41_6
AAAATTATGTTCAAAATAAATGTCCTGGTGCAGGTTCTGTGTATGTATGGTTAGTATTAAGCCAATTAGGTCATAGTGCAAAAGATTGATTTGTTCTTAAGGTTAGTCTGTTAAAAGAACACAATTGAAATTAATAATTCTATTATTCAACATGATCTAATTCTTAATATGCTCAACCATAGAAGGATATTTCTTATAATTATTCTTATTCAGGTGAATCTTTGAATTGATCTTGTTATCGAATGCCTTCAATGAGCTTGTTAATTTTACGATCTTTTCTTTTACATTTTCACCATAGCTTATCTCTTTTGATAAGTAAAGTTTCCAGAAAAGTACTGGCCCTGCAGTATAGTTCACTGATTGAAGCATCATGTTCATTGTCTTTTTAATGAATAATTTATCCTTTAAGCTTCCGCTTGTGACTGACTTGAAGAGTATATCTAGTGCCCTGACTCCACTTGCTGGAGTAAAACTAGCATTAGAACTTGGTTATATTAAAAAAGGGAAAAAGTTTAGTTTTATGTTAAATGAAAACAGACATATGTATATTTTCATTGAACTATTCTATCAGAACCGCACTGTAGTGGTAAATAATCAGATTTAACAAAAGAAACCCCGCCTGCCGGCGGGGTTCCCAGTGTGCAAAAATATATATCGCTAGAAGGCACGCGAAAGCGCTCTTCCAATTAGAACTAATACCACGGCACCAATCAAGGCTACCAGGATACTGTACAGGTTAAACCCTGCTACACCCGGTTGCCCGAAGAAGTCCATAACAAGACCTCCTGCCAGAGCGCCCAGGACACCGAGAACGATGTCACCAACAATATTTTGTCGGCCGGCTGTTCCCATAATTAGGGAAGTAATCCAACCTACCAGTGCACCAAAAATTATAAATAATATAATATTCACAAATTATCACCCCCTTTATGTTTTAAATAATATAACTACTGGTTTAAAGCCGAATTAGAATAATGTTAGACTCGCGTTAGAGTAGAAACTCTAAAAATGTGTGATATTATAAACTGATGAGCGACATAAACATTAAAAAGATAAGAGATTTACTTCATAATGTTAACTCCCCCATTACCACCATCATGGGTTATTCCGAACTTATACAAAGAAAATACACGGAAGGTAACATTAATGATCCGGAGAAAGTTATTGACTGGATCAAAGCGATTCATGGCGAGACACTAAGGATCAGAGACTACGTGAAAGATATATCGGAAGAAGTGTCGGAAATTAAAGAAGAATAATTACTCGTCTTTTGCAGAGCTATCCTTTAGAACGTATCCAAAACCTCTTACTGAGTGTATAAGTTTTTTCCTGAAACCTTTATCGACTTTTTTTCTCAAATAGCTAATGTAAACATCCACTACTCTGGTTTCTATATCGAATGAGTTTGGCCATATTTTATTCAAAAGCGCTTCTCTTGAAAGGACTTTATCTTTGTTTACAGCAAGCGTTTCAAGAAGCTTGTATTCCTGAGGAGTGAGATTGATGATTTTAGTGCCCCTTCTTACTTCCATGCTGTCCAGATTCATTTCGAGGTCGCCTATTTCTACTAAATTATGTTCGGGTTTGTTTTCTTTTAGTCTTGCTTTGATCCTCAATATAAGTTCTTCTGCCACGAACGGTTTAGTGATATAGTCATCGGCCCCCAGTTCGAAAGCATTTATCTTATCAGACACAGCATCTTTTCCGGTGAGGATTATAACCGGAAGTCCCGGGTAGTCTTTTTTTACATCTTTACAGACTGATTCTCCTTTGACCATTGGGAGTCCAAGGTCAAGTACTACAAGATCGGGGTGAATGTTTTCAATGATTTCAAGCGCCTTTATACCGTCATCCAGGACCTTGACCGAATACCCCTCGCCAATTAGCAGGTCCTGAAGATATTTTTGAAGATTCTTGTCATCTTCAATGATAAGCAGCGTTTTATTCACGGTTAGATATTATAACAAATTGCCTGTTTATTCAATTATCGCCCCACAAAATTACAGACGACATTTCTGCCGTCCGTAATTTGCCGCTCCGATTTTTTATTCAGTTTTTAAGTTTTCCTGCCTCTCTTTCCCCTGTCCGGTGAGTCTCACCTCCTATTGATATTTTTATATTACTTTCTTATGGTTAGATTAATATGTGAGAAACGTTAAAAATGTGTAAAAGAATTTAAAGTATAAAAAGACCCCGGATTAATCTCCGGGGTCTTTTTCTTCTATCCTGCTTGTCCCCCGAACCTTATACGTTAGCGTCCGTCGCAGTAACATACGTGGCTCCGTGATCTTCAAAAACATCCCGGATATCTTCCTCCTCATTAGCTGCAGGTAGTACCATAACAAAAACGTCACCGGCTTTTATCCTTTCCTCATAAAGCTTAGCCTGGACCTCATCAAATCCTATCTCTTTAAAGGCTGATATCAAACCCCCCGCTAAGGCACCTGTTAGTGCTCCGGTAGCTGTAGTAGCTGCTGCTCCGGTAAGTCCGAATGCTGCTGCAATAGGTCCACCGATAAATAAGCCTCCGATCCCGGGTATGGCAAGTACGCCTATCCCTGTCAGAAGACCAACCACACCTCCGAGAATCCCTCCGGTTTTCATCCCTGCCTTGACACGCTCCGAGCTATCACGTTCGATTTTCACACTCTCATCATTCGTAATGATCGATACATCGGATTCTGTGTATCCCATATCGCTTAGGTCTCTTAATGCATTGTTTGCATCATCTACGCTCTCGAAAAGTCCCGTTATAGCTTTTTTCATATTAATCACCTCCAGTCTATAAGTGGTTACAATTCGCATTATGGTATCAACCAAGTTTTACGGGTAAATTGGATTATTGTAAGAAAACTGTAAATCAGTATTTTACAACTGACGACCGACCTCTTCCATCAGTGTATTAATATCGAACGGTTTTTTTATATAAGAATCAGCATGACTTTCAATGACATCTATTTCAAGCTGACTGCTTGCTGACATCAGTATGACCGGGATCTTGTGTGTGCCATTATTTGCTTTAAGTTCTTTGCATATAACCCTTCCGTCGTCACCGGACAAAAAGATATCCAGTAATATTACATCAGGTCTATTATGTTTGAGATATTCTATGAACGCTGCAGCGTGATTGAAGCTGACGGCCTGGTAACCTTCTTCTTCGATAATTATCCTGATCGCTTCAAGGATGGCGTCGTCATCATCAATAATGCATACTTTTTTTACGTCTGTTATTACCTCACTACTACACATAATGTTTTAAGTATCCGCCCGGTAAATCAATAAATGCAAAGAAAAGGTATAAGTAAGAGGTTAATGCATTTAGGGTATTAGTCTTCATTCTTATCTAATTCCCATTTCCTTCACTAACAAGCCGTTTTTATTTATCAAATCTTTTTTTATGATGGGATTGTTATCAGTATAGGGACTTTGTCCGTTCATACAAATTCTCCGAAAATCGAATACATAGAAGATATTCCATTATAAACGTTAAAGGAATATTAAAAACAGTCAAAGAATATGTAAGAAAAGACTAGTGAAGTTCAAGATCCCATCCCCTCTCATAGACCTCATCGTCGTTTCCCCCATCCTTTGCCGAGTTGATAAAATACTTTTCCGATTCGAAACGGGCGTTTATTTCAAACCTGATTCCGTCCGAATAGTACTCGAACCTGTACTCATCCCGGTTAGACGGGTCTTCGGGAAGAATTGGGATGGTGTCTTTGAGCCCCCTGCCCGAGTTGTTTTCGAACTTTATCCATCCTGTACCGTCTACTGCTGTTGTTCCGGTGACACTGTCGCAGGTAGTACAACTTCCCGTATCCGTTAGTCTTATCACATTATCCGCTACTGCGGAAGAAATGGCTGTCTGGATACTCATGATCTCACTAATCCTACGCGCATCGCGTGCCTGAGCGAGGTATTCCTGATAATTAACTACCGTAAGAAGTATACCTGCTAATATTCCTATCAATCCTATAACAAGTACGAGTTCTATAAGGGTGAAGCCTGCAGCTTCCTTTTGTTTTTTGGGCAGCATTGCTGTAATTATATGAATAATAACGTAAGAAATGCAATATCGGTGTAAGAAGTGTAAATGCTATGCCACGTCAATATTCGCGGATTTTGCGTGTGTCATTATGAACTTTTTCCTGGGCAATACTTCTTCGCCCATTAGCATTGTGAACACTTCATCTGCATAGGATGCGTCTTCAATATCCACCTGGATCAATCTTCTGGTATCGGGGTTCATTGTTGTTTCCCACAGTTCCTCTGCGTTCATTTCCCCAAGCCCTTTAAATCTTTGGATGATCGCTTTTTTACCTTTTTCTGTTTTCATGAATGTCATGCGTTCTTTATCATCGAAAAGGTATTGCTTGTCCTTACCCATAACTGCCTTATATAAAGGAGGTGCTGCGATAAATACATGACCGTTTTCGATAAGTTCTTTCATGTGTCTGTAAAAAAATGTCAGGTAAAGGGTTTTAATATGTGAACCGTCCACGTCCGCATCAGCCATAATAATCAATTTCTTATAACGTAGTTTTCCGGGGTTGTACTGCTCCCCTATGCCTGCTCCTATAGCGATTATCAAGCTTTTTAGCTTGTCAGAGTCAATAACTTTATCTAAACGAGTCTTTTCTGTGTTCAATATCTTACCAAAGAGCGGTAGTATCGCCTGGATCTCTCTATTTCGGCCTTGCTTTGCGCTGTTATGAACGACAACACCCGCCGCTAACGCGAAGTTGTGTGTGTTTGGTACTTCTGCATCGTATACATCCATTTTCTCCGTTAACTTTTCGATACGGACAACTTTGTGGTTAAAGTTTTTAACTGCTTCCTCCAGGTTTTCAAAATTGCCGAGAAAAAATCTGTTTCGGATCGTAGAGATTTTTATGATGCTCCTATCCCCTATTTTCTTTCTTTCCATATTATATATATCCTCCCTGATCTCCTTATACTCTTCGTAAATTGTTTTCATTAGCTTCAAAGACTTATTTAAATATGTTTGGTTATAAGATTCCATCCTCTTTTTTCTAAATTCATCCGTCCATTGTTGCCTGGTATTTTCAGATCGCCACTTTAAAAGATTACTGTTTCTCCACTGCTCTATTGAGAGGTTGGACAACATATCTCTCATATAGATATTTTCTTCAAAATATTTTTTGACTTTTTCCGACTGGTTTTTTCTGTTATTTTCATCGCTCCAGTACTTCTTTTGTTCTTTGTTTAGCTGTTTGTTGTTTTTATTGCGGTATTCTTCGTTCGATTTGTAGAACTCAAGGAACTTCTTAATCATATAATCCTTGTACTCCTTACTCTCCCACTGTTTTTTCGCATTCTTGCTGAATATCTCTCTTTTTTCTAATGATTTTTCACGTGCTCGTTCTCTGTACTCTTGTGTCCTTTTGGCATTAATGGACTTTTCTTTAACATCCGATCTATGCAAGGTTTTTTCTATGTGCTCCGTGTGCAATTTCATATGCTCTTCACGAGTGAGTCTTATCAAATTAGTAGGATCGTTATTTCTCTTATTAAAGTCTATGTGGTGGCAGTTTGATCTTTTTATTTTCTTATATAAATTACTTCTGAGGTTGTACCGGTCGGAAATCATGTGTGTAAATATCCACTTTTGCGAATGCACATCCCACAACATCTCATAGCCATCTATTGTAATACCGGGATCGCCTTTCTTGGAGATCTTAGTATATAGAGGCATAAGGGAATCATTTATTGTTAGTTCAGATGCTTGCTTGTATTTACCATCCCTTATCAAGTGTGACTTTAATGACATTAACGTTTTTCTTTGTAATTCTTGCATTTATGAATCTTTCAACGCCTATTTTTCCATCACTTTTTATTGTATAGCAGAAATGTTCTTTACCCATCTGCTGCTCTTTGGCAATTTCTTCAAAAGTTACAGAACGTCCGTCAACTAATTTTATTGTCGTGCCGCCAAAAAAACACCCGCCCGCTGAATCTCCCTCAACAATGAACAACTCCGTCTTTGATGCGTCCCGTTCCGAACAATCCGCCAGTTTTCCCGGGAGTATTCCGCTTCCATCCAGTGCGGTTTTTCTAATAACGGTATCCCTGGCTGCCTTTGCCGCCATACGTGCTTTAAGAGCCAGTATATTCTTTTCTACAATCGCCTGTGCGTCACGGGGGTTTTCTTCGAAATATCTGTCCAAACCATCCTTTACTACGGTTTCCACAGCGTTTCTGACACTTGAGTTACCCAGCTTTGCTTTAGTTTGTCCCTCGAACTGAAGGCTTGCCGAGTCCAGTTTCACTGAAATAACGGCGGTCAAACCTTCCCTAAGATCGTCACCGCTTAGGTTGGCGTCTTTATCCTTAAGTATGCCTGCTTTTCGTGCGTAGTCGTTCACCGTTTTTGTTAGCGCAGCCCTGAAACCGGTCAAATGGGTACCACCTTCCGGGTTTTTAATATGATTAGCAAAAGTAAGCACATTTTCTGCGAAAGAGTCGTTATATTGCATTGCTACTTCTACCATTATGTCGTCAACTTCACGTTGAATATAAAAAGGGGTTTTGTTCAAAGGTTCTTTGTTCCTGTTTAAAGCTTTCAAAAATGCTTTTGTACCGCCTTCAAAATAAAATGAATAGTTCTGATCATATCTGTCATCGATAAGATCGAACCTAATACCTGCCGTAAGATAAGCATATTCTCTGATTTGTGCTATGAAGAATTTATGACTGAAGTTTACTGTTTCGAAGATCTTATCATCGGGTTGGAATTGAACAATGGTGCCGCTCTCATAATCCCACTTATCCATATCAATAGACCATTCAGCGCCTTTTACTTTGGAAACAGGTTTTTTTGGGTCCAGTTTTTCAACCGGTCTTGCAACGTTACCTCCATCCTGATATTCCTGAATTACTATATCGTCTCCGCGCTTAACAATTACTCTGGTCCATTTTGACAAAGCGTTCACAACCGAAGCTCCAACACCGTGCAAACCACTGGATACTTTATACCCTCCCCCTCCGAACTTACCTCCCGCATGCAATTTGGTGAAAGCCAGTTCTAAAGCGGAAACTCCGTAGCCTTTTTTCATCTCAAAAGGTATACCTCTTCCATTATCAAATATTCCTACAGAACCATCTTTATAGAAATGTACCCTGATATGATTGCAGAAACCTGCAATAGCCTCGTCCATCGAGTTATTTACGATCTCTGTGACAAGATGGTGAAGACCTTCCTGTCCCGTAGAGCCGATATACATACCGGGTCTTTTACGAACAGGTTCAAGACCCTCAAGAACTTGGATCTGTTCGGCACCGTATTTTAAGTTGTCAGTATTAGCTTTTTTGGGCATGACCTATTGATTTTATACTATATAGGGAGATGTATCAAGTAGCTGTATATGTCGTCATAAAGGGAAATAATACCTCTATAAAGCGCTAAGAATTACCTGAATTAGTTGCCAAATACTCCAAAGCAAGGCGCGTACTGACATTGGTTGTTTCAAGATCTTTTATTACTTTTAACAGGATTTTTATACTCTTTGCCCGTGACGGTTCCTCTGGCAATTTGAACCTTTCATCAGCTGTCATTTGTTCAAGTTTATCTATAATAGTATCTTTCTCATCTTTTGCGGTTTCTTCAGCCCAGGCCAGTCTTTCGCCAATTGTCATTTCAAAGATATCCCGGACACCGCTTTTTTTAACACTATCCCCTACCCTACCCTCTTTGGTCTGTGGAGAAATCTTTTGGCAACGGGAAATAACCGTAGGCAGTAACGTGTTCTCGGTTTTAGCCGAAAGGAGTATGACAGCGTACGCAGGAGGCTCCTCCAGAAGTTTTAATAAGGCATTTTGGCCGTCGGCTGTGAGCTTATCTGCGTTATGAATGACAATAGCCTTATTATCACCCGAATATGGTTTTTTGTTTATAAAAATAATAGCCTCACGGACCTGTTCTATCCCGATAGACTTTTTACCCTCCGGAACCGTCAACTTCAGCACATCGGTACTATCCTCATTTAGATCTAGTATCTGCAGACAGTTACCGATCTCACTTGTCCGTTCGTTACTATTTCCTCCATAGATTAAAACTGCCCCATGCATAAGAGGATTATACATCAACTAACTATTCCATCTTCCGAGTTGACTTATCTTCTGCTATGATTTTAATATCACTTATTATAAGTGGCACTGCCTATGTTCAAGACAGACACAATAAAAGGAATAGAAGAAGTTTTATACGATAAAAAGCTTATTACCTCAGACCAGCTTTCAGCTATAAAGTTCGAACATGTAAATACAGGCAAGAGTATAGAAAGCATTATCAAGGAACGAGGATACGTCAGTAACGAAGACTATACAAAAGCCATGGGTGAATCCTATGGAATTGACTATACGGATTTGATTGGATTACAGATCCCTCCCGAGCTTCTCGAACTTGTTCCTATGGCAGTAGCCAAGCAATACAATGTTGTGCCGTTTGCCCAAGAAGGAAACACCCTTTCCCTTGCCATGCTGGATCCAATGGACCTGCAGACAATTGAATTTATTGAGCGAAAAACAGGCTTGAAGGTTCATCCTTTCATAACTGCCGCTAAAGCTATCGAAAGAGTTTTGGAAGAGCAAAAGGGTAAGGCTATCGGCGAGGAGATCAGTGCGGCTTTAGAAGAAATCAATTCGACCACTTTAAAAATTGAAGAGAATGCCGGTGAGCTAACCGACGCGACTTTGCGTGACGCACCTATCGCACGAATCGTTGGAATGATCATGGAAACTGCTGTTAAAACTGCGGCTTCAGATGTTCATATAGAACCTAATGAGGATGCGTCCAGATTAAGATACCGTGTGGACGGTATTTTGGAAGAAAAAAGAAGGATACCAAAGGAAATGCATGACTCTATTATTGCCCGTATTAAAATCCTTGCGAAAATGAAGATTGACGAAAAAAGGATTCCTCAGGACGGAAGGTTCAAAGTTCAAGTGGGTAATACCCAGACTGACCTGAGAGTTTCGACACTTCCTACCATTTACGGCGAGAAAGTTGTTATCCGTTTACTAAAGGAAGAGGGTCAGGTGTTCACGTTCAAAGACTTGGGAATGCGCGGGCTTTCACTTAAGCGATTGGAAGAGGCTATCCTTAGACCTAACGGAATGACCTTGGTTACGGGGCCTACAGGATCAGGAAAGACTGTTACTTTGGCGTCAGCTTTGAATAAACTTAATACGGTACGCGTGAACATCGTAACACTCGAAGATCCTGTTGAAATCCGTGTTCCGGGAGTTAACCAGGTTCAGATAAATCCGCAGGCAGGTTTAACCTTTGCGAATGGTTTACGCTCTTTCTTAAGACAAGACCCTAACATTATCATGGTCGGTGAGGTCAGGGACGGTGAAACTGCTGAACTTGCTATACATGCAGCTCTTACCGGTCACTTGGTTCTGTCAACTTTGCACACGAACTCCTCGTCAGGCGCTCTTCCCAGAATGCTTGATATGGGTGTGGAAAATTTCCTGCTTGCCTCTACTGTTAATGTCGTTGTGGCCCAACGTCTTGTCCGAAAAGTTTGTGAACATTGCAAAACGGAATATGAGCCTCCCAAAGAAGTTCAGGAGGACATGGAAAGGGTTTTATCCGGTATTGCAAAATCTACGGTATTAATGAATAAAGATGTAGACATTGTAAAATCTCTCAAAAGCGTGGAGACTAACAAGATAAAATTCGCAAAAGGTTCCGGATGTGATAAGTGCAACAGCACTGGTTATAAAGGAAGGTTGGGAATCTTCGAAGTTCTTGAAGTAACGGACAAAGTTGCCCATCTGACGCTGGATAACAGCCCTGCGAGTAAAATAGAGGCTGTTGCAGTCGAGGAAGGAATGATAACATTATTACAAGATGGTTATCTTAGAGTACTTGAGGGTGTGACCACACTTGAAGAAGTTATGAGGGTAGCCAAATAGAAAGGGACGCCGGTGCGTCTTTGAAAAAAGGAAAAAACTGCTATGAAATTTAATGCATCGCAATTATTAGAAAACGTCGTAAATTCAAATGCCTCGGATTTGCATATTTCCGTAGGTGATCCCCCATATATAAGAGTAAATACGGTTTTACAGCCGGTCAAAGATTTTCCCGCGATGACCACGGAGGATGTAAACTACTTCCTTTCCCAGCTTCTTGAGGAAGATCAGCTTCAATTGCTTGATGTGAACCGTGAGCTGGACTTTTCGGTAGCACTTGGCACTAAAGCAAGGTTCAGGGTTAACGCGTTCTTTCAGAAAGGCACACCTTCAGTCGCTTTAAGGTTGATCCCGGCAGTTATACCCTCACTTGAAAGTCTTCATTTGCCTGATGTTCTAGTTAAGCTGTGTGAGATGAAACAAGGCTTATTCCTTGTTGTGGGCCCTACGGGGCATGGTAAATCGACAACAATTGCTTCCATGATCGACCGTATAAACGAAACACGTTCCGAACACATCGTTACCGTGGAAGATCCGATCGAATATATATTTACAAACAAAAAATCATTGATCGAACAGAGGGAAATGTACATTGACACTCATTCGTGGGATGTCGCGCTAAAGTCTATCCTCAGGCAGGATCCGAACATTGTTCTGATCGGTGAAATGAGGGATGTTGAAACGATGTCTGCCGCTTTACACATCTCAGAAACGGGGCATCTTGTGTTTGCTACATTACACACAAACTCGGCCTCCTCGACCGTTGAACGTATCATCAACTCTTTTCCAGATACCGCTCAGTCCCAGGTGAGACTTCAGCTTGCCCAGTCACTGGAAGTCATTATGTCACAACGCTTGCTACCCTCCCCCGAGCACGGTATGGTTCCCGCTGCGGAAATAATGTTAGCAAGTGATGCAATAAGAAACCTGATCCGCGAGGGCAAGCCCCAGATGATCGACAATACTTTGGCTACAAGTGTGACAATGGGAATGATGCCTCTCGAAAGGAGTCTGGCTCTACTTATTGACAAGGGTTGGGTCGAAGAAACAGAAGCCATGAAATACACCTTACACCCCGATGAACTAAGAAGACTATTAAAACTTAGAAAGTTTAATAAGTAATATGCCTTTATATAAATACTCAGCCACTGATTCAAACGGAAACCGCAAAGTCGGGACAGTTGATGCCCGGAATGAGGAGCTTGCGGTCAATCTGTTAAGGAATCAGGGTTTTTACGTTATAAATCTCGAAAAACAAAAAAGTACTATCTTTGAGAGCATGGTCAACTTCAGGGGAGTTCCGGAAACTGAAGTAGTTACGTTCCCCCGCCAGTTCTCAACAATGATCTCAGCCGGGCTTCCTTTAGCGCGTGCTTTGGAGGTTTTGGCGGAGCAGACGAACAACCAGAATTTCAGACGTATCCTTTTTGATGTCTTACGGGATGTTGAGGGCGGAGCTTCGCTATCAGTTTCTCTTGCCAGATTTCCACGAACATTCAATGCTACATATCAAGCGCTGGTCCGAGCGGGTGAATCTTCGGGTAAGCTCGATGAAATATTAAAAAGACTGGCTATAACCATGGAAGCGGACCGTGATCTTAAGGCAAAATTCAAATCGGCCATGATATACCCTACGATCGTTTTCATTGCCATGGTCGGCGTTTTTATCATGATGATGGTCTTTGTTATTCCAAAACTGGCTCAGATGTACGAAAGCTTGGATGTTGAACTGCCGTTTATCACGCAAGTTATGATAGCAGTTTCGGATTTCATGGTTGAGAGATTCTATGTAGTTATCGGTGTTGCCTTTGCGATCTTTTATGGTGTCAAGTCGTACCTTAAAACCGAGGAAGGTCGCCAGTTCATATCTACAATGACATTTAAGCTTCCTGTTTTTGGAAAGATAAACAGACAGAGAGATATCACACAATTTACGAGGACATTAGGCCTGCTTATCTCGGCGGCAATCCCGATCGTAGAAGCCTTGAAGATCGTGTCGGGGGTTGTGGGGAGCCATCAATACAAACAGGGTGCGTTGGATGCCGCTCAAGTAGTAGAAAAAGGAGGTTCATTATCGGATTATTTTAAGCAGAACAAGAACTTCCCATCCCTTCTAGGCCAAATGGTCAGTGTCGGTGAGGAAACAGGCCAACTTGACGCTGTGCTGGATAAAGTGGCAGGTTACTTTGCAGGAGAGGTTGATAACGCGGTGGCAGGTTTATCGGCGGCGTTGGAGCCTATCATTCTTATACTTTTAGGAAGCATGGTAGGGTTGCTGATCATTTCGATAATTACTCCTATATACAAGATTACGACTGCTATATAATTGAAGGTAATCTGACGATTATAGAAGTGTGTTCTTGTGTATATGATTAAAGTATAAAATTGAGAGGGGGTGAAAAACCATGCCAGATAAAAATCTAAGACAAAAAGGTTTCACGCTGATCGAACTTATTGTAGTTATCGCAATTATTGCCGTACTAGCAGGCGTTGTTTTGGTTGCTATTAATCCTGCGGTATTGCTGGCGAAAGGTAGAGACGCGAAGAGACTGGAAGACTTTGATGCTTTGAATAAAGCTATCTCTCTTGCTGTTGCTGACAGTGAGATCGTATTAACTGCAACAGGAACGTGTACAACCTGCTCCAGTTTATCAGGTACTCAGGAAGTAGATGGTGTTGATGGTTGGGTAAAGTTTGGTATACCAACAGGACGAACAGGACTATCCAAGTTCATGCCGGCACTACCGGTTGATCCTTTGAATACCAACACGAATGTGTACACTTTCGGATCTACGTTGACCGACTGGGAAGTAAACGCTGTATTGGAATCTCCCGATAATGCTGCCAAAATGACTCTTGACGGAGGTGACGACGATACCACGCTTGAGGTTGGAACGAATCTTCTTATTCTGTAATTGATGCCCGATATTGCAGAATAAGTGCCTGTACAGACTTATACGAAAAAGCTCCGGATATGACGGGGCTTTTTCTATTTGGGATATTGAAAGAATTTTGTCGTTGAACCGAAAGTGGTATATCCTATATAATTCATCAATGGAAATAATCTATTACATTTTTGTATTTATTGCAGGGTTGTTCTTTGGTTCTTTTTTGAACTTAGTTGCGGACCGCGTTGTTAAAGGTGAGTCCATACTCTTTGGGCGTTCTCACTGCGACCATTGCAAGAGGAATTTGAACGTCAGGGACCTCATTCCCCTATTATCGTTCGCACTGGCAAAAGGAAAATGCCGGTACTGTTCAACAAAACTGGCATGGACATATCCGTTCTCCGAGGTCCTTACAGGATTGGCTTTTGTCGGAGTAGCGTATTTTACCGGCGTGTTTGATAGTGATATTACAAGCAGGCTTGCCGTATTCGGGTTCCTGTTAGTAATGGCGGGTTTTTATATCATTCTATTTATGACCGATCTGAAGTACCGCTTGATCCCGGATAAGATAGTAATTCCCGCAATGGTTTTTGTGATAGTGTTTAATGTGGTATACCTAGGCTGGACCCTAGCCAGTTCATACATGCAACTGAAAAACGATGATTTTGGTAAGTATTTGCTGGAAGCGGGGTTTTGGCATCTACAACTGTATCAGATACTGAAAATGTTCGTTGTTAATATGATAAGTGCTGTTGGGATTGGCTTGTTCTTTTGGTTTCTGGTCTTTATCACAAAAGGAAGGGGCATGGGCGGTGGTGATATAAAACTTGGTTTTCTTATCGGATTGGTAAATGGTTTCCCCCAAAATATCCTTGCGATATTCTTAGGATTCATATTCGGAGCTTTATTCAGCATGGCAATGATCGTTCTCAGAAGAAAGACGGTTAAGGATACCATTGCTTTTGGTCCGTTCCTGATACTTGGGAGTGTGGTAGCCTTGGCTTTTGGGGAAAAGATATTATCGTGGTATTTCAGCGCTTTTTCGTTATAATTTAAAATATATTTTAAGGAATTATTATGGAAAGAACTCCTTCATTAGATACATTAAATAAAGTAGGCCAGGAAGTAAGACTTAAAGGCTGGGTCCGTCTGGTGCGCGATCATGGCAAGGTTATGTTTGTTGATATCCGGGACTACTCGGGAGTTGTTCAGGTGGTGTTCGTTGCCGGCATGCTGTCAGATGAGCAAGTGGCATTGATCAAAGGTCTTCATGGTGAGGATGTTGTTGAGATTATAGGTACTGCACAACAGAGAAAACCCGGTACGGAAAATGCGGATATGCCTACAGGTACGGTGGAAGTATTTGGAAAAGAGTTAACGGTACTGCAAAAAGCCGCAGAACTTCCTTTTGATATGGGAGGGAAGGATCTGAACCTTGAACTTCCCACTCTTTTGGATAACAGATCCCTGACGTTAAGGCATCCTAAAGTTCAAGCGGTTTTTAAAGTACAGGAGATTATTGTTGATTCGTTTAGGAACGCGCTCAAAGAAAAAGGATTTACGGAGTTCATAGCCCCGGCGCTGGTGCCCCTGCCAACTGAGGGTGGTGCGGAAGTATTTAAAGTAAACTACTTTGACAAGACAGTTTACCTTGGCCAGAGTCCCCAATTTTATAAACAGATTATGGTGGGGGTTTTCGAGCGGGCATTTACCGTAGGGAAGGTTTACCGCGCGGAGCCCAGTGTTACGACCCGTCATCTGACCGAGTACCTGTCGTTGGATGCTGAATTTGGTTTTATTGAGAACTATGAAGAAATAATGGACATGGCCGAGCATGTTATTTCCAGGATCTTTGACGACTTGAACGAAAAAGGTGCGGAGTATTTAAAATTATACCAAGCTTCCGTTCCGAAGTTTAGCAAGCCAATACCCCGCATAAAGTTAAGTGAAGCTAAAGAAGTAATATTTAATGAGACGGGAAGGGATATCCGCAGCGAGCCCGACCTTGATCCTCAAGGTGAGCGGGACATTTATGCATGGGCTCAAAAAGAATATGGTAGCGAGCTGATCTTTGTGACCCACTACCCTACTGTAAAAAGACCTTTCTATACGTATCCTGATCCTGAGAATCCCGAAGAAACGTTAAGTTTTGACCTGATTGGTCGGGGCGTTGAATGGGTCACGGGCGGAAGACGCATAAACGAGTACGGCCAGCTGTTGGAAAGTGCCAAGAAATGGGGCAATGAACCAAAAGACCTGGAAATTTATCTACAGGCATTCAAGTATGGTATGCCTCCGGAGGGTGGGTTTGCTCTGGGTGTCGAGAGGATCACAATGAACGTTTTGGGATTGAAAAATGTTCGGGAGGCAAGTGCGTTTCCAAGGGATATGGAACGTGTGGATATCAGACTATCTTAACAGCAATTCTTGACCTGAAGCTAATGGATGTTCTATTGTTTACATGTGAGCTTCCCTACTCCCGAATCAGGATTTATTAATATTAGAACTGCGTTCAAAATACTATTTATAATATTAGCCCTACTAACTGTTTTGATAACTGTCCTTTATTTTATTAAACCGGATATTCTTGGTGACTATCCTGATATGTTGCTGCAGCGCATCGGTTTAACCGAGGATAAGGACACGGCATCGGTTTTTGAGAAACAAATCGGAAAGCCGCAAGATTTAAACTTACTTGTGTATAAAGAATTGGAAAAATTTGAGAAACAAGCGCCGGAATCTTACAGCAGTTGGAACATGCGGAAAGATATGTTTCTTGCCCGTGTTGTTTCGGTTGATAAAAAGAAAAAGCAAATGGTTATAAACATAAGCATTCCAACGGGAAGATCTTTTAGCGGAAAGGATATGTCGGTTAAAATTGATTGCGAGTCTGAGGATTCAGCGGCCTTGGCTCCATACAGTCTGGCACACTTAAAGTCTAATATTGAAGTTACCGCAGAGGCTGTAGAACAAGATTCCATCTATTCGTACTGCCTGAACGAAAAGTGTTCTGAAATAGGCCGTAAATGTGTATTAGTGAAAAACCTACCGTAGCATCTTAATTGTGGATAGAGCCGGGCGGTTTAGAACGTGCCGCCCGACCGGTAATTTAAGTATGTTCATAAAACTTAGTAAGGTTTGCTGAGACGTTGGTAGAACCTCCAGCAATTAGTGTACCCCGCTCCCCATTTTTTACACTGACCGAAAAAGATTTCCCATGGGGTTTTCTTATTTAACTCGTTCAGTAAAGTTTCGTAGTGTTTATAGCTGATAACCTCTAACCCCATTGCTTTGACGTCTTCGATGATCATCTTGTGCGCTTTCCGTGCTTTGGGATCGTGCGAAATGTTTCTGAACTCACGTATATGCAGGGCAGTGCTGAACTGAGATACAGGAGGTCCCCCGTTAATATACGAATCCCATCTCTCTTTAGACACGCCCGACACGAGTACATAGTAAACCGTTTTTGTAGTCCCATATCCGGTTCCGCAGCCGCCTTTTTGATATAGGTCCATCCAGTTGAACAATAGCTGGCTTCCGGGATCATAAAACTGCATGACGGTGGACGGGCCTCCGCATTCGTCCAGTTTGGTAACCTGTAACTCATCGGAACTGAATTCCTGCACCGGTAAGTGCGTTTCCATTGCTGATACCGGGTGTGTGACATGTAAGATTATGAATACGAATAAAAACAAAACAAACGCTGCCATGCTGCCATGTTTCGCCTTCATTTCGATCTATCCTTTCTTTTTATAATGAGATTTTCTCTCCATCTTTTGGAGTTTAGTTATTTTGATATTAACGTAAGTAAGCACTTATAGCAAACCCTATGAGTCTATGGATTATACAGTAACGAGAGAGTAATTTTATAAAGATGTTGCTCAGTGTTTTCAATCTCTGTAGAATTAAAAGCATGAGAAAGGCCAACCTTTTCATGATTCTGTCTGCAATCGTTATGTTACTGCTAATAGCGGGAGCTGTGTATTACTTTTTACTTCCCCAAGTGGCTCCCCCCTTTGCATTGGATAAAGTACCGTCATCACCTTTCTCAAAGCTAAATGAGAGAAACTCTAAAGACGAACCACAAAAGCTCAATACCGTATTAGATATTGAAGGATACAAAGACAACGTGCTCAGGGAGCTTTCCATAGATTGCAAGCTGTACGAGAAAGGTGTCGACCAGGAAGCCGATTTATCCCGGGCGGTGGATTTGACACGGGATCTGTTAACCAAAGAAGGAGCTGTTGATGAACTTGGTAGCTTCAAAGAAGGTATTTTGTATGAAGGATTAACTATAGAGAAAAGCGAGGGATATTGTATTTTCGTTTTACTTGATTCGAACTCTGAGAAAGATTTTATATATGAGAAAGCAGACGGTACGTTCGTTAAGCATAAATTGGACTAGTATGAGTGATAAAAAGATATTGATAATAAAATTAGCTATACCCATTTTCATTGCGTTGTTTGGAATACTTTTTACCGGTGACAAAACTTATGCAGCGTGCAGGTGTAACTACTCATTTTGTAATTCAAATGCATGTGCCTTTGACCCTGACGAGCCGCATCTTTTTCACGGTACGGAATACTTCGGTTCCGGCTGTACGGATGACAGTACGTGTTCGGTACCCACGTCCGGAGGTGATACATGGACGGGACCTTGCGGTCAGTGTGACTTTGGGTATGGCGATAACTCCAATGCGAATTCGTTTTTTAGGTGCACGGCAAGTTGCACTTCAGGCGGAGGTGGTGGATTAGGAGGACCGGCCGGTGATAAACAAGGGGCTGTTCGTGGGTCGGTTCTGGCGGATATGAACGGTAACGGCTCTTTCGAGTTCACGCCGGCCGACACTTTTGCTAGAACAGGTTCTGCCGCGGAAGCTTGTTCTAACAACAAGAGTTCGATCGGATTAAATTTTGCTACATCGGGAGCTGCTGATATGGTAGATCACTTCGAATGCAGTTCTTACCCCTCCGGTGTTTCCCACTCCGAGTACGTGTCCAAGACATTTGGATTTGTAAATGATGCTGCCGAATACGAGTATCAGGATATTACATTACTTCCACCTACAGGATTTTCATGCAGTTCGTCAACCGTAGAATGGCAGTTATCCTGGTGCGATACCTGGGGTGAAAACTGTGGTGGAGTATCCAGCGGTACGGGGTGTACATCACACGCAAGGATAAGGGCCGGGGGTTCCAACAGAAATAGATTGGACTGGTATTTAAGTAATACGCCAGCCAACACCGCCCCAACATCTACATTCCGGGCAAGTACCTGTACCCCGAATGTGACGAACAACGTTACTCCGGGAGTTACAAGACTAGTAACAACAGACACTTTCGATACCACGGATAATCTTGTAAACGTGAATTTATACAGACGTCAGGCTACTGTATCTGGCTCTACCGTTACCTGGCCTCCTTATACGTCTGCCCACGTAATACTTGCGGATAACTTTCCGGTTAGAGGCTCCCGTATAACAAATCTTTCGTGGATCCCGCCTTTGACGGGAGGTTACTTCCAGTTCACAATGGATGCCCGTGATAACGCCGGTTTGGGGTGTTCCGGAAACCCGAATATTACAACGTTCCCCGTTGGTATTACTACTAAATACTATGATTGTGATATTCCGGACCGCGATGTTTGTACGTTTAAAGTGTGTCCGGTAGCTCCGGGTCCCGTAAGTGGTTTAGCATGCTCAACTACTACCACAAATCAGATCAGAGTGAACTGGGGTGCCCTATCCAGCTCAAGCTGGGGTTTTCCGTGCGGTATTGGAGCTAACTCATATAATATTGAATATAAACTTGCAAGCTCTTCTGTCTGGAATAGCATAAGTGTCGGTTCAGCCTTTACCACATATCAGACTCCCCCGACCCTTATCGCAAATACGGCATATAACTTTAGAATTAGGTCGTCGAACGGAGAGGCATTTAGCGCTTACTCACCTGCTACACCAATTACATGCACAACAGGCAGTGCCACGCCCGGTTGGTTCACATCGACCGCATTTTGGAGTAATCCTCAGGAATGGATAGCAGGATTTGTGATGGGAGGGAAACCTGCGTATACGGATCTAGGGAAAATAATAATACTACGGAACGGTACCATAACCGATGATTCCAGAATTTCCGAGTCAGGAATTTTTCAATACGTTAAGAATATGCCTGTTAAAGACCTATGGCCTTCAAAGTTTAGGAATGCAAGTAACAATTACTTCTTTAATGTACCCGCAGGAGCAGTACCTACAACAACACTTACAGGCTTGAACAAAGACAAAGCTTATTATACTGCCAGCACAGCGTTATTTAGCAGCGGGGCTGTGTATTCTGTAAATGACAACGGAGTAGCGGTAATATATCTAACGGGAAGTACTCCCATAACAATATCGGGAAACATCCGTTCTTCAAATCCTTTGAGAAGGCTTGTTCTAGTAACAAATAGAAATATTGTTATTAGTCCATCAATAGGTCAGTCAGTTACAAGCGAAGCAACTCAAGCACATATTGAAATGGCAATACTTACCTCAGGAACAATATCCTTTCCCAGTATAAATCCTGGAACAGGTACAGACTCAACTGTAATAGTCGAAGGGCCTGTAGTTGCAGCAAACCGCGTTACCTTTGGACGCTCCAGAGGGAGTATTAATAATAATGACTCCCCTTCCGAACATATAAAATATAATGCCAGGATTATTGACAGAATTACTTCCCAGGAAAGAACTAGTATCATCCCTAATTACACCGGACTCACAACGAATGAAATAATATGGATGTATTGACTTGACAATGTGATTAGTTCAAAATTTACAGGTAAGGTAAAACATTGAAATCGAAAGATCTTAGAAAAATAAAACTATTAAAAGTATCATTTCATATTGGTTTATTTAGTGTTCTTACTCTATTCGGGTTTATTTTTCTCGCGCCTAATAAAACTTTTGCTGCGTCTACAACTATTATCGGCAGGATTTGGCAGCAATACGGGGCTGTAGATTTGTTTGATTCTGACCCCGCGGAATATTTTGGCCCCACATCAGCACCAAGCACTTGTGCGGGCGTCAAGAATGATACACTTAGTTTTAAAGTAAATGGGAACCCTGCGACCTGGTCCTGGAAATGCGATTCTTTATCATCTTATTATGAAATAAGCGGACTGACACAAGGTACACGTGTCTTAGTGGAGCTTGTACGTCCTGATCCGAACATTCCCTGCAGTGTAATACAATACACATCACGTTATTTATCTGCGACAGGAGCTACTCTGGAAACTACTACCGGTTTTGGCTGTTCCGTTTGGGTACCTACTCAACTTAGTCCTGGCCTTCAACTTCCTGCCCAGCATCATTTATGGTTTGTAATTCCGGGTGTTCCTCCTACAGGGACTTTTGGAGGGTGTTTTCCAAGTACAATTGCTCCAAGTACATCCAAAACGATTTTTGCGAATTTTTCTGATTCTGATTTTAATTTATATAACACAAGTATTTACAGAAGAGATAGAACTCTGCTTGGTTCATGGCCGCCTTACGGTATAGGTAATCTGGTAAGACAAGATACATTTGCACCTACTAATGCTATATCCATCCCCGTCTCAGTTACAGCCCCATCAACACCCGGCTACATACAGTATACATTTAACGCAAAGGATACTTTTGGTAAAGGATGTACCGGAAATCCTGACGTCTCATTATTCCCCTTGGTATATCTTGGTACCAGTTATTATGATTGTAATGCATCAGGACAGGATGTATGTACGCTCAAAGTATGTCCTACTGCTCCGACGATAGTTACCCCAACTTGTGCAGCTATGACAAAAGAATCTATCAGGGTGAATTGGTCCACCCCTACCAGCTGGGGTGTGCCTTGCGGTGTCAACAATAATTCTTACTATCTCCAGTACAGAAGGCAAGGCACCGGTACGTGGACGACCGTTCCGGGGATTACCTCAACTACTTACCTAACACCACCTAATCTTATATCAAATTCAATTTATGAATTTCAGGTTAGAGGATATAACGGAGAAGCATATGGTCCCTTTGGAACACGAACATGCCCCACAGGTGTTGCGGATCCGGGTTGGTTCACTTCCACTGGCGGAGATGTCTATGCAGGGAAAAGTGGAATTTCCTTAACACAGCCTACAACCATCTACAGCGGTTATTCCGCCGCTGCTTTGGCGAAGAGGGCAGTTTCAGTTAACATTCCGGAACAGATACCAGGGTACGTTATAGCCGGTAAAAACCCTGGACAGTATGGGCAAATTAATCTGGTCCGTGACACTGCCACTCCCGCGCCGGAGAGGATTTCGGAATCCAGCCCTCCTCAGTTCATCAAGAACATGCCCTATAAAGAGGTATGGCCTTCAAGACATACGAATTCTATAGGTAATCCTTTGTTTACCGTACCTACCAATGCAATAAACACCAACACTCTGTCAGGTTTGAATCCAAACATGGTTTATGTAACAAGTAATCTAACAATGTTTGGTTCTCCAATTTCTTACGAAAACAGGATCGGTTTCCTTCCTGTTCCCGGTGTAGTCGTCGTATATCTTACCGGTAACCCCGGTCAATCTGTAACTATCAGGGGAACGATCCTGGCTCAAGCTGCTACACATAGAATTATTCTAGTAACAAACAGAAATGTGATCATAGATCCAGCGATTGGTACGTCAATAACTTCCGAAACAACCAGAGCGCATATAGAAATGGCAATACTAACCTCCGGGACAATAACTTTCCCCAGTATAAGTGCCGGAACTGGTACCGACACAACAGTAATTGTTGAGGGGCCTTTAATTGCTGGAGCTAATATAGGCTTCTCCCGTTCCAGGGATTCAGTTGATAATAATGCGTCCCCTTCAGAACATATCAAATATAATGTAAGATATATTAATATGCTGACTGATCAGCAAAAGAACTCTACCGTTCCAAACTATACCGGACTTACGACGAATGAAATTATTTGGATGAATTAATAAAATGAAAAAAAGATTTCTAAATTTGAATAGGTTTTACATACTTAAAGCAGACGGGCAGGCGCTTCTTTTTGTCATAGTTGCTATGACTGTTGCTTTAGCTGTAGGCGTCAATGTCTCGCTTAGAACTTTATCTTCCGTTTCGAGAACCGCTCAATCAGATACGTCAGAGCGTGTTTTAGCGGCTGCGGAAGGAGGGGCTGAATCATTTATAAAATTATCCGTAGGACAATTGGAAGCTATTTCAGACGCTTTTGATACCGACACTGTCGCCGACTATCTATGTGATGATGCAGGAGATGATGTTTCATACGATCCTATTAGAAAAGAGTGTTTAATAAACTACACAGGTCTGGGTTTGGATAACGTCGACGCAAAAGCATATGTTAGGGTTGATGAGTATCCTGTAGTTACAGGCGTGAATCGTGGGTATGAGTTCAGACTGGAACAAGATACATTAACCGAGGTGGCTGTGGTGTCGAGTACGGTTCAGTTCTGCTTTTCACTTGAAGGTGCAGCCGGAGATATTATTTATATGTTTTACGGGAGCAACCAGTTGAAAGGACGTGGTGGTTTTACAACCGGATTTGTGCAGACTCAGCCAAACCAAATTGATTATTCAGTCTCCGGGTTTACATTTGTCAACTCAGCAAACTCACCTTCTGCACGTGGATACACCTATTGCAGAAATATCAACGTTCCTGCAGCCGCCAAAGCATTACGTTTACGTGCTGTTGGCGGAGATATAAAAGTAGGCGTATTCAACCCCTCCCTACCCGTTCAAGGGTATCAAGTAACTTCAACAGGTGAGCTTGTTCAAGACGGAGTAGTTCAGATTTCACGTCAGGTCAGGGTTTTCAAGTCTTACTCATATCTTCCAGGGATTTTTGACTTTGGTATCTTTTCTAATCAGGCAGGGTGGGACTACTTATAACATCCTTGACTTCGGAGATTGTAAATCTCATACTTATATTAGCTATGAATCGTATGCTGCCCAATTATTTTGATAGCAAGAAAATAAGCTATACCAATATGAAAGGAGGTGTAGACAATATGACATTTAAATCTTCACAAAAAGGTTTCACCCTTATCGAACTTTTGATCGTTATTATCATCATCGGCATTTTAGCCGGGGTCTTAATAGCTGTTATCAACCCAACCGCACAGCAAAATAGAGCCAGGGATGCAGTTGTAAGATCTGCAATAAACAAAATAGCCTTGTCTACGAACAGTTATATTTCGGCTTACGGAAGAATTCCTGATGAAGTGGAATTCTTAGGAGGTATTGAAGCGACCGGATTTGGAGCGGATTGTGCCACGGCGACAACTGCTGACTGCAGATTCGAAGTAAACAATAGCCCGCTTAGCGCTTTTTGTGCCACACTCAACTATTACGGAACCGGAACAACCCAGTGTTATTACAGATATGCTGGAACGGACAACGCTTCTCCAGTCGCTGCTGGTGCATGGACTGCTACAACAACAGATTATAGATTAGTAGCTCGAGCTTATGGCTCGCCAAATCTTTTTATGTATAAGAGTCTTGACTCAAAGATGTACCTCTGCGGTGCCACAGGACTTAACTGTGCAGCTCTGTAGCTTTGTTTGACAAATGAAAGCCCCGCTTCAGGGCGGGGCTTTTTTTTAGGAAAAATGCAAATGCTTAATTTGAAAAAGAGAAGTTTACTAAATAAAAATGGATTCACCTTGATAGAACTTGTGGTAGTGGTCAGTATTGTCGGATTATTGTCCGGGATCAGCATGAGAATTATCAATGCTGACAGTAAGCGTAAGCTGACGGAGGATGCCGTCAAGCAGTCCAATATGCGTACATTGGCTGATAGTTTAGAAGCACACCGTACTTCTGAAGGAAAATACCCCAACAACACTACAGATCCAAATCCCTTTATTAAGAATTGGCCGGCAGGGGTAAATTATACACCGGTCGGATCACCCCCGATTATGGATTTTTATATGTATATTCAGAGTAGTGCAGATCCGGCTAAATATTTTAAATATTCATCAAGTTGGGGTGAGATCAAGAAATGTACTATCACCGCCGGTTTGGGTACTTGTTTATGAGGTCATTTAAGAAGAACAAGTTTAAACAATACGGATTCACTATGATGGAACTTCTTATTGTGATAAGCCTGATCGGAATTTTATCGGGTGTTATGTTGAATGTGGTTAGTTCTACGAAACAAAAACAACGCGCGGAAGATGCTGTAAAAAGAACTAATATAGAAAAAATTGTTGCAGGTGTGGAAGCTTATCGTAGCGGTCAGGGATATTATCCTGCTACCGCAGCTGCTACTTCAACTTATATAAAATGGCCGGCGAGCCCGGGAACTTATACATACCGTACCAACTCCCCTACCAACACTGAGTTTTGGGTGTATGTTCCGATGGCCTCAGTGCCAAACAAGATAATTAAATATTGCTCAAATCCTCCGGCCGGGGTTTTGCCTAAAATAAAAGATTGTTCAAGTACAGCCACAACGACATGTACAGGTTGTTAGATTTATGAAGAAAAGTAATATAAACATAATACGACCGAATAACACGCTGGGATTTACTCTTGTGGAACTCGTTGTAGTTGTTTCTCTGGTTGCCGTTCTATCCACGTTTACTTTGCAGGTTATAAATTCCGGAGATAAAAAAAGGGTTTCTGAAGACGGAGTTAAGCAGTCGAATCTGCAGAAACTGGCCATCGGTATAGAAGCCTACTATGCAGGCGAATTGCCCGGGGATTATCCTTTAACAGAAGCTGTAGCAAAGAGCGTGGTTATAAACTATGTAGAAAACTGGCCGGATGGAGAGCCTGTTAACTCGTTTTATGAATACGTATACGTATCGGCCGGTAAATTTGTGGTTTATGTAATAAAATCAACGGATGCGAACCTTATATATAAGTATAGTTCTGACTGGGGGCTAGTTAAGGAATGTTCGTATATAAACAGAGCTAACTCGGACGGTTGCCTATGAGCGATAACGACCGGTAAATATTACTTGATGACATGAGAAATAAAATGACCTACAATTTAAATATGCCCAAACAAAAAACACTGTCCAAATCCCAAGGATTCACCTTAATTGAACTTTTGATCGTCGTATTGATAATCGGTGTTTTGAGCGGTGTTGTTCTTGCCGTCTTGAACTCGTCTGGTATACAGCAAAAAGCCCGTGATTCGCAGAGAAAAAGCGATCTTAAAGTAATACAAGCAGCTCTTGAGTTGTACTATGCCGATAACAGGACGTATCTTCAGACGCCTTCACAGTGGCGGATAGCTGGCACACTACCAACCGTATACCCGGCTTTCGCTCCTTATATTTCTAAAGTACCGAAAGATCCAAAGCCGGCAGGAACTTATAATGACCCTTGCAGTGCGGGAAACGCTGGTTACTTATATAGAAGTAATGGTACTAGTCCATATAATAAATACGTTTTAACCGCCCGTATGGAACTTAGCGATTCTGCAACGGATAGTGTTTGCAGTTCCGTACCTAATTGCAGTTCCTCAACGGTGGTAGGCTGTAACTGTGGGGCACCGTGTTATGGTGTACAAAACCCCAATTAAAAATCAAACAGGCTTCACTTTTGTAAAAAAGGAAGCTGGAGGCTTCACTATAGTCGAGCTTATTATCTCCATAAGTGTCATTATGATATTGATCTCGGGTGTTTCATTGATAATCCGTCCCGGTGAACTAAAAGCCCGTGCGCGCGATAACCGCAGATTAAGCGATCTTAATACTTTCGAAAGCGGAGTGAACCAGTTCCGGCTTGAGAATGACCGCTACCCTACTCCGGAGGAGTTGTCCTTGTATATGGTAAAAGTGCCTGTTGATCCCATTAATACAGGCATGTATCAGTACTCATATTCTTTTTCCGGTACAAGCTACGAACTTAATGCACGCTTGGAGTACTTTACAGCCTACGCGGCTGATGATGGAGGAACTGATCCTGATATTTACGAAGTTGGAAACGATTTGACAATTTTCTGATAGAATTATTTTGTATGAGAAAAGCTGCCCTATACTACGGATTTACAATGATCGAACTTTTGATCGTCGTTGCGATTATGTCCATTCTGACCGGAGCTATCCTACCGGGTTTCAATAGCTATGTTACAAACCAGAATTTACGGCAGGCACAGGAGCAAATAAAGAACGACCTGCGTTCCACACAGATCAAAGCTTTAGCAGGTTCCTTTTCAGATGATATAAATGTGAAATATTGGGGTGTACATTTCAGACCTGATAGCGGCACCTACGATTATTTTACTAGCTTAAACACGACGGATCCTATTCTTTGCACCGATTCATATAACACAACAACATATATACTAAGATCTGTCAGCACCAAACTTCCAAGTGATTTGCGGTATACCGGATCGTCACATCGTTGTGTGTTTTTTAACAACGATAATGGGGATATCGTTAATACAGGTGCAGTTATTGTCGGAGCATCAGGTGCAACCAGCAATTGCAGGCGGGTTGAAATGAACGGTCCCGGTAGGATTATTATTAATTTAACGAATATGTCTTGTTCGTAATATGTTCTATTATAAAAAGCAAATAAAACATAAAAGCATTACTCACGAAAAAGGTATTGGACTGATCGAAACGATTGCTGCCATGGGTGTAGCTATGATCATTGTAACATCCATAGTATCACTGAGCGTTTATACTTTAAGAGCTTCAACAACAAGCAAGCTTATGATAATGGGCTCTAAGTATGCTACAGAGGAACTAGAGCGGCTAAGGGCTAAAAGGGATACCACCAACACTTGGCTCAGTTTTTATAACTCTGTTGTTCCTGCCTGTGATACTGTTGGGGAGTATTGTTATATAAATAGTTCATTAGGCATTGCTCAGGCTGTATCAACTACGGGAGAGGTTATAAACACCGGCGGAGGCGAGAATATGAGAAGGTACTTCTGGGTAACCAATCCGAACGGAGGTGGTTTGAGTCCCGCGCAAAACATCCTTAGATTCAACGTCCGTGTAACTTGGGTAGTTGGGGGTCAAACAAAGAATACTTATATTTATACCGACCTTTCAAACTGGAGGAATTTATGATGATAAAAACATCTAAACCAGTGAACAACAAAGCCGCAGGATTCACTTTAATAGAACTTGTTGTCGTAGTTGCAATACTACTTGTAACTGTAGGTATCGCAGGAGATATTATTATTTCTTTAACAAGAACATTTGGAAAAACTCAGGTATCAAATGAAATTGAAAGCACTTCAAACTTTGTTCTGCTCAAGCTTGAAAAAGAGTTTAGGAGTGCGACCAGTGTTGTTACACCAGCGGCGGTAGGGGCCTCCGGAAATACACTACATTTTATTAATAAGAATGGAAAAAGAGTGTGTTATGTAGTGACAGCGGCCGGATTGCTGAATAGGAGTTTCGATACTGTTAATTGTGCCTCCCAAGCTCCTCTTACGGCGAACGATTCGGCAACAGGGGTTCTTGTTACCGGCACTCCTGCCTTTACTCTCACGAGTGACAAACCTTATGTTATAAAAATAAACATGACATTCTCTTCGGCTACACCAAACCCCAGTACAACTTTTTCCGGCACAGTTACCCTTAATAACACGTTAGTAGCACGGGGTTCCTACTAGATCGGGATATACTATATGAAAGCTACCAATCAAAGCGGCCAGACCCTTATAATAATTGTTTTAGTCATGCTCATTGCTTTGGCCATTGGGGTTGGTATTTCCACTACTTTCATTTCTCATATAAGGAACCTAACTAATACGGATTCGTCCAACAGGGCAGTTGCAGTTGCTGAAGCAGGTGTGGAGAAGATGCTTGTATTACCGATGGCGACTTTAGAAGGCTACATAAACTTTGGTAACTGTGGAGCTGAATGTATTGTAAATATTATAGGTGATGATGGTGTAGAGGCTAAGGCAGAGATAAGTTTGAGTTACCTTGGACGTTCAGCTGACCCTTTTCCGGTAGATCTCTCAGTAGCTGATATCTCGGAAGTTAATCTTAAAGGCTATCCTGACAATACAAACTTTCAAGTGTGTTGGAACGAACCGCCCTCCGGTGATGTACCTTCAATAACAGGTATGTTTTTTTACGGTACAGTAGGAAGTTACGCGGTAGATAACTATGCTTATAACTCTACCGCATCATTGAATGGGAGTAATGGGTTTGATACAGCGGCAGGTTCGGGCGGGGATTCCAGTTGTTTTACGGTTACAGGAAGAGTCAACCCGGTAATTTTCAGACTTAAAGCTGTGTACAACAGTGTTGAAGCATTTATAGTCCCCGCGGTTGGCGCAACACTACCTTCTCAGGGTATTGTGGTCACATCGCAGGGTATGGTAGATGATCAAGTTAAAAAAGTAGTGGCGATAAAATCCGACCCTCATCTTCCCGGTGAATTTGATTATGTGTTGTACTCAAAGTCAGCAACTGACCCATTGTCCAATTAGGTTCAAATATGTAAAATATAAGCATGCCCATAGTAGGTCTTGATTTAGGTAGACATAATTTCCGTGCCGTGGAACTTGAAAAGGAGAAAGGTAAGAATATCCTTTTAAGGTACGGTTCATACGAAAATCAGCGCTTGAACATGGAATCCGAAACTAAAGAGGATCTCATGGACTACTCCACTGCGATTAGAGACTTTTTCACCGAAACGGGTTTCAGAACCAATAATGTTGTTGTTTCACTTCCCGAACATCAGGTATATATGAGGATGATCAAAGTTCCCGAAATGAGCGACAAGGAACTTAAAAATTCGATTCAGTACGAGGCCGAACAGTACATTCCCCTTCCCCTCAAAGAAGTTAGCCTTTCCTATCAAAAAATTGACGATGAAACTGTGGAAAAAGGCAAGATGAATATTGAGTTGGTTGCTGCTAAAAAGAGCATTTTGGAAAAGTATGTATCGATATTAAGAGGTGCAAAATTAATACCAAGGGGTATCGAACCTGAAACTATTGCTTTAGGTCGTGTTCTTGGAGATAATTCCGAGCATCCTTCAGCAAGCATTCTGGTGAATGTAGGATTTTCCGAAACGCTGATCATTATCACCTACCGCGGGTCAGTGAGGTTCACAAGAAGTGTATCAGTAGGTGGGGATGTTCTAACTAGGTCTATATCACAAGGATTGAGTCTTGATTATGTGCAAGCAGAGGAATATAAGAAGGTTTACGGTCTTGATATCAATCAGGTAGAAGGTAAGATATATAATATTTTGAAGCCGGTTTTTGATAATATTATTTTGGAAGTAAAGAGATCAAAAATATTCTTTACAACTCACAATCCAAACATTAGTATTAATAGGATGATACTTTCCGGAGGAACTGCCCTGATGCCGGGACTTTTCTTCTACATGGCCAACAATTTGGATTTCGAGGTAGAACTCGCAAATCCTTGGAAGAACATCGAGTTCTCCGAAAAAGTTATCTCCCAGAAGGACAGGTTACTGGAACAAGGGCCGATATATACGACAGCGGTCGGTCTTGCTTTAAAAGAAGTATAAAAATATGTCACAAAGCATAAACCTGATTCCTCAGGAGGAAAAACAAGAACAAAGTAAAACCCAGCTCGTTAAGTTGAGCACTCTTTTCACAATACTACTTTTAATAGTTGTGGGTCTTTTGTCAGCGTATTTTTTTTACCAGGTTACAGGTATAAAAGGTCAGATCCGGGAGCACGAAAACAATATCGAGGATTTACGCACCGAAATTCAAGGACTTTCCACAATAGAAATTAGCGCGCGCAACCTTGATACCAGATTTCATGCGTTAAAGTCCATATATACGTCCAGGGTATACTTCTCGGGACTTCTTGATGAGATTAATAAGCATGTTCCTGAGACGATAATTTTGATGGATATGACAGTCAACCCCGGTAATAAAGTTACTATCACGGGCGAATCTAACGACTATATTTCAATTTCTAAATTTATTACCGACCTATCCGCGGATGAAAAAATATTTGCAACTGTAACATTAAACAGCGTAAGCCTGGAGAACAGGGCTAACAAGATCACGTTCTTTATTTTGGTTGAGTATAAGCCGGAGGCTTTAATGAGGTAAATATGAACTTATCTTCTAGAACAAATTTTGATGCACAAACAAGCGCGTTGAAAGACACTTTAGTGAATTTCATTATTCCTTTGATATCGTTGGGCGCAACGGCTTTCCTTGTTCTTGTTATCTTTTATCCGTCATACAGAGCACTTCCCAAACTTAAGCATGACAAGGAAGCCAAAGAAGTTCTAAACAACACTTTAGAGTCAAAGAGGAACACATTAAAGAAGCTTCTTGATTATATGAGCGTGGTAGATGAGAACTCAGCATTGGTAAAGGATGTGCTTGTGGAAGTAGCCATGGTGCCTGAACTTCTTACACAAATTGACATGATCGCAACCGAGTCAGGTCTTGAGGTTACTAAAATGAACTATTCATTTACCGATCTTGGCGTTGCGCCTACGGTAAATGAGACCGAAGTCTCCACAGCAACGAGCAGCTCATATAAAGTAGTAAACGTTACCATGGGTGCTAAGGGTAACATGGAGCAGTTTACGAACTTTCTAAGGAACCTGGAAAACTCGGCACGTCTGGTGGATGTGGAATCGTTCAGGTATAGCAATGACACGAGTGAAGAATCTACAGGATTGGTTATAACATTTGATCTAAAATCCCCATACCTTTTTGTAGAATCCACGGCAGTGACTGACGATGCCGTTACGCTTGATATTACTGACCCGGAGTTCACAAGTATGATCAACAAAATAAAAGGACTCAAATATTATAGGATCTCTATAGACGAAATATCCTCAAAAGTGGTGCAGGAAGCTTCCGAAAGCGCCGAAGAGAAAACTACTCAAGATGTAGTTGTAGAAGAAGAGGATGCGCTGGAAGATAATCCGTTCGGAGGGAACTAGTCGATCTTTGTACTGTTTTCCTTTTTCCATTTCTCAATTTCTTTATGGTTTCCCGATAATAGAACTTCAGGCACTTTCATTCCTTTAAAGTCCTCAGGGCGTGTGTATTGAGGGTGTTCAAGAAAACCGTTTTCAAATGATTCTTTTGCCGCAGCGTCTTCTTTTTCTAACACACCCGGCAGCAGCCTGGTGACACTTTCCATTATAGCAAGAGCAGGTAATTCCCCTCCCGACAGCACATAGTCTCCCACAGATACACTCTCGTCCACAAGATGTTCTTCAACCCTCGCGTCAACACCCTCATAGCGCCCGCAAATTAAAGTTATCTGCTGCAGACCCGCATACTCACCCGCCTTCTTTTGGTCGAACTTTTTTCCTCGTGGCGACATGAGTACTGTTCTTTCCTTATTCTCTATCCGGCCCAGAGCTTTGCTTATCGGCTCTACCATCAATACCATACCCGTTCCTCCGCCATAAGGTTTACCATCCACGGTTCCGTAGCTATCAAGCGCGTAATCTCTTAGATTATGGAGATTTACTTTCAGTAAGCCTTTTTGAATAGCTTTTTTAAAAGGGAGATGGTTTAGATGTTCTTCAAATAGTTCGGGGAAGAGTGTGATAACGTCAAAGGTCAGCATCTTCGGTTTTACCTTCAGGTTCGGCGAGTTCCAAATTGATCCTAACCCCATCCTTGATCGCTTTAGCCCTTGTCAAAGCCCTTATACTTTTTATAGTCCTGCCCTCTTTACCGATGACCAGACCCATATCGTCCTGTGAAACAGTAACACGGTAATTGTATGTATTGTCTACTTCGTTAAAAGTGTCAGTGACCTGGACTTCTTCCGGACGGGTTACGATTTGTTTGATTAAGTATTCTATAAACTCTTTCATTCTGATTTTTCTTCTGTTTGTTCGGTATCTTCCTTAGCAGTTTTACTTCCGGGTGCGTATTTTACATATTTGTAAGTTCCGGCCAAAAGATCGTCAATGGCTTTTGTGGTCATCGCACCTTGTTTTTGCCACTTTTCTACTTTTTCCTTATCAATCTTAAGTTGCGCGGGATTCATGGAAGGGTTGTAATATCCTAAAACTTCCAGGTATTTACCCGTTCTTTTATCACGTGTATTGGCAACCACAACTTTGTAGCTTGGTGCGTTCTTCTTTCCTACCTTTGCGAGTCTAATTGTTACTGACATACTGTGAGATTTTAACAGAGCATCTATAATTTGTCTAATGCATCAATCGCTGCTTGCTGTTCAGCTTTCTGCTTGCTTTTTCCGGTTCCCTCGCCTTTAAGGGAAGTACCTAAATATACACCAACTTTGAACGTTTTTTCATGGTCAGCGCCCCAGGATTCCAGTACTTCGTAAGATGGGGTGACTCCAAAACGTTCCTGTGCTATTTCCTGGAACTTAGATTTAGCGTCTTTGTATTGCTCCCTTTTTACAATATCTTCGACCTTATAGAACAGTTCTTTTTGAACGAACTCCCTGCAGAATTCCAAACCACATTCTTTATACAATGCACCTAAAACAGCTTCAAAGGTGTTAGCCAGAATATATTCCCGGTCACGGCCACCGCTTGCCTCTTCACCGTTTGATAATAACAGGAAATGCCCGTACCCAAGTCTGCGTGATTCCTCAGCCAGTGAGGGTGTGCAGACTATTGCTGCTCGGAAATTGGTCAAGTCCCCTTCAGGTGATTTTTCGTATGTATGAAATAGGAATTCTGATGACAAAAGCTGTAGTACGGCATCCCCAAGAAACTCCAATCTTTCGTTGGAAGGGTTGGGGTAATTTGGATGTTCGTTCAGGTATGACCTGTGTGTAAACGCAGTTTTAAACAATTCGGTGTTTTCTATTGGTGTACCTAGTATTATTGAGAGTTTGGCGGTATCGATTTCCATAGTACTATTCTAGCTCTAGTCCAGTTTTTCCGAAAGGATATCCATTAGGCTTTCGACCGAATCGATGTTATCCCTTTCTTCTACAAGGTCCGTTTTGTACGTTTCCTCAAGTTCTTCGAGGATGTCGATGAGTTCCATCTCGCTTACATTCAAGTCATCCTCAAAAAAGGATTCTTTTGTGATCTCGGAAGGTTCCAGACCGGTTCTTTCGGAGACTAGCTCTTTTATTATTTGTAAATAGTTACTCATATTTTATGCTCTTTCTTATGCTCGATAACGTTTCCCAACACTCCGTTAACGAACCTTTGCGATGTGTCGTTCCCAAACTCTTTTGCCAATTCCACAGCTTCGTCAACGGCGACTTTTTCAGGCACGCTTTTGCTATATAAAAGTTCATATATAGCTATCCTCAAAATGACCAGATCAACCTTCGATATCTTATCAAGTGGCCACTCAGGAGCCGACATTTCAATAATTCTATCGATGTCGTTGTTGCTCTTTTTAACGCCTTCTATTATGGATTTCGTCAATTCCGGGTCCGCATCCTCATACCCTAGTAAGTCTTGTGCCAGCAGCAAACATTCCTCGTCGTTTATCTCAGAGAATAGCCAGCAAAAAATACTTGTCAAAGCAAGTTTTCTGGCTGTGTGTCTGGGATCAGTTCTTGACTTCATTTTCAATTCGAACTTTTTAGAGTTCGATTCTTTCCTCTACGTGAGCTCTCTTATAAGCTTTTCCGTCTTTGGTCTTTACGGCTTTTACTTCAGCTCTTGTATAGTGAGCGTTTCTACCTTTTCTGGTTCTACTCTTACTTTTTCGTCTTTTTGGTACTGCCATATAGGTATTATCCTTAATAGAACTTATTTAATCAAGCTCTTTAACTGGGTAAATATAGTGGGGATAGATGGTTTTGTCAAATACTTGTTTATGTTATTATAAAGTTCGTAGTTTTATCACATAAATCCCAACTATTTCAATAGAAGGAGCAGACACGTGACTAACAGCGCTTTAGATCTGATGGCAAAACCTATTTTGTTGACCGAACTTTTGAAGAAACCCGGCTGGAAGCGTTTTGACCGAGGTATCGGTGTACCCGCACATGTGATTCTTCGGGGACCGAATGATATGCGCAACGTACCATATCATGTGTACGGGCGTATGACCAAGGCACCTTATATTTGCGTTGGCGGGCGTAAAGTGATCCTTAGCTGATCATAAAGTAAAAACTACAATTTATAATGAGTATTCTAAAGCAGTAGATTAATTATTCAGCTTTAGGATACTCATTCTTGTTTTACCATATTTACGCTGGTCATCTATTTTCAAGTTTGAATCCTGAAGCAGGTATTCAATATCCAATTTTTCTCCATGTAAAAAGAATATTAAACCGTCTTTCTCAAGGATCTCCCCAAGGTTTTTTACCAGGAACTTGTGAGCCGAATCCTCGTAAAACGGGTCTACAAAAATTATGTCGTATTTATCTGATGTATTTGCTACGAACTTTACCGCATCGCTCATATGAGCCTCCGCTTTTTCTTCAAATCCGCAGTTCTTGATATTTTCCTGGATGGACATGCGGGCGTTCCACTGTTCGTCAACAAGATCACACCACAGTGCTCCCCTGCTCAATGCTTCCAGTCCCAGATTACCGCTGCCTGCGAACAGATCAAGACACCTGGCGTCATCTACTTTTTCACCAATGATTGAGAAAATAGCCAGTTTCACAATTTCCTGAACAGGGCGTATTCCCTGTATCTCAGGGACTTTTAGTCTCTTATTTTTTGCTGTTCCGGACGTGATTCTTAACATAATATTTAATTCTTTTCTACCAATCTACCGCTCCGTGAATCCAATTTTTCTTTAAGTTTAGGATAGTTGTCTAATTGTGGGTAGTATTTCTGAGCCGCTTCTTTAGCAGTTTCCAGTAATTCTATATTTCCCAGATTGGCAACTTTGAATTTTTTAAAGCCATGTTGCATTGTACCGTATATATCACCCTCTCCCCTAATACGCAAATCTATCTCAGCCAATTCCAGCCCATTATCGGTGTTTTCAAGGTGTTTGAGGCGCTGGAACGCCTTCTGTGAGTTGTTTGACATGAAAACCAGGCAATACCCCGGTTTATCTCCACGCCCTACCCTGCCCCTTAGCTGGTGCAACGAGGCTAAGCCGTATCTTTCGGCACTTTCTATGACCATAACGGTTGCTTCCGGAACGTCAATACCTACTTCTATAACTGGGGTAGAGACAAGGATTTTTATATCACCGCTCTTGAACTTTTCAACTACTTCCTGCTTTTCTTTTGACTTCATACGTCCGTGTAGCAATCCCATTTTCACGCCTGCAAAAACCCCGTTCTTTAGTGATTCGAATTCAGCTTCAGCAGCTTTAACATTCCCTAAACTTGCGCTTTCCGATTCCTCGATTAGGGGACATACGATAAATGTAGGTTCGTTTTTCTCCCGGATTAGTTTGTATGTTGCATCCCGTTGTCTTTGGGGAACGACGCTTGTTGTGATCTTTTTATTTTTATTAGGTGGAGTGGTCAATGTCGAAATGCTAAGATCACCAAACAGCGTTAGTGCCAGGGTTCGGGGTATTGGTGTTGCCGTCATGGTCAATAAGTGTGGAACGTATATCCCTTTATTCATGTGGAGAAGTTTTGCTCGCTGTTCAACCCCAAACCTATGCTGTTCGTCAATTACCACCAGACCTACTCCTTCACTTTCTCCGGGACTGAAAAGTAACGCGTGAGTCCCAATAAGCACATTCCAGTTTTTGTTCTTTGGTTTGTTCGCGCCGGTGATCAACTCCACTACAATATCGCGGTTCTCAAAGAATGATCCAAAAGTCGCATAATGTTGATTTGCCAGAATTTCCGTTGGTGCCATGTAAGCCGCCTGCAAAGTCCCGAAGTCCTGTCCTTTGGGCCTAGAAGTGACAACAGCATAAGCAGCCGTCGCGGCCACTGCTGTTTTGCCGGAACCGACGTCGCCCTCCAAAA
>LCBS01000011.1 GCA_000997355.1 candidate division WWE3 bacterium GW2011_GWB1_41_6
AGATATACATTTCAAAAGACGGAAAAACGTTTGTGATCGAAGAACCATACCTGGATGACTCGGAATGTACGGGTGGTGGGCCTAAAGTGAAAGAAGGAAGGTTTATACAGCTTGAAGCAGGGGAGTATTTTGTTTTAGGTGACAACCGCGGTAATTCAGCGGACTCACGTTATTTTGGGAAAATAGATGAAAGCATGATCCTTGGCAAAGCCGTTTTAAGGTTTTGGCCACTTAACAAAATTGGGTTTATATGATAACGTTATTTGTTGACAAGTGCCTACGGTTGTGGTAAGTTACCCACTGTTGCTCTTAGGGGGCGTGTGGGTATTTCTATCAAAAGGACGTTTCCGGTTCTTTTCTACTAAAAAGCAACTCAGCACTTAATCAACAACAAAAAAGACGTTTTTTTTATCAAAAAGATTAAAGATAATTATTTAAAAAAAGGTAACATTTTTTAATGCGACATAATTTTTCAACCAGAAAAGTAAGCCTCTCCCTACCAAATTTATCAAGCATACAATTAGACTCCTACGAATGGTTAAAAAGAGAGGGTATCCAGGAAGTTCTGGATGAACTTGGAACTATTGAAGACTATTCCGGCAGAGGATGGGTTCTTTCGCTCCACAATCCTACGATCGAAAAAGAGAACATCAGCGTTGAGCAGGCTCTCCATACAGGCAGGACATATGATGCACCCTGGTATTTAACCGCAACTATTCAGGATCCTTTAGCCAAAAAACAAAAGAAACAAGTTATTTATATGGGCGATATACCCTTGATGACTGAATGGGGAACCTTTATCGTAAATGGCGTTGAAAGGGTTATTATCAATCAGTTGATAAGATCCGAAGGCGTGCTTTTCACAGGTTCCACATCCCCGATCACAGGCCAATTCCTTGCAGGTGCAAAAGTTCTTCCCAAGAACGGTGTATGGCTAGAAATTGAAACTGCAAGAAGCGGAGTTATTAGCGTAAAGATAGACAGGAAAAGAAAGATCACCATTACTACTTTACTTAGAGTTTTCGGTCTTGACAGCGATGATGATATAAGAGCAGCTTTTGCTGAAGTGGAAACAAACCCCGAGATCAACTATACGGATGCCACCTTGGCGAAGGACCCTTCTTCAAGCTATGACGAAGCGTCCATAGAAATATACAGAAAAATGAGACCCGGAGAACCCTTAGTCTTGGAAAATGCAAGAGCTCTTGTGGAGTCCATGTTCTTTAATAAGCGAAGGTACAGCCTTGGAGAGGTAGGAAGATTCAAACTCAATCAGGTGTTGGGGTTGAATTTCCCTAACGATCCGGATCATCGTCTCCTTCATCTGGAAGATTTACTCAAGATCATATCAAGAATTATTCAGATCAATAATGGACTTGAAGGTGTTAGTGATGTGGACCACCTTGCCAACAGACGCGTTAAAAGTGTCGGAGAACTTTTGCAGAACCAAGTCAGGATCGGTTTTCTTAGAATGGAAAAGAATATTAAGGAAAAGATGAGCCTCCAGCCAAGGGAAGAGCTTCCGGAACCTTCGGTACTGATATCACCCCGAGCAGTAGCAGCCAACATTCACAGTTTCTTTGCATCAAATGCACTGTCACAGATGCAGGACCAGCAAAACCCATTGACCTCGCTCGACCATTTGAGAAGATTATCTGTCATGGGTCCCGGCGGTTTGACAAAAGAACGCGCTAGCATGGCTGTCCGTGACGTCCATTATTCTTCGTTTGGGCGCATCTGTCCGGTTCGTACTCCTGAAGGACCTAACATCGGTCTTATAAACTACATGGCAATGTATGCAAAAGTTAATCAATATGGATTTTTAGAAACCCCATATATTAAGCTTGTAAAAGATAAAGACGGGCGGGTTAGAGTAACCGATGAGATAGTTTATCTTGCAGCTTACGACGAAGAAAATTGTTTTATTACTGACGCATCGGTAGAACTTGACAGTAAGAACCGTATCACACAAACCCAGGTGCCTTTACGAAAAGGCGGTACGTTTATTTTGGGCGACGTTATACACGCAGAATATATTGAAGTTGTTCCCATGCAGATCGTCGGTATTTCCGCGGGACTTATTCCGTTCCTTGCTAACGACGACGTTGGGAGGGCACTTATGGGTACACAGCAAATGTCCCAGGCTGTTCCTTTGGTCAAACCTGAAGCTCCTATCGTTGGAACCGGTATTGAAGACGCTATTGCCGAACATGCGGAAGCCGTTATCAAAGCAGAAGCTGAGGGAACTGTAGTTTATGCGGATGGTTCTAAAGTGGTGGTTGAATATAAGAATAAGAAAGGTAAATCAGAATATTTACCCGCAAAGTTCCTAAAATCAAATCTTGATACCTGTTACAACCAGTACGTAAGAGTTGCGACCGGACAAAAGATCAAAAAAGGTGATGTACTCCTTGAAGGACCTGGTATTGTTCATGGCGAACTTTCGATCGGAACAAATGTTACGGTAGGCTATATGATCTGGGAAGGGTACGAGTTTGAAGATGGTATTGTAATTTCAGACCGTCTGGTAAAAGACGACGTTTTAACCTCCGTTCATATTTCGGATTACAATGTTTCGGTTCTTGAAACAAAGCTTGGGCCTGAAGAAATTACCCGTGACATCCCAAACGTATCCGAAGAGGTTCTTAGAAATCTTGATGAGGATGGTATCGTCGCTCCGGGATCCAAAGTGAAATCAGGGGATATTTTGGTAGGAAAAGTAGCCCCTAAAGGTGAGGCCGATTTGTCAGCGGAAGAACGCTTGTTAAGAGCGATATTTGGTGAAAAGGCAAAAGATGTCCGCGATAATTCTTTGACCATGCCTCATGGTGAACACGGTGTTGTTATCGGTGTGAAAAGGGTAACAAGAAAAGACAATGAAGAGCTTCCCGCAGGTGTGTTGGAAGAGATTACTATATATGTTGCCCAACAGAAGAAAATCGAAGTTGGGGACAAACTTGCAGGAAGGCACGGTAACAAAGGTGTCATTTCCGCAATCGTGCCTACGATCGATATGCCTCATATGGAAGATGGAACTCCTATAGATGTTGTTTTCTCATCCGAAGCTGTTTTAAAAAGAATGAATGTAGGTCAGATCCTTGAAGCTCCTTTAGGAATGGCCGGACGAAAACTTAATAAATCTTATGCTATTCCTGCACTTGAGCCTATAGATGAGGACAATGTCTGGGAGGAACTTAAGACCGCGGGACTTCCCGTGTCGGGAAAGATGCGGCTTATTGACGGCAGGACGGGAGAATATTTCCACGACGAAATAGTTGTAGGAGAAACCTACATTTTGAAACTTATTCACATGTCCGAAGAAAAGATGCATGCGCGGTCAACAGGCCCTTATTCCCTGATCACGCAACAGCCACTTGGAGGTAAAGCACAGTTTGGTGGACAGAGGTTTGGGGAAATGGAAGTTTGGGCGTTGGAAGCTTATGGTGCCGCACATGTTCTAAAGGAAATGTTAACAATCAAGTCCGATGACTTACTTGGAAGGACACAGGCATACAGCTCGATGATCCAGGGCAAGACTATACCCGAAGCAACTATACCGGAAACATTCAAGCTTTTAGTAAGGCAGTTGAACGGTTTGGGATTAGGACTTGAAACTATTGGCGGAGAAGAAGAGGGAGGTCTCTTCACTAAAGATGCAACCGAAGAATCGGAAAAGTCGGTTGTCGAAGTAGAGATTCCGGGAGAGATTGTAACCGTCGAAAAAGATGTGGCTGAAAAATTGACTGAGGTTGAAGCCTCGGCGGAGGAGTAATTTAGAGGAATCACCTTATGAAATATCTAAACGAACTTAAAAATTTTGACGCGATAAGGATCTACCTTGCAGCTCCTGAAGAGATGCTTTCATGGTCGTTTGGTGAGGTAACAAAACCCGAGACCATTAACTACAGAACTTTCAAAGCCGAGAAAGACGGCTTGTTCGATGAAAAGATTTTTGGGCCTGTAAAGAACTACGAATGTTATTGCGGAAAGTATAAAGGTATCCGCTACAAGGGCGTTATATGCGATAAATGTGGTGTTGAAGTTACCCATTCCCGTGTTCGAAGGGAAAGAATGGGTCATATCAACCTTGCCTCACCGGTTGCACATGTATGGTTCTTTAGGGGTATTCCTTCCAAGATGGCCTTGTTAATGGATATTTCACCAAGAAGCATAGAATCGGTCATCTATTTTTCATCCTTTATCATCACTCAGATTGACGGTACTAAAAAAGCCCAGGCAATTTCCGAAGTTGAGAAAGACTTGGAGAAGAGCAAAAGGATTGTAGAAAAAGAGCGTGATAACGAGACCAAAGATATGGAAAAAGAGATCGAAAAATTATCAAAAAAGACAAATGATCTGGTGGCGCAGGAAGAAGCTTTGAAACTTAAACAAAAGATACAGACTTTATATACTACTTATGAAAGAAAGATGGAAGAACAGGAACGAACTTATAGACTGATCCAGAGGAAGGTCGAAAGTGTAGAATTGTACTCAGTTCTTTCCGATAACGAATACTTAAATCTAGCTAATTATCTTGATATGTTCACAAGGGCAGGGATTGGTGCTGAGGCTGTCGAAGGTATTTTGGGAACGCTTGATCTGAACGCTCTTGCCACGCAACTCCGTGAAGACCTTGAAGTGGCAAAAGGACAAAAGGCATCCAAACTCGCAAAGAGGTTAAAAGTTGTTGAACAATTCAGAAAAGCATCTATCGACCCTCAAAGAATGATATTTGATGTAGTTCCGGTCATTCCTCCTGACCTGAGACCACTGGTCCAGTTGGAGGGTGGAAGGTTCGCGTCTTCAGATCTTAACGAGTTATACAGAAGGCTAATAAACAGAAACAACCGTTTAAAAAGATTACTGGACCTTGGTGCGCCCGAGATTATTGTCCGTAATGAAAAAAGAATGCTTCAGGAATCCGTTGATGCACTATTTGATTCCTCAAAGCAAAGACAAAGAACCAGAGTCACTCGAGGCAAAAAAGAACTAAGGTCCCTTGCTGATATGTTAAAAGGAAAGCAAGGTATTTTCAGATTGAACCTGCTGGGTAAACGAGTCGACTATTCCGGACGTGCTGTTATTATTAACGGACCTAACCTAAAACTAAATGAGTGTGGTCTTCCTAAAGAAATGGCTTTGGAACTGTTCAAGCCGTTTGTCCTTAGGGAGATCCTTTCACGCGGCTATGCGCCTAATGTAAAAAGCGCCAGATATTTCCTTGACGGCCGTTCGGCGGAAGTCTGGGATATACTTGAAGATTTGGTAAAAGACCATCCGGTTATGCTTAACCGTGCTCCCACTCTTTGGAGGCTTGGTATACAAGCATTCTATCCAAAACTGATCGAAGGCAATTCAATAAGATTACACCTTGCTGTTACATCAGGTTTTAATGCGGACTTTGACGGCGACCAGATGGCAGTACACCTTCCTTTGTCGGAAGCGGCAAAGGATGAAGCCAGAAATAAAATGATATCAACGAACAACCTGCTTAACCCCTCTGATAGTTCACCTATGTCGGTACCTACAAAGATAATGCTCTTTGGTACTTACTACATGACTGCTATAGACGATAAACTTCCTGAATATGATGGTGTCTTTACTGATACTGACGAACTTCTCTACTTTTATGAAGTGTACAAAGATACGAAATTATTGTTAAGACAGCGTGTAAAAGTAAGGATCAACGGTGAGATCGTTATAACCACACCCGGACGAGTATTGTTCAATGAAATAATTCCCGAGAACTTCGGTTTTATAAATAAAGAAATGCCTAAGAGCGGCATCAAATCGTTGCTTGCTCAGGCTTTTGAACAGGAACCGAATGAAGTTATCGTAAAACTTATCGACGATCTTAAAGATCTTGGTTTGCACTACGGAACTATTTCAGGACAATCAGTCGCTTTGTCGGATATCAAGATTCCTGAACAACACGATGCGATCATTGAAAAAGGACGCGAAGCGGTAAGAGAAATTGACAAGAACTTCAGAAGGGGACTTATTACAAAAGCGGAAGCTCAAAGATTGACTGAGGATGCTTGGAACCAGGTAACGGCTGAAATTGACCAAGCGGTTTGGGATAGCCTTCCTGAAGACAATCCGGTCAAGGTTGTTGTTAAATCAGGTTCCACACGAGCTTCAAGAGACCAGGTCAAGCAGATCGCAGGTATAAAGGGTCTTATTTCTGATCCTACCGGTAAGATCGTGCAATTGCCTATTCTCGGTAATTACAAGACAGGGCTTTCCGGATTGGAATATTTCGTTTCCGCAAGAGGTGCACGAAAAGGGTTGGTTGACAAAGGTTTAAAGACTGCTGATGCAGGATATCTTACCAGAAGATTAGTAGATGTTTCACAGGATGTACTAGTCCGTGAGGAAGATTGCGAAACTACCAAAGGACGCGAAGTTCGAACTGATGAAACAACCGTACTACAGAAATTTGGCGACAGGGTTTTGGGCAGGTATTTGGCGCAGGATATAAAGAAAGGCAACAAAATAGTTGTCAAGGCAGGCACGCTTATAACAGTTGATGAAGTAGAGGCTATTGAAAAATCCGGTGTATCTAAAGTTCTTATAAGATCACCTTTGTCATGTGAAACCAGAAGAGGGATTTGTCAAAAGTGCTATGGTGTCGATCTTGTAACAAGAAAAGAAGTTCAGATAGGTACGGCAGCCGGTGTTGCCGCTGCGCAATCTATTGGTGAACCCGGTACACAGCTTACACTTAGGACTTTTCATACCGGAGGTATCGCAGGAAAAGATATTACACAAGGGTTGCCCAGGGTAGAAGAGATCGTAGAAGCACGTGCTCCTAAGAACTTATCTATAATGAGCGAGATCACAGGTATGGTCAAAATATCGACATCCGGTGATGAAAGAAAGATCACTGTAATTGCAACGGACAAATCCGAAGATATGCAGACCGTGGAGTACTTGGTAGATCCCGTCGCAGAGATCATGGTCCAGGATGGTCAGCTGATAGCCAAAGGTGAAAAATTAACGGCAGGGCACCTTGACCTTACCGACCTGTTGCGAACTGTTGGTGTTGAGGAAACAAAGAGGTACATTATCAATGAGATCCAAAAAGTGTATTCCTCACAGGGTGTATCTTTGAACGATAAGCATATTGAAGTTATCGTAAAACAGATGTTCAACAATGTCCGTATTGAAGACCGCGGTGATACGGAGCTTCTTGCAGGTGAAATCGTTACCAAGGCATCTTATGAAGAGGAAAATGAAAGAGTCCTTGCTGCGGGGGGAATGCCTGCGACAGCTAAAGTTCAACTGCTTGGTATCACGAAAGCTTCGTTAAATACCGACAGCTTCTTATCAGCGGCCTCGTTCATACAAACCAGCAACGTCTTGACCGATGCAGCGGCCTCTGGTAGAGTCGACAAGCTGTTGGGACTAAAGGAAAATGTTATCATCGGTAGATTGATACCGACCGGTGCCGACGCGAAATTGGATTAAAAGAATAAGAATGCCGACTATAAACCAACTTATCCGAAAAGGTAGAAAAAGTAACGCTAAGAAAGCTAAGACTCCGGCGTTGTCAGAAGTATACAACTCCCGTAAGAGAACGACCAAATCTCATGAAGGTCCTTTTAAAAAAGGAGTCTGTCTGCAGGTAAAGACACAGACACCTAAAAAGCCTAACTCAGCACTAAGAAAAGTTGCAAGAGTGAGGCTGACTAACCGTAGAGAAGTTACGGCCTACATTCCCGGAGAAGGTCACAATTTGCAGGAACACTCTGTTGTATTGGTTAGAGGCGGGAGGGTTAAGGATCTTCCCGGTATCAAATACACTATAGTCAGAGGAACCCATGACCTTCAGGGTGTAAGCAACAGGAAATCCTCACGTTCAATTTACGGAGCTAAGAAATCTCCCACTACAAAAGCAGGTAAGTAATATAGTTAAAAAATATGCGTTCAGGTAGAGCAAAAAAAAGAGTAACAGAAACAGACCTTATCCATAAATCAAAAGTGGTAAGTCGTATGACCAATGTCCTTATGCTCAAAGGCAAGAAATCGTTGGCCAGGAAAGTCCTTTACGGTGCGATCGGTAGATTAGCTGAGGACCGCAGGGAAGGTTTACAAATGTTTGAACAGGCTGTTAAGAACGTAATGCCGGTGCAGGAAGTCAGGTCCAGAAGAGTAGGCGGAGCCACATACCAGGTTCCTATGCCCGTAAAGCATGAAAGAGCGGAAGCACTTGCGTTAAGATGGATCGTGGGTGCCGCAAGATCCAAAAAAGGAAAACCCATGGAAGAGAAACTTTTTGAAGAGATAAAAAATGCGCAGGAAGGTACTGGTAATGCGGTGAGAAAAAGAGATGAAACGCACAAGATGGCTGAGGCTAACAGAGCCTTTGCCCATTTCGGACGCTTTTAAAGCGGACGAATATGAGGAAGCGCAGGGCGAAGCCCGAGCAAGCTCATCTTTTGGACGTTTTTAAGAAGTCCGGAATTATTTTTATTCAGTTTTAAATATTTCGGCATTTGCCCGCCCGTAAATGCCTTAAGGAGACCGTTTCGATGAGTAATTTATTTTATACAAAGTTGGCAGTATTCTTAACTGCTTTTGGTGGTACTTTTACTATCAAATTATTTAGAGAATACGGTAGTATGTACTACCTATTATTGGGAACCCTCATAATCCTCGCGGGTTTTACATATCTCATAAAATTTGCTAAAAAGACTGCATAAAGTTTAGGGAAAAGGTAATTCTATGGTTGAATCAATGAACAAAACGTATCCACTCGAAAAGATACGGAACATAGGAATAATTGCGCATATTGATGCCGGTAAAACAACAACTACCGAACGTGTCCTCTATTACACAGGAAAATCGCATAAGATCGGTGAAGTGCATGAAGGTGCCGCTCAAATGGACTGGATGGCGCAGGAACGTGAAAGAGGTATTACGATCACATCTGCGGCTACGACCGCCTTTTGGAAAGACCATAGAATTAATATAATCGACACACCGGGGCACGTTGACTTTACGGCCGAAGTTGAGAGGTCGCTAAGAGTTCTTGACGGTGGTGTTATCATTTTCGACTCGTCTCAGGGTGTAGAACCTCAATCAGAGACAGTCTTTAGACAAGCTGAGAAATATAAAGTACCCTTGTTGTTCTTTGCGAACAAACTCGATAAAGTAGGCGGGGATTTTTATATGACACTCGATTCTATTTCAGAACGCCTAACCCCGCAGGCTGTCGCCGTTCAATTACCGGTTGGGATAGAGGGTGACTTCAAGACAGTAATTGATCTTGTGGAAAGAAAAGCTTATAAATTCGAAGGAAAATTAGGTGAGGAAGTGACTGAGGTTGAAATCCCAGAAGATATGAAGGAAAAAGTGGAAGTATACAGGCAGAGATTGGTTGAAAAAGTTGCCGAGGCTGACGATTCACTGATCGAGAAATATCTTGGAGGAGTAGAACTTACCGTGATTGAGATAAAGCACGGTATAAGGAAGTTAACGATAAATCATAAAATGTTTCCGGTTTTTGCAGGAGCTTCGCTAGGTAATATTGGTGTTCAGAAAGTTCTGGACGGTGTTGTAGACTATCTGCCGTCTCCGAAGGATGTCCCTGCGGTTGTAGGACATATGCCCGGAGGAGATGAAGTATCTTTGTTAGCGGACGAGAATGGACCTTTTGCGGCGTTAGCGTTCAAGATCCAAACGGATCCTTATGTAGGACGTTTATGTTACTTTAGAGTTTATTCAGGCAAGATATCGGCCGGTTCGTACGTTTTGAATGCCACAAAAGATAAGAAAGAACGTCTTGGACGTATACTTTTGATGCATGCCAACCACCGCGAAGAAGTTAAAGAAGTTAAAGCAGGTGAAATTGCAGCTGCTATAGGCGTGGATGCTACAACCGGAGATACTCTGGCAGCAGAAGGAAATCCGATAGTTTTGGAATCTATAAGTTTTGCCGAACCTGTTATCGGAATTGTTGTGGAACCAAAGACCAAGGTTGACCGTGATAAACTCGGAGAGTCTCTGAAAAAGTTCATTGAAGAAGACCCAACTTTAAAAATAAAGACCGATGTTGAAACAGGCGAGACAGTTTTATCCGGAATGGGTGAATTGCATTTGGATATAATCATCGACCGAATGAGACGTGAGTTCAATGTGGAAGTTAACACAGGCAAGCCTCAGGTCGCATACCGTGAATCTATAAAAAATACGGTTGATCAGGAAGGAAAATACATCAGGCAGACCGGCGGACGTGGCCAGTACGGACACGTTGTTATCAGGATGGAGCCTTTAGAAAGAGGTCAGGGATTGGAATTTGAGAACAAGATTGTTGGCGGATCCATTCCCAGAGAATATATTCCGGCTGTTGAAAAAGGTATCCGTGAAGCGTCGGAGAGCGGAGTTATCGCAGGTTACCCTGTTGTTGATCTTAGGGTATCGTTACGCGACGGTTCGTTCCATGAGGTTGATTCATCGGAAATGGCATTCAAAATGGCAGCTTCCGAGGCCTTCAAATTGGCGCAAAAAGCGGCTCAGCCTTATCTTTTAGAACCTATTATGACCATTGAGGTTGTCACTCCCGAAGAATTTATGGGTGATGTTATCGGAGATCTGTCCGGTAAAAGAGGTCAGATCGAAGGAACGGAAACCAGGGGTAATGCCCGGGTAATATCGGCCAAGGTACCTTTGGCTGAGATGTTCGGGTATGCAACTGAACTTAGAGGGATGACCCAAGGTAGGGCAAGCTTTACGATGGAACCCTCACATTATGCGGAAGTGCCTGTTAATGTCGCTGAGTTGGTTGCGAAGAGCGGAAGATAGAATTATTCTTTCCCGAGTAATATTTGGAAATTATCTTTTGCGAATTGTAATGCAGCGAGTTGTTTAATTCTTTCCTCAGTTATAAATCGTCTCATAGAAGGATCTATTTTCAGATTATTTATCGCTATATGAAGCAATGGGTCTGTAACACTTTCCTCAAGTAGTTTTATTGGGGTTGTGTTTTCTTCTGAAATAGCCATTTGATAAAGTTTTGAGATTTGAGCAAGTGCTTCTCCTTCAGGTGTACCGTTTAGCTGTTTTTCCATTCCTTTAATATTATTCTTAGATATATGTTCAAAACCAAGGTCAAGGAACCATATGGCAATCACATCCTGAGGTGTTAGGCTGTCTATTTGTCCTCTCACTAAATCGTACTCAGCCCGATCTTTTATATTTTTATCCGGATTGAAAGTCATTTTTATACATTTTGCTACTACATCATCGATCGGTAATGCAATGCTCACGGGGTTGGAATATCTATCGTTACCGTCCATTTCCTCTAAAGGCTCAGTAATAATACTATCTATCTGTCCTTCCTGTGATTCTTGAGATAAGCTGTCGATAACGAAGGAGGTTATAGCCATCACTTCAGCATGGGAAAAAGCTGAATTTACAACATCGGTTTCTTTGGGCAGGATGGTAGTTGTAAGTTTAGCCATATCTGCCGTTCTTCCTTCAAATTTGAATTTTTGATGATCGACAAATAAACTTGTTTTATGTGTATCAACAGCAGCGGGTATTATCAATCTTTGTTTGAATTGATTTGATAGAACAACCTTATGACCATCAGCTTTTAATTGTATAAGCCAGGGGATACCCAGCGCATCGGATTCTTCGCTGTTTAAATAATCGACTAGTTCACGAACTGTTGTTCTAATACCATTTTTCTCAAGTTGTTCGTAGCATCTTATGTCTAGTTTTCCCAGTTTTGCCTCACCTACTGATCTTATGACTAAATCACCCTTTTTATTGGTCGCTATGGAAGCAATATCGGGATTACGTTTATGGTAAAACCTTTCCGGAAGTCCCGTGTCGTGAGGGTTGTGCATCATATCGATAAGTAACTGACCGGCGTCAGAACTTTGGTTAAGTTCGTTATCATACTCACAGATAAGCTCGAAAACTTTTCCGCTCACTATTTTCTCTAAATTTTCCGGTTCAGGTATCTTGTGCCTTTTCTCATCGTAAAATCTTTGCTCTCTTCTTTGTTCTACGATAAAATCACTTATCCTCTCCATAAAGTCTTCCGGAAGTGCTGCCAATACCTCAAGTTGCCTATCTACATCGGGTTTATAACTGGGTTCACTTTTGACGGATCCTACCACATTAATAAGACTATCTCTAAAACTTTCCTGCTGATTTTCCATAGAAGGTGCACCAAGTGTCATATGTATTAACTTTAACATTATTTTGGGGGATAAAAAAAGGGCGGGTGTTTGGGAGTAACACTCGCCTCTGTTCGATTAACGAATAGGTATCTCGATTTTTGGGCCTACGAACTCTGCCACTCCTAGCTTTTTATCTTCAGGAAGACACTTGATTACGACGCGGCAGAGGAAAAGTCCAATACAGCCGTCAATACTACCGCAATCAGCGTGTTGCAAGTTCGTGCTGAAAGAAGGCTCGCGAATATCCGGAACGACCGTGAGGGACCTTCCCGCGTACAACCCGTACTCCTCCTGATTACCTCCGGGCCAGTACCCGCGGGGTCCTTTCGGGCCTTTAGAAAAGAGTATCAGGATATTGCCGGTATCTTCAACTTTGAGATTTCTCAATGTGTCCAGGAACAGATTGATCTTCTCTGTATTACGTAACTTTACTCTTAAAAAGAGATCGTTGTTACGGACGATGTTTTGCCGTAAATCGGGGTGTAGTAGCCTATTCCTGATGCGTTCGTTTACCCCATGCCCGGCTAGGAAATCTACCTCCACGGTTTCAACGATCCTGCCGTTTAACAGTGAGTAATCAAAGGCGGGAGAGTAAGGAGCAAGCTTTTCCTTATACTCATCGCTGATACCAATAAAACTCACACTCGGGTTACTGACGAGTACAGGAGTAAAACCAAACTGTTTCAGCTCCTGTTCGATCAATTCCCACGGACCTTCAGCTTTGCTCCGAAGCCAAATTATCACCCCGGATTTGATCCCAAGAACGGGGACATCAATGTTCTTTGGTTTGATAATTTCAATAGGACCGTTTTCGCGTATTTTTGGTATCTGCTTACTCCAAATAATCTCTTCGATCCAGTAAACGGCATTTTCGTAGGTGGTCCCTACTTTCCTGGCAATTAGTTTAAAGATACCAGGCTCCGAAGGAATCTCTCCGTATACGAATTCCATCTTACACTCTCCTAATGATCATGAAGGATAATTTACCTTATTTACACCCAAAGTATATCACACTATAGGTCAACTTACAATCTGCGGATTAATAATATACCACAAAGCCCGAAAACCCTTGATTTTCTTGTCAATATCTGGTTAACTAGAAAACTGCCGTACATAACACACTATTTACTGAAAATAGTTCAATAATAGTAAAAGATGTGTTAGAATTCTGGAGCTTAATATCGTTGTTGTATTAAGCAAAAAATGAGTTTGAAAATCACCTGAGGATCAAACGCTGTATATATTTGAATCCGTCCGATGATCGGCGGAAAAGCCTGAAAGGATTTTTATGGCTGCACAATTTGAAAGAACCAAACCTCACGTTAATGTAGGTACTATTGGCCACGTAGACCACGGTAAGACCACATTAACTGCCGCTATTACTAAAGTTCTGGCCGGTAAAGGCAAAGCCGAATATCGGGCCTATGATACCATCGACAAAGCTCCCGAAGAAAGGGAACGTGGTATCACCATTAATATTACTCATGTTGAGTATGAGACCGACAAAAGGCACTATGCTCACATAGATGCTCCTGGTCATGCCGACTATATTAAGAACATGATCACCGGTGCAGCACAAATGGACGGTGCTATTCTCGTTGTTTCCGCTCCTGACGGACCAATGCCTCAGACTAGGGAACACATTCTGCTTGCAAAACAAGTTAACGTTCCTGCAATGGTCGTTTTCATGAACAAGACCGATATGGTTCAGGATAAAGAAATTCTGGATCTCGTTGAGCTTGAAGTTAGAGAGCTTTTAACCAAATACGGTTTTGATGGTGAAACGGCTCCTGTTATCAAGGGTTCTGCCTTGAAAGCACTTGATGGGGATCCCGAGAGCGTAAAGGCTATCGAAGATCTTATGGACGCTGTTGATAACTATATCCCCGAACCTGTAAGAGATTTGGATAAACCGTTCCTGATGCCTGTAGAAGATGTATTTTCTATTATGGGTAGAGGAACAGTTGCGACCGGCAGGATCGAAAGAGGTAAAGTAGCTCTTAACGAAGAAGTCGAGATCGTTGGTATCAAAGATACAAAAAAGACCGTTATTACCGGTATCGAAATGTTTAAGAAATCAATGAACGAAGCTCAGTCCGGTGACAACGTTGGTATCTTATTAAGAGGTGTCGAGCGTGATCAGATCGAAAGAGGTCAGGTTTTGGCAAAGACCGGTTCTGTTAAACCACACACTGATTTTGAAGCGGAAGCTGTCATTCTTTCCAAAGAGGAAGGCGGACGACAGAAACCGTTCTATACCGGATACCGCCCTCAGTTCTACCTGAGAACCACAGACGTTACTGGTGAGATTACATTGGGTGAAGGTGTGGAAATGGTTATGCCTGGAGATAATACCAAGTTTACAGTTAAGCTGATCACTCCTGTTGCATTAGAAGATGGTCTTCGATTTGCTATCAGAGAAGGTGGGCATACTGTTGGTGCGGGAGTTATCACCAAGGTACTTTCATAGTTGATTATTTAAGGGGCCCCGTTTACGGGGCCCTGCTGATTTATGGCTAAAGCGACAAAAGAACACAAAATAAGAATAAAACTTAATTCGTATGACAGTAGGATCATGGACCTAAGCTGTTCTAAGATCGTTGATACTGCTGTTAGGACGGGGGCAAAGATCATAGGTCCTATTCCTTTACCCACCAAGATAGAGAGATTTACCGTCATTAGAGGTCCGCATATAGATAAAAGATCCAGAGAGCAATTTGAGCTTAGAACTCACAAAAGAGTAATAGATATTTTTAACCCGACTGCAACAACTATAGACAGTCTTTCTCACCTTAACTTGCCGGCTGGTGTCGGTATATCCATTAAGATGGGATAGTAGTTGAAAATATTGATTTAACTGATAAAATAAGTGCTGATGACAACGATTAAAACATAGAATATAGTACATGGGGTTTAGGAGTTTACTAGGCGCCTAAAGGCGCGTTTTTTTTGAGTAAAATGCCCGGAAATTTATTATTGGATTTATATGGAACAAATAATTATAAGAGGGAAAAAATTACAGATGAGCCAGCTTTTTATGGATAATGGTGACATTATTCCCGTTACCGTTATTTCCTCCGACGACTCTCTGACTCCTGAACTAACCAACAAATCAATACTAATAACCGGAACCTCAAAAGGAAAAGGATTCGCGGGTGTTATGAAAAAGTGGCATTTTGCCGGTGTTGGGGAAGCAACAAGAGGGCAGTCCACCAAGGGAAGAACAGCCGGTTCAATCGGTTCTCAGACACCGGGAAGAGTTTTTAAGGGCAAGAAAATGGCAGGTAGAATGGGAAATAAGCAAGTGACTGTAAAAGGTTCCAAGATCATTGGTATTGACACGGAGAAAAAGGAAATATTAGTGTCAGGCCCCGTACCGGGTTCCAGAAATTCCGAAGTTACTTTGAAGGTAATGGTATAACATATGAAAATTGATGTACTTGATATAAAAGGTAAAAAAGTCGACGAAATAACCCTGAAAAAGGAAATATTCGGCATTGAGCCGAATGAAACTGTTCTTGCACAGTATGTAAGAGTTTACAGAACCAATCAGCGTCAGGGAACATCCTCTACTTTAAATAGAGGAGAAGTTTCGGGTGGGGGCAAGAAACCCTGGAAACAAAAAGGCACGGGTAGGGCAAGAGTCGGTTCCACAAGGAATCCTATCTGGGTTCACGGTGGCGTTGCACACGGCCCTAAACCAAAAGACTGGACGCTCAAACTTCCCAAGAAAGTAAAGCGGTTGGCTCTCATTTCTGCTTTGTCTTCTGCAGTAGAAAAAAAGAAACTTACTGTTCTGGACAAAATAGAAATCGAATCTCCCAAAAGCAAACTGGTAAGTGAAATTGTTAAAAATTTGGATCTAAAGGGTAGCACGTTAATTGTTTTAAACGAAAAGAATGACAATCTCCTGTTAGGTTCAAGGAATATTTTGGGTCTTAATCCCACACTTTTAAACAATCTTAATGCCTACGATATTTTAAATGCCAGGAACGTGGTGTTTATGAAAGATGCCATTTTAGGAGTGCAAAAAAAGTATGAGAATAAGTAATATTATTAACAGACCAATAGTCACCGAAAAAAGCACTAACCTGACAAAAGAAGGGAAATTCACGTTCGATGTGAACAGGAGTGCTTCAAAAGGCGCGATTGCAAACGATATAAATAGAATTTATGGTGTGGATGTTGTTGATGTCCGTACATATATCATGCCCGGAAAACAGAGAAGAGTATCAAGGACTTCACGCGAAACAGCAAGAAAACTCTGGAAAAAAGCGGTTGTTAAATTAAAAGAAGGGCAAACGATCGATATGTTCGGTCAGGGTTAAACTAAAGGATTAACATATGATCAAAAAATACAGACCTACAAGTCCGGGAATAAGATTCAGAAAGACACTCGTAAGAGGGGTCGACAAGGTAGAACCTGAAAAATCCTTAACTATTGTAAAAAAAGGCCATGTAGGGCGTAACGGCGGCAGGATATCCAGCGGGCATAGGCAGCAAGGAAATCGCAAGCAGTACCGTAT
>LCBS01000012.1 GCA_000997355.1 candidate division WWE3 bacterium GW2011_GWB1_41_6
TCCGGCAAGACTACGTTCACAACATACCTTGTTAAGGCACTGGGTTTGGACGTTCGTGTCCAGAGTCCTACTTTTGTTATTGTCCGCAAATATTCCAACGAGGGTAAAATAGGAATAGTTAACCATATCGACCTTTACAGACTAACTTCAAAAGAAGAGGTGGGTGAGATAGGTATTGCAGAACTTATCAAAGATTTTAATACTATTACAATCATAGAATGGCCGGAGATGGCAGAACATCTGCTTCCCGAAGGTACAATTAAGTTAAAGTTCGAAACCGTTGACGAAAATACAAGGAGAATATATGTACAAGATTAAAATTGACACAACCAACCGATACCGGAAAACAGTCGAGTTGGTGAATGTAATTGGTTCCGAAGAAATGCAGTTGGCTGCCGTGACAGGTGATATAGATATTGTTGCAACAATAAGGGATATTCTCGAGGATAAAGGCATTACCATAGAAAATATCGGGGAATTCGAATCCAATCCCGGCCCCGGCTCATTTACGGGACTGAAGATCGGTTCCTCAATTGCTAATGTTCTTAACTGGGCTTTGGGAAGAAAAAGCATCAAGGAGCTCACTTTTCCTGACTACGGAAGAGAACCCAATATCTCGCCCCGAAAAAAATAATCTGCGCTAAATCCTAATTGATATAGTAGTGTATAATTTTCTTGTGAATGTACTAATAACAAGGTCTGTGGGATTTAAAGCAAATATTACTGTAAAGTCCAAAAGGGCAGGCGACCAGCTTGAAACCCATGTTAATATAGAAAAAGCTAGAAAAGTACTTGGTTACGCACCTTCAACCGCACCGCAGGAAGGACTGCGGAAAGAGGTTGAATGGTTCAAGGAGAAATTCTATGACCGAAGGTGAAATAATGGTAAGAAATGAGACTGCGGGTACTCACCACAGACCACATAAAAAATTAGTTTCCGTAGTTATACCCTGCAGTAATGAGGAAAAGAATATTGACAGGACGTTGGAGGGGCTATTAGATTTGGCCAGAAACCACCGTTACGGTTTTGAAATTATCGCTGTCAATGACGGAAGTAAAGACAACACATGGAACGTAATCGATGAAAATGCAAAGAGACATCCCGAAATCCATGGCATCAATCTTATGACGAACTTTGGGCAAAGTGCTGCATATATGGCCGGTTTTGACGTAGCCCGCGGTGACTATGTGGTAACAATTTCCGCAGATTTGGAAACTCCGGTTGATAATATCGATAAAGTGTTGGACTGCCTGGACCAGGGTTTTGATTTTGTGAACAGTAACCGCCTCGGACGCTGGGGTGCGGAAAAAGCTGAAAGAGCCGCGAAGAGCGGTTTTGCAAATAAGATCATAAGCAGAGTGTCCGGGGTGGTTATGCAGGACAGAGGTTCGGGTTTGAAAGGGTTCACTAAAAATCTTGTTGACCACTTAAAACTGTATGGGGAAATGCATAGATTTATTCCTGATTATGTTTCGGTATATGGAGCGAAAATGGTGGAATTTGACGTGGACTTTAAGGATAGGGATTATGGAGTTTCCAATTACAAAGGAAGTAAACGGACGGTTAAAGTACTGCTGGATATCGTGACTTTGGCATTTATGCTCTATTTTGCCAAGAAACCTTTTTATTTTATGCCGGGCAGGTTGTTTGGTTTTACCGGGGCTGTTATAACAGGTGCCGGTGGGTTGGTCGCTTTTTATCTGCTTGTGCTAAAGCTACTTGGTGAAAGTATCGGGAGCAGGCCGTTGCTGATAGTATCAGTATTGATGATCATCGTGGGACTACAGTTTTTAATGACGGGATTCTTAGGTGAACTAATGATGAGGTTATATTTTGAATCTACGGGAAGAAAGACTTACACGGTACGAGGCGTATCCAACGGAGATTAACTTGCCTTTGAGGTTTTTGACGAAAGTTCCACGGCTTTTTGCTGTTTAATACACGCTTCAATAAAACCCACAAAGATCGGATGTGGGGCTAAAGGTCTTGATTTGTATTCGGGGTGGAACTGAGTTCCAACAAAAAACGGATGAACATCAATAGGAAGTTCAATAGACTCGACAAGTTTTCCGTCAGGTGAAGTTCCGGAAATAACCATTCCTGCTTTTTCCAATTGTTTAAGGTAGTCGTTATTGAATTCATAACGGTGACGGTGCCTTTCCTCAACCGTTTCCTCATTAAGCCTTTCCGAACCTTCGTTCTTATACGCTTTGTACAAAATCGAGTTCTTATCCAGTTTGCATGGCCAAGCGCCCAAGCGTATGGTTCCACCATATTGTTTCTTCTCAAGGTACTCTTTTTGGTTTGGCATTATATGAATTACCGGATCTTTTGTTGTAGGATTTACTTCTTCTGAATTTGCATCGTTAAGACCCAGAACATTCCTCGCGTATTCTATTACTGCCATCTGCATGCCAAAACACAGCCCGAGGTATGGAACTTTGTTTGTGCGCGCCCACTCTACTGCTTTTAATTTCCCTTCTACCGCACGGCTTCCCCATCCCTGTGGAACTATTATCCCGTCAAATTCCTTAAGCTCTTCCTCGACCAGCGCCTTTTCTTTGGGATCCTCAAAGCGTTCGACATCAAACCACTTGATCACAGGGTTCAGGCCCTTTTTCCATGCAGCGTGTTTTATAGCCTCAATCACACAAACATACGAATCCTCAAGAGCGAATGCGCCTGACGTAAAATATTTTCCCGCGATTGCGATTCTCACGTCTTTCTTGCTTTTATTGATCTTGTCCGTCATAGCGGTCCATTTTTTCATATCCGCGGATTTATGCTTAAGTTTCATTTCCTCAAGGAGCAATGTATCCAGTTTTTGATCCTGAAGAACCAACGGTATTTTATAAATAGAATCGACGTCAGGGGCGGAAAGTATATGGTCTTCACGTATCCCGGTGTTAAAAGAGATAGTTTTCTTTCTTTTTGTATCTATTTCGTTTTGGCTTCGGCAGATCACGAAGTTTGGCTGTAGGCCTAACTTATAAAGATCATAAATAGAATTTTGTGCCGGTTTACTTTTCATTTCGCCAAGAAATGGAGGCACGACTAAATATACCAAATGGATAAGAAACACATTATCAGGTTCCGCCTGTTTCATACGACGGATCGCTTCAAAGAACATAACGTTCTGATATTCCCCGACAGTCCCTCCGACTTCAACAATAAAAATATCCGACTCGTCTTTTTTGGCGGCGCTTTTAATTTTCTTGATAATTTCCTGAGGGATATGGATATGACCTTCCACGCACTTGCCGGCATACTCCAAACTTCTTTCGCGCGCGATAACGTCATAATATACCTGACCCATCGTAAAGTAATTATGGTGGTATAAGTCCTGATTAAGGAATCTTTCGTAATGGCCCAAATCCTGATCGGTTTCCAAACCATCTTCCGTTACGAACACTTCACCGTGCTCGAGGGGGTTCATGGTTCCCGCATCCAGATTCAGGTACATATCCGCTTTTTGTGCGGATACCTTATAACCGGCTGATTTTAATAAAAGTGAGATGGATGCTGTATTTATCCCTTTGCCTAGCCCGGAAATAACACCTCCGGATACAAAGACATATTTTGTTTGAGGCTTATATGCAGGCACGATTAATTTTACTCATATAACGGGTAAAATTCAAGTAAAAAATAAAAGCGGCACCAAAAAATATGAGACGCCGCTTTTACCATTCGCAGAAAGTCAGTTATCTCTTTGCTTTTTTGGTTTTAGCTTTGGTTTTCTTTACAGTTCTTTTTACGGTTCTCTTAACTGTCCTCTTTGCTGTTGTCTTTTTGGCTTTAGCTTTTTTTACAGGCATTTAAGGTCACCCCCTTAAAAACATTAAAACTCCCCAAGGCCGGAGAGCTTTTTCAGTTTGGGCAAGTATGTACTTTTTATAAATTCCATCTGTTAATCTAACAGAAATTAGATAAATATTCCTTTAAATAATTTCTGTTTTTATTAAAGTTTCTTTTGCATGTATTGTCAATATCATATGAACGATGATGTGCCATTATATGTAGTAGTGAAGGTAAAAAACGATGTGTGAAATTCTTACAAAAACTTAAGGGAATTTATACAATTGCTTAACAAAAATACAGTTATCATTAAGCATGCAGAATCTCAAGCACCTGTCCGATAATTATTGGAAAGGTGTTCTGGACCCGGATCAATTCAATGTACTCAGGCAGTCAGGAACGGAATTACCTTTTACAGGTATTTACGACGACCATTATGAAGAGGGTGTTTATAACTGTGCGGCCTGTGGCAACGAACTTTTTTCCTCACGCGAGAAGTATGATGCAGGTTGCGGGTGGCCTACTTTTTGGGATTCGGTTAATAAAGAGAACCTTGAGTTCGTGGAAGATAATAGTATAGGCATGAAGAGAATAGAGGTGCGCTGTAAAAATTGCGGAAGTCATCTTGGGCATGTATTCGATGACGGTCCGGAACCAACAGGAATACGTTACTGTGTTAATTCGGTTTCGCTGGACTTTTCTCCCGGGAAATAAATTTACTTTATATACATTTTTAGTACAATGTTGTTTACCAACGGTTCCTTAAAGCGGAGGTTCAAATCTTAGACAAAAAATAAACAAGGAGAAGCACATGAAGTATTCGCGCGTTATCTCTGTTGCATTAACCCTGATCGTAGCCTTGATGATGTTCTCGCCAGCGCTTGCGGACAAGCCAGTGCAATTCGACAGCGAGGGGAACGAGGTAGGGTGGTCTTCTACCGGCTGCGCCAAGATCTCGTCCGGGACGATTACCGATAGTTTTGGTAACACGTTGCAAACAGGTTTTGACGAATTCGGTTACAACTATCAGGCTCATTTGTTCCTGGGTACTTACGACAGTTCCGACCGGCAATGGGGCAATGGGTATTGGGGCGACCAAACGAGTGACTACGTTGATGACGTTCTGATGATGAAGTGGTCCGATGAATGGCTCGCAAACGTGGACTGCAACGGCGACGGTAAACTCGATCGGGGTTTGGTTAACGGAACAGTCGGCGGTATCAGCAAAGGTTGGACCACAAACCACGTCTTTGGCGATTACCCTGTAACCGAAGCCGACGAGGCTAACTACGTATACTTTGTCAAGATCGGGTACACCGGACCGGGTAGCCCGCTCTGGGGATCTTATACTGAGATCCAGTCAGTGTATAACGACCCGGCTGCAGGTGAAACCGGTTTATATTACATGACGGAGCCCGGACTTGGGACGTTCGTACAGCACTAACCTTTTTTCGGCGCAAGTTCAGTAACCGCGTAATGGAACCGTTGATGTTTTTGCTCTTATAGGGGATTAGGTGACTCTCAACCTTATCCCCTTTTTTTGTCTACTTTTGGTAGAATAAACGTATGGACGAACAAATCCCTTCCGAAAATAACCCTTTGCCTACTCAGCCTGATACGTCGGCGGGTAATACCATTCCAATTCCCGGTGATTCTCCTTCAGTGAATAAGACGCGAAGTATTCCCTTACCTATTAAAATATTACTATTTTTACTTATTGGTTTGATCGCGTTCGCAATCTTTGCATACTTCACACGCAATACAACACCGGAAGGAACTTTAGATACGGAATTCAAAACAAGCACGGAACCTGTGAAAGTGACGGAAAACTTGCGGGAAGACTGGATAAATTATAAGAACACCAAGTATAAGTTTACGTTCGATTATCCTGGTGAGGGTAAGGTTGACGTTCAGGACGAGGAAAGTGATGATGTTAAAGTTTACCGGACCGTAATTACGGGGGAACGTCAAACAGAACCTGTCACCGAAGATACGACATTGGTTGACGGGTATATGTTCAAAGTTAGTGTAACCCCGGGGGTAATTAAACCTAACCTTGCCGAATTGACAAATAGGAAAATTCTTAACCTTAAGCAGACATGTCCTGCGATACACTCAACGTCGGCCGTTACAAATACGGTTATTGACACTATCGCAGCTAAGACTTTTACGGTTACGAACTGTGAAGTGGATTATCTCATCAACTTTGTTGATTACAGCGGATCCGTTTATGAGATAGCGCTTATTTACAAGGGAGATTTTGGGTATAAACAAAGCTACATACAAAACGCGAGAGATATTCTGGATAGTTTCCACTTTTTAGACAAGCCGATTGTGGTCGATGAGGGGTCAGAGTATAAAGTATACCAGCTTGATGACCGTATACTAGATTTTGAGTTTGAGTATCCCTCGAGATTGAGTGAGTGCTGTATAGTTCCCGGTCCCGTCTATGAAACCCACGAAACCCTTGTAACATTCGCTGATGAAGCGGCTTATAAGGATACTGATGGAAAAAGATTTGACGGTGTAGGTGTTTTTCAGTTTAGAAACCAAGGCCAGCAAACATTTACCGATTATATAAATATGCAAAAGAAAACGCTGCAGGATGACTACCGGATAATAAAAGGCTACGGCAATCCTAATGCAAAGGAAGAGAAAGTGATGTTTGGGAAGGTTCAGGGGGTTTTGCTAAGCGGGTACGCGTGGTGGGGGGATATGGCATATTTTCAGATTGTTGGCAATAATGACATTATCGCATTGTCAATGGTTGAAGCATCCACAGGTAGTTTCAAAGAAGAATTTGATCGGATGCTGGGGTCTTTCAGATTTGATATATCCGGTTATTAGCCATTTACCTGCCTTTTTTGCATGATCATTGAGTAGCAGTGTCTGTTTTCTCAATCGTCAAAGCCGCACTAACCATAATATTCTTATCAACGAACCTTATGCCCTCCGGACTGATCATTTTTACCGGAATAATGATAGATTCTGTGAATGGAGTAACATCAAGCTCCTCCGTTAAAATTTCGGTTGGAGCCGGTGTTTCCTCGGGAACCCAGACCTCTATTTCTTCCGGAGTGACGACCACACTTGTTAGTTGCAGGTCAGGGGTAACGGATCCGGTTGTCCTTACAACCACAGGAACTTTGACGACATAAAACTTTTTCGCAGTGAGGAAAAAGGAATTAGGTTCTATTGAGACCAGGGAAAGATTTGCCGGAATATCGATATTCTTTTTACTTACCGTTTCCTTATTTAAACCGCCGGTTATGTTTGTTGCATCGTAGTCGATCTTAAAATCCGATTCGGCAATACTTGAAAATATGGTGTCACCTCTACCACTGACGGTTACTCTGATAGTTTTAGGATTATAGTTTTCGACCAGTATGTTCTTAGGGATATTACTAACTGTTATCGGGACATTAAAACTTTTCTCGATTATACCTGCCTGATAAGCAGTGAAAAACCATATTAGTGCAGCAAAAACAACAGCCCCGAATTTTAAGGCAAAGTCGTGCCGGCGGAAAAAGTTCGTTTTGCTTTTTGACGCCGGATCGAACTTAGCTTTAATATACCTGTCGATCTCTTTCTCAAGGTCAGCATATTGGGTAAGTGTTTTTAGTTTGCCGTCTTTGCTGATAGATAGTTGTCCTCTTTCCTCAGAGGAGACGATGCACAGAGCATCAGTGATCTCGGACAGCCCCAGTGCCGCACTATGCCGTGTTCCGTGTTTACCGATTTCCTTAAAGTTAGTTGATAAAGGTAAATGGGCTGAGAACTTAGATATACGGTTGTTACGGATGATCAAAGCCCCGTCGTGACCGTCAGAGTGTGGGTCAAAAATACTTAAGATGACATCTTCCGATATAACCCCGTCCAACGGAGTACCCCCGTCAATATGAGGATCAAGCGTATCCTTTCCTTGAATAACAATAAGAGCGCCGATCTTTTCCTGGGCCATCCGGACACATGACTGAATGATCTCGGATGTGGAAGGGGATTTAGGTGCAAGTTTTCCTACTTTCATTTGCCGGCTTCCGATTAGTCCTAAAAATTCAAAATATTTGCGGATCTCGTTCTGGAAGATTATTACGAAAATGATCAGCGATACGCCGGTAAAATATCTTAGTGTTATGAATGTTAAATATAAGTTCAAGTTTTTGGACAAGATATAAAGACCAAATGTAATGGACAAGCCGAGGAAAACCATGTACGCACGGGTACGCCTAAAAAATATAAAGAACGTATAGATCAGCAACCCGATGATGGCAATATCGAGCAGATCCGTAAGGTATAAGTCCCCTCTTAAATGGAAGATGTTTTTATTAAAGAAATCAAGCAGCATACGGAATAATTGTAACAGGAGAGCCATTTTTTGCCTACGTATTGGGGCAAAATTATGAAAAAAACATGACAAGGATAGGAAAAAAGAGCCTTTTCGGTCCGTAAACCAAGAAGGCTCAATAAAACAGATGCCTATATTACATAGTCAGACATTTCATAGCCATGCATTTCATGTATAACATACGGTATTTTTCTCCTCACCCATAGACCTATGCGTTCTATATCGTCCCAGTTAAAATCACATCGCTCAACTAATTCATTACTAAAATCAACCCATAGCTGAAGATCTAAAGGTCTCTCTTTTAAGAATGCGACATCCACAGTTATACCGTAATCATGATTTTCCTTAGATAATCTTAAATTCAGATTCGGTTGGTTTCCGTTATTTAAATCAATACCCCAACCCTTAAACTTTATTGAAGGACTGTACTGCATAAAAACCTCCCCATGATGGATGGAAAATGTTGCACAGTAATATAAGCCGGAACAGCTTGGTTATTTTAAATCAGAATTTATAAACAGTCTAGTAATTACAATTATTACCGTAATTATGGCTGCAGTTAACAAAAAAAGTCCCGGCAGTTCTTTGAACGTCGGGACTTACTTCGATTCTAGCCAACTTTTTGGATGGTAACAACGTAGAATGAACGAAATGTCTTTTCCTGTGTTTTTTTACCGGTGTCCGGATCGATTTCAGTGGTCTTTTGATTCCATGCTCTCAGATGTTGATGTACGTACCGGATTCCCCCCAAGCTGCCAAGGACTTGGTGCACCTCATCTTTGGTCCAGAAACTTGCGCCGATCACACCCGGATGATCCATCATGCAATCGTACCCGCAGTAATGACCGAATGAGTTTTGGTATCCTTCATCCGGATATGGAAGACATGTATACCTAACGAAGTCGCTCTTTAATACCGAATCTTTTGGTGTGGAAAATTCTATGTGAAGTACACCGTTCACCAGCAAAGCTGCCCATAAGCTGTTAAGAAACTTAACAACGACACTTTTTGGCCAGTAAATTGCTGTTCCCACAATCGCAAATGAGACAGTATTTGACCGAAGAGTCTTTTTTAACACATCCTGGTATACGATCGTCGCCTTAACGTGCCGTTGTTTTATACGTTCTTTTGCTGAATCGATCATGCTAGGTTCCAGTTCGAAACCTACCGACCTTGACGGGAACTTTTTTGCGACCGCGCTTAAATTTCTGGCAGTACCGCAGCCGAACTCATACGCTTTTCCTGTTAGCGGTAAGTTGCTTAATGCTAATGCTTTAATAACTCCAACATCGGGTGGGCTGTTAATATCCATTTGCCTTCCTCTCCTTATTATGTGGGATATTTGTAATGCTGATTTTACATAAAAACAAAAGGTTTGTAAAACCTATAGAAATGTAATTAATAAAAAAAGGTTTGACTAATGGGGCGTTTTCTTGTTAACTACGCTCACTCAAGAAAAAGGCGCAAATAATCATTGACTAGAGGAGGAAACATGATGTTTGGATTTAATTTCCGCAAGGCATATTCCTCGGCTCCTGATGTATCGGAATTGAATGAACTAATGAAAATGTTTAGGAGTGTTTTACAGGAATACTGTAAGAAGACGGGGGGAATAAACCGTAAAGTCTGGTACCCAAAAAAGTATGGTTTAACATCAAGACAATTGTTCGACCTTCCGACCTTGGGTTTTCCGTACAGATGGTACTATGATTCGTACAGCTGGGATTCAAAGGGATTGATTTATCTTAAGATCGAGTTCGCGCCGATCGTAGTTGCGGGAAATAAAATCGGCGGACGTCATCTGCCAAACATAACTGACATTGACGGGTGGACGACAAACCCATCTCCTGAATGGAGGCAATGGAAACGCCAGTTTGATGCTACGCCATGCGTTCCTTTACTGGAGCTTATTACGAACACAAAGATTTTAAGGTTATGGTTAGCGTGCGTGTTGAAAGTAAAAGAGCAGGAACTGATTGATAAGTCAAAGATAACAGCGCTTTTAGAAGCATGTGGTATGGGTCCTAATGGAAAACCGCTTTTTGACTGGAATTTTGAGTAACAGACCGGGAGTGTGTAAATATACTATTTCCACACTCCCGTTTTTTGCATTATTGGATCGGGCGGCGGCCATCATTTTTCAGTATAAACTGTTTTGGGTAGTTTCGTACCAGGAAATCAATAAACTCTGCCTCGTGGAATGCCGGGTCTCTGCCATCGTCCTGGTAGTCCGACACGCGAGTAGGACGCCCTGGGGCAAACGTAAATTCAAAAAGAGTTCTCAAACGGCCGCTAGTGTCCTGCACATGCCCATACATGAAAAGTGCAGAATCCCAAATGTGATGGTTGGTAAAAGTGAACAGCACTCTACTATCCATTGAGTCCTCCTTTCCTCATATTCTCCTTTGAGTTTTAAACATTATAGCACTGGTATGTTAGGGAAAAACTTACTATGAACGGTTTATTTCAAAAATCTCCTCTTTTAATTTAGCTATACGGATACTAATTACGTCGATATTTTCACGCAGAATATCCCACCGCGCGTTGTCGTGCCACCCATCCCCGCCTTCTCTAAAGCACTCTTCACTTTCAAGCATAAGTTCTTCTTTTTCTTTTATTAGATCGCTTAGCTTCTTTTTTAACAAATCGGATTTTAAGTGAGGCTGTGATTTAAAGAACGAATCTATTATCAAATGAGTGTGACTTTTTTCGATCAAATCGTCTTCCGGTATTCCCAGTTTTTTGATAAGTTTCTTATGCAATTTCTTTACGTTTTTGGAGTTGTTTATTTCGGGTAAAATAGTTTTAATTTCTAAAGCCTTGCTGTATCCGTTTATATCGTCAATGTAGAAGCAGTCATTCTCAAGGGAATACACTTTTCTGTCCTTGGAGATTTTTGTTACTAAACTGTCAAACCCCCTTTTCTTAAGTTCTTCTACGAACTCGTTTTTTTCTTCAATGTTGCCTAACTTCTCGAACACGGTCTTGGTTAAATCGTGCAGCTTTAGTTCCGGCGGTGAGTCTTTGGGAACTTCCCTTATCTGGACAAGCAAAGATTGCTTATTGTCCTTGTCGGTTGTTGTTCTTATACGGGCAGCCTTTTTCGATTGTTCAAAGGTATGCTGTTTAATATCAAAATCCGAAAGATCGGCATAGAACTCATCTTCTATATAGAGCGTTTTAATATATTTTGCTCCGAGTTGGGATAGTTTTTCTTCGATATCCTTGGTTCCGTCTACCCACGCTCGTGTTTCTATGCAAAGTTTGCTATCAGACATAATGGCATTATATCAGTGGGAGTATAATGGTTTGAAAATACAGTATTTTAACATATAATCTTAACAATTAACCTATAATCTAACAAAAAGGAGCAGAGCATGCGAAAAACCTTAGCAGTTGTAGACGATCAGGTTGATGCCCGTGAGTCTGTAAAAGACCACTATGAGCTCACGCTACCCAAGCTTAAAGTAAGGACATTTGCCGGCGGGAAAGAGATATTGGAAGCCATGGATAGAGGTGAAACGTTTGATGTTGTATTAATGGATGGTAAGTTGGAGGATGGGATTAAAGGACCCTATTACACAGCTAAAATTCTTAAGCGTTCACCGGATACTCCTGTTATCGGATATTCAGTTGATAAAGAGTTGGAAGAAAATTTTCTATCTCATGGGGCGAAGGTTTTTCTTCGAAAAGGGAGTTTATTCCGTACTCTTGATGATACTGTCAGGAAATTTGTAGGTTTGTGACCCGCTTGAATTTGGGATTTTAATAGCCGTAAGTGTGGAATTAGTTCCTCCTGCGGCTTTATATTTTGTAGTCTTTTAGCGCGGTTGTTTTTATACCTTTTGCTCTTCCTTGATGTTTAATATTTTCTGTAACTAGCGTAGCTTTATACTTTTTAGCTAGAGATAAAAAAGATGCGTCATAGTACGTAATGTTTGATTTGTATGCAATCTTGAAAGTTTCTTTGGCTAGATCCTCGGACTCGGTTATAAAAGTGACTGGTAAGGAATAAGATGTTCCGAGGGAAACGTTTGCTTCACGTGGATTCAATTTTTTACCTGTTAATAGAACATTTCCGATCTCATATTTAGAGAGTTCCGGCGCAATAAGTACCGTTGTCCCTGCTAGCGCAGACTCCATAAGTTTATCTGTCTTTTCTATGTGCTGCTCATTTGTTTTATTGAGCCACTTTATTATGATTGATGTGTCTACAACGATTTTAGACGTCATAAGAACTTAATGGGATTTTCTATCTTTTTTTAGTGAATCGATAGCTGATATGCTTCCTTTTTTGTTGGTGGAGCGTGATTTTTGGATTCTTTTCCAAATTACATTTGAATCAATGATTGTTTGATGAGGATGTATGACGATTTCATCAGGTTTTGTAACCGATATTGTCACTGCTGATTGAGGATTTATCCAGCTGACTTCTTTACGTATTGACTCAGGTATCGTTAATTGACCTCTTTCTCTAATTATACTTGTTGTTTTCATGAACTCAGAATATCAGAATATCCCATTATGTCAAATTTCATACTTTAACACTCAAACTCTCTAAATAATCTACAAAAGCGTCAAAATCAGTATACAAAAAAGTGGTAATACCTAGTTCCTTCGCCCCATCCATTTTTGAATCGTCGTCATCGGAATAAAAAACCTCTTCAGGAAATACTTCCGCCCTCTCTATTAGAATCTGGAATATTTCTTTGCTTGGTTTATCAAACCCGACATCGTAAGAAAATACATGAACATCAAAATCATCCAAGAACCCAAATCTATTTTGAAGTCCGTTAATTCTGGCGGGGAAGTTGTTCGAGCATATTAACGTCTTGTAACCTGCATTTCTTACTTTTTTCACATATTCTACTGCAGATCCGTTGACCTCGTACCCGGATATAAGTAGATCAATAACATCCTGCACAGTCATATCCAGGTTCCATTGTTTTAACGCCCAAGACCAGTATTCCTCATCAGTCATTTTTCCCAGTTTATATTTCCTGTTCATCTCATCTGACTTGAGAAATACCCTTTTTGCGTCTTCTTCAGACACCCCGTAATTTCCAAGGTTTTTAATAAAATTTGATTTACCGTTCAAAAAGTAAACTCCGTCCAGGTCAAAACATATTGATTTAATCATAATTGGATTATATTACTAATCTTTTACTTCTCCAATTGGCCGAACAGAAAGTGCTAGCTATAAGTGACAAAATTTGTTTTATGTGGGATATGCTCATCCTCTACGGCCTTAGCTACCACATCAATGCCCATTCCAAGCATATCCATAAACGCATAAAATGTAGTTTCGTTGAAAGCTTCGTTCCGAAGCTCAAAACCGAGTTCGATATCAAGTGCTCCTTCATTTTCTGATACTGCGTAAAGTTTGACTAGCTTTACTTTATCGTTAAGCAGGATTAGTTGTTTGGAATAGGAGTCCGGGATAGATCTCAAGAAATCCACAGTCGAAACGAGCAGAAACTCACCTTCAATATGTAGGCTTATTAAAATGTCTTTTGTGGGATCTTCCAGGTGGTAGTTTGTTATGACTGCTTTCTTGCTATCGTCCGATTCTATGTCCCTGAAGTTCCAACCGTAGCCGGTAAGGAATTCTTTGACTTGTTCAAGTGTTGGTGTGGTAGTTGAAAGCTCCATATAGAATAGTTTTACCAATTTATGTTATTATTTTCACCACCAAAACAGTGTGAGAAGAAAGGAGATCTTCATGTCAAATAAATCCAAGAAGGTTAAACAAGCCGGTGTGACCAGAATTGTAGATTTCCCGCCAGTACACGGCAATAGTATTTCGGTTTATCAATATCGCAACTATTTGTCACGAATTGAAGGTGCCAATTATGGTGACCACGAAGTCTGGCGCGACGGAGTTGGGCTTCGCCCATCTGACTATCTTCATCGTGGAGATGTCGTAATTTTAAAGCCTCCGAAGAAGAAAAAAGGGAGATGATATGGGAAAGAAATCTTATTATCCTGAATGGTTTCGTCTTGCCTCAAACCCTGTTTGCCCTACATGTAATAGGCAATTTGATTATTGGGCTGACAGGGAGGAACGTTCTTTCCACATAGGGTTAATATCGTGCGATATACACAAAGGATGCGGCAGTCCACTTCCACGAAACTTACCGTTTTTCTCAAAAATAAGTGTAGAGGTTTGTGAGGTGGAAGGTTGTGACAGCGCAAGATTAATGGGTGACCAAAAGTGGCATCCTAGGGGGAAATCAGTGATATTACAGTCGAAATATCGTATAAACGAGGTTCACCGGAAGGTATGTACCAAACATACAAAAAAGAGATAGAAACAAACATGCTTCTGATAAGGATATTCCTCGTCAGGAGCTTTTTATCTGTGACGTATGAACCTTTTTTCCTGGTGACCCCAGCGGGACCCGATTAGTGTCAACCCGATACCACCTATAAGTCATACTGATGAACTTGGCGGGATAGTTTGATTTCTCTTACCACAACACCTTATGTCCTATAGGTTGTGGTATAATCCGTATCAAATCACGAAGAAGGAGGTTACAGATCCAATGGTTAATCGGAAAGACAAGGAATGTCCGAAATGTGGTTCCGGAGCACGACCTTTAAAAGGTAAATGTCCTCATTGCGGCAGTGCGAGGGGTCCCCGCTCAGATAGAGAGGTTCTTTATCACAAGAGCAAAAGAAGGCCTCGTCCGGAACTTTCTTATGTTTGGGGTAGTGTCAGGAACGACGTCGAGGAACCTCAACCCACCGCGCAGAAAGATTTTGTTAAGTCGATTATAGCTGTCGGGTTGATAATTGTTGTAGTGGGTTTATTACTCGCGTTCGACAGTCCTAATCCTCTTATGACTTTTGCGGTTGTACTCGGAATAGGTGTTCCGGTAGACTTACTTGTATCATTATTCGTGCTTATGATACTTGGGTTACCATGAATGGTAGTAGCCGCCCGCTTTAAAAATATCTAAGTCAGAATTCTAGCTCATATACCAGCGTTGATCTACTAATCGAAAGCGTGTTAGCTTTTTCAAAACTTTCTACTCAAAAAATACAAATATGGTATATCATCAAACACCATGATCTTTCCTCCATCCTTTCTAATAAATGATGGTGTCTATCACATGAAAAAGTCACATGAATGTTAGAAAATTTTCTTTTTGGAAAACCTGAAATTACAAAACTGCCCTTCTTGTCTCTTTTGGAACTATTAAGAATAGGATAATATTTTTTATTAAACTTTATTAAAATTTTCATAAAGAGATTTTTATAATTTTATATATTTGATAACCCCAGCGGGATGGTCGCTAATCGCGACTGAAAACGCACCCACTCGCAACGCTCGCTGCTCGTGTATTCAATCCGTTCTGAGAAATCACAGCAACAGAACCTCCACCTCGCTTTGCTCGGTGTAGCACCTGTTGCCGGTGAACCTAGACCTTGTAAATTGGAACACCTTGATAGACTCACTTGTATCGATAAGCTCTAAAGTTTAAATGTATTAAGTTTAGTTTAGAAATAGAAAAGGGGCTCAAACTGTGTCGAGTCCCTTTTGTGTCAATGTTACGATTTACTACGTACGCCGAAGGCCAGTTGAACGAGCAAAGGATGTTCGTAGGGCATACCCGGCACGTCCAAGAAAAGCATATTTGGAATTCCGTAGTCGAGAAGTCCTCTTGGATGCGTGGCTTGAAGTCCGTCGAGACCTGTTACGTTGAAGTCGAAGTGGATACTCGGACCTTCTTCTTTGTCGACAAAAATTTCGACAAGTAACCCATCCCGTTCATCGAGCTTCAGAAAGTACTTGTGCTCGTCTAGCGCTTTACGCACTATGGTGGCTCCACGGTCGACGAGGGCTTTCTTCAGGGCTTCGACTTGCTCGACAGTTTTGAACCCGAGACCGATATGATTTGCGCCCGTGATACATTCATCAACTTTGGTTGTCATATTTCACCTCCCTTTAGTGGAGCCAATCTCGAGGTTCGTTGCCCTGTTGAGCCCAAATGACGTTGGCGCTGGGGTTTGGTTTACCATAAGCCCATGGGCGCAAACCAACGCGAGAAGTTTTAGGGTCGTCGCCCTCCATGACCAGATCGAAGTGGTTCTCACCTTGTGAGTTGTCTACTTTGACCAAGAAGCCGGAGCGTCCTGGATCGCTAGACGATGGGGTTTTGTATATATGCTGGCACAACACGGCA
>LCBS01000013.1 GCA_000997355.1 candidate division WWE3 bacterium GW2011_GWB1_41_6
GCTCAACCTCTTCAAATGGAATCTCTATTCTCAACAAGTCGATTGCATTGATCATATCGTAAATATCAAGTTTATTTTCCAGTTTATATATCGCGTCTCTCCAAAGTACCGCTTTCTCATATTCCCCTGTTTCGGCAGCTTTTTTCTCTAGTTTTTTCATCATTTCCATAAACGCGTAGTAAACTCCCTCCTCTGCACCACCTGCTCCGATGGTTCTATCTTTAAATGGAATACGTAACATCTCCGACTGTGACTTGGCCATTTGTCTTATTTTACCAGTCCTTTGCCAGTTAAAAGCTGTTGATACTATATTTTGATACAAATTGTATGCTTGTCCTACTTTTTCGCTGTCCGCGTTTGGCACTAATTTGATGGTCTCAAGAAGCTGATGCGCGCCATCCTCGATCATTTCAACACTCCACCATGGTTTAGCAGACGCCCACCAGAAGTGATCGCTCGCCACGGCTTTATCCATGCTGTGTCGCACAGTATCATATATATTACTGCTTTTGCCTACTTGATACACTTCGTTAAGCACTATATTGAGCAATTCCCATTGCCATTTGTGAATATCGTTGCTCGGGTCATACCATGACAAAAACTGAATACCTTTCTCAATGTCTTCTTTACTGCTTGCCCACGTTGATGCAACAGGTTCTACGTCAATAACCTCACTAAAATACTGCGGTATCTCTGATATTTTAATAAATTTAAAAGAAGTATCATTAAAAATCTTGAATAATAAGTTCTCCAGATCCGGCCTGTGATGCCCAAACGTTTCCCCATCCATACCGGTAACAGCGTACCTGTTCTGCTCCAAATCACCTTTTAAAGCCTCTTTAAGACTCCCGGGTGTACGCACGACTGCACTCATGATTAAGTTACTTATTCTCCTATCCCTAAAATAAACATTTAAATTAGAATCTTTTATCTTATATGTTTTACTATAGTCCACGGGCTCACTCCCCCCGGAATGCGCTATCTCATCCAGGATCACCCAATTAAAGCCGAAATCCTCAAGTATAGGGATTAGTTTTGGATCGTACCCCATCTCCGGAGGAAAAAATCCTTTCGGCGCATAAGCATCGCCCAAAAAGTAACTAGCGGTTTCGTTATTTATCTCAATTTGTCTATGTATTTCATTATCAGAAACCAGTGGCAAAAACGCGTGGTACTTTGCCGAACCTGTAAATTCCAGTGAACCGTTCTTGGCGGCCAAACGCAAATTATCTATCAAACTGTGGTAACCATATTTATCAAACAGCTCAAGCAGGGACCCGTTAATATTTAATGTAATTTTAATATGAGGATTGTCTACGATTCCCTGAATAAGCTTTTCGTAGCTTTGTTTTACTACAGCTTCCAAGATGTCCGGCTGCTGGTCGGCCGGTTGGTATAAATGTAAAAAATTCGCCCAATACATATGATCACAAATAACTAATAAATCCTGTTATCCATATCCCTTACTGCTGACAAAACCTTTTCCAGTTCCTGCCTTATAGACTCAGTTTTCACGGTATCGTTTTCAAGATCCAACACCCTTTTATACGCCTCCATGCTTCTTTTGATCATACCTGCATCAAACAAGACCTTGCCGTCAGGCATTTCCTTGTTCGAAGCCCACCAGAACTGGTCACTGCTCAAAGCCTGACTGATATACATGTCCTTTTTAAGTGATTCCCGTAACGTAGGGTCGTCAATAACAGAAAGTTTGTCCTCATTCCAGATAGGCAATGTTTCGTAATCATCTGTTGAGCCGGCAAACTCCCTGCCATCATATAAAGAAATAAAATCTTTATATAAATCCCACATTTTTTTCTGTAATTCATTGTTTTTCCTATGCCACATCGGATAGGCATCCCCATTTTCAATACCCTCCTCTACGGCAGCCCATGTGGATTCGTTTATATGCTCTATATCCGTGGGAGAAACATGTTCGATCAATTCCGATACCGTCACAAACTCCCTTCCTGCATTGTGCATCGCATCAACAAAGCTCTCCAGAAGATACATTCCATCTCTATTGTGATGGCCAAACGTTTCCCCGTCCAAAGCGACAATGTAGTTATCCCTGCTTAATAAAAGGTGCATAATGTCTTCCACGCTGCCGTTACGCTTAAAGGACAGAACATTACTGATCTCACGTTCACGGACGGCGAGCTTGATCATACTATCTCCAAGTTTATACAGACCGCCCTTCTTCACCAAGCCGCCCGGTATTGCACATTCATCCATCACGACCCATTTGTACCCAAGTTCATCAAGTAAACTCACCAGCTCCTCATTTACGGCCATCTCGGGAGGAAAGAAACCATTAAGGTTCTTTAGCATGACTGAAGGCTCCCCCTCAAAGCCCGCCCTTCTCCCTACATAGTAGCCAAGACCGTATTCGTTTAGAATTATTTGTTTTTCTATGAAACTTAAGGGTAATTTTGTAAGCAAAGGGTGGTAGGCAGCGCTTCCCGTCAGCTCTACCCTACCGGCATCTACCAGCTCTCTCAACTGATCGACCCAGCTCAAATATCCGTACTTCTCCATTTGTTGAAGAAGGCTTAACGGAACGTTTAAAGTAACCTTAAAGTCTTTTCTGTTCTTTATGAATTTTAATAGAGGAAGATAGCTTGCAGACGTGATGTCATGAAAAACCCCTGGGTCTTGTGTGAGTGGTTGATACAGATGTAACAACAAACCAATTTTCGGTGAAATCTCATTTTTCACAGTCGAAATTATATCATATTTTGTGCTTTACCACCTTAATTTTATCAACACAAAACAAAAACAACCCAATATAAGAGGAGCCTGTTTCATATTCTCCTGCCCACAGAATAAGAAAACAGAACCCCTCATACATTGGGTCGTTATGTGGACAGTATAGCAATTTGTTATAGGTTTGTCAAACGTACGTGTTGTTAAATTAGGGGATTTGAAGCGAGGTGAGTTAACATCTAGCTCAACAACATAGCCATATGCTTAGGCACCTGATTCGCCTTGCTTTTAAAGGCAATTGAACGTTCATATAACTTTTCATATTCTTTCGCACTGAATTCCCAGCTAAAATCAGCTCTCATAGCATTGACCACCAACTGTCTCCAAAGTTTCTTATTGTTGTAAAGTTCGATAGCCCTTACGATTTGTCCAAACAACGAGAAAACATCAAAATCATTGAAAACGAACCCGGTTCCCTTACCTTTTATCGAATCAAAGTTCTCTACCGTGTCCGCCAATCCCCCTACTTTTCTTACGATTGGTATAGCACCATATCTCATCGACTCAATTTGTACGATACCGCAAGGTTCGAACCTGGATGGATATAAGATACAGTCACATCCGGAAAATAACATGCGCGGTAATGTGAAATTTGGATAAGGATGAATTCCTACTTTTTCCGGGTATTTATTTCTCAGATCGGTCAGCATGGCTGCTAAACCCCCATCCCCGCCTCCCACCTGCACAAATTGCACGTCATAATCTTTCATAACTTGGTGAAGTGTGTTCACTATTAAGTCCACACCTTTCATCGGATCAAGCCGCCCTACAAAGCCAAAAACCGGCACTTCTTCTCTTAAAGGCAAATCGTATTCTTTTTGCAATGCTGTTTTGTTTTCTTTTCTTAAGTGGACCGAAGAAACGGAATAGTTTTGTTCGATTAGATTGTCGGTAGCAGGATTGAACTCGTTGTAGTCAAGACCATTTACAATTCCAAACATTTTCCCCTTTACTTCAAGGAGTAATTTATCAAGATTCTCACCGAACTCAGGAGTCAGTATTTCCTTCGAATATTTTTTTGATACTGTATTTACAGCATCGGAATAAAGTACTCCCCTTTTCATGAAATTCTGTTTGTTTAATCTTTCATCAAAAAAAGAAGCTACTGGTGATTTTCCATCATCAAAATCAAGTTCCGAAACATGCTTATGGTCGAACATGCCCTGGAACTGGAGGTTGTGTATAGTAAAGACCGTAGCCACCTGACTGATCAGAGGGTCTTTGTCATATACGGTTTTGATATAGTTGGAAACGATCCCGGTATGCCAATCGTTCGTATGCAGAACATCAGGAACAAATATACGGGTCTTTATGAACTCCAATACTCCGCGAGACAAAAGCGCCCATCGTGTGGGGTCATCGCTGTAACCGTAAACGTTTGCACGTTTTTCATAATACTCCTGATTCTCTAAAAAGTAGGTTATTACTCCACTTGGATATTCGGTAGATTTGATGTTGCAGATAAGAAACGGGTTGTTCTCATCCCCTGTCGGAACCTGCAAGCCTTCATAAATAGTTTCGATCTTGTACTGTTCTTCGTTCAAGAAACCAAACTTTGGCATAAAAATGCGTACGTCATGACCCCTTTTTACTAAGGCTCTGGATAAGTAACCTACCACCGAGGCGAAACCGCCGATGGATGCATAGGGAGCAGCTTCTGTAGCCACTAACAGGACGTTCATACGAATATTGTATCACAAGGAATTCTTTGCGTAATCAATATAAGAGATACGCTTTATATACTTTTTACTATGCGTTTAGAGTTTCTTCAAGTTCCCTGGCCAGTTGTTCTTCACCAAGTTCCTGAAGATCTTGCTTTAATTGCATGTCCGCAACCACACTAAGACTGTGCATTTCTTTTTTACTATCGAAAACATTGTTATTAGTTGTGGTTATGAGGCATAGTTGGGCTGTCTTTTCGTCAGCTGAAACAAGATTTAGCATTCTTTCGAAAAATTCCCTGTCTTCAGGTCTTACATATACATGTAATATTGAAAATGGTTTTATCGGTTTATGCAGTGAGAGACCTGCGTTCATTGTGAATGCATAATCTATCGATGCTTTTTTTGCACTTTTATCAATGTTCTGTGCAATGTCCTTTAATCCCCCGATGAGACTTCTATAGTAATTGAATACTTTTTCCGGTTGTCTTTTTTGCTCGTATACATCCGTCATACTACCAACCGTTTCGGCCGGTTTAGTGGTAGTTTCTTCTTGGAATGTCATATCTTCTTCTTTGTATTTACTTGCTGCAGCTCTAAACTTTGCTAACCAGTCTACAGGTTCTTCTTCAACAGTTGGCTGTTGAGTAACCGGATGAGGTTGTGGTTCCGGCTGTGGTTGTACAGGTTCTTCTTTTACCTGTACTGGTTCAGCAATGACTTCTTTTTCTTCCTTTGTCTCAACGGTAATTTCCTGTATAACCGGTTCTATTTTTTGTTTTTGGATTGGTTCTTTTTGTACTTTTTCACCTTGGGGATATAAAAATTCTAATATGTTCTGCTTTGTAAATCTATGTCTTCCGGTAGCAGTCTTTACCTCTGCTTTTAACTTATCTTCGTCTAAGTATCTGTAAACAGATCTTAAACTTACACCTAGTATCTCAGCAACTTCTGTAGACGTATAAAGTCTATCTTCTAAATTCATAATCATATATAAAGCAAATCATATATGTTATGACCTGTCAAGAAGTTCTTATTGAGGTAATGAATACCTTTAACGGATACGCCGGAAAAGCCTTGTAAATGCGCTTAATACGCCACGGTTGAGTAATTAATTTATACAACCACTCTATATTCACCTTTATAAACACATTAGCACTCCTCTTCTTATTACTACATACGTAGTCAAACGTCCCGCCTACCCCTACCGACACTTTGGCGGGTATTTTGTACCCGTTTCTATCTATCCATTTTTCCTGACGAACATGTCCATATGCTACTAATAAAAAGTCAATATAAGAAACACTATGTTCAACCATGCAACCTTTAATGTACCTTACCGTATCCGCATCATCTTCGTCTTCACAACTATACGAGGATGTAGACCCAATAACTCTCAATCGCGGGTACAATATTTTTAGAGCGTCAGCAGTAAGTGTAGCTATATCATCACCGTCCTGAATGAACCTCCCGTAACTGTCTTTTTTTCTTCCTCCTAATAAGAATATGCTTTTATTATTCATCTCTGCGTACTCGCATATTTTATATACAAGATCAACTCCGGTTATCTTCGGTGGGAATTGTCTAACCACACGGGGGTCAAATCCGGTCTGTAATCCCAGCACAAAAGCCCTTAACGGCAACAGAGTGTCACGCTTAAGTCCGGCAGCTTTTTCAAGGTAATACTCCGCATACAACACGCCCGAACCATCCGGAACCGACAGGTCGGACTCATTTATAATACTCATAAATTCCCTATCCTTCTGGGCATCCATAATAAATTCAGGATTAGTTGTTGAAATATAATGAAAACCGCCGTCACTTAACATCCCGTCTATATGGTTTATTACGCCACTCATTGTCAGCCCGGTATTTACTTTTACACCCAAAATATATGTTTCTTTCATCTCTTTATCATACTTCGGCTAAATATATCAAAATTCTCCAGCGCCTTCCCCAACCCCTTAACCACACACAGCAAAGGATCGTCCGAGATATGAACGGGAACTCCTGTGAATTGTGTGACATGTTTATCCAAATTCTGCAATAAGGCGGTTCCTCCGCTCAACACAATCCCCTTGTCCACAATGTCTGACGATAACTCAGGCGGTGTGCGTTCCAAAACGTTCTTAATTGACATACCAATTTGCGACAAAGACTGTGAAAGACATGCAACAATCTCGCTCGAAGAAATGTTGATTGTCTTAGGAAACCCACTTACCGAATCCCTGCCCTTCACTTCCAATTGTTTCTCTTTGGACAACGGAAGAGCTGCCCCAACCTCAATTTTCACACGTTCGGCGGTATTGTCACCTATTATCAGATTGTATTTTCTCCTGATATATAAAGAAATTGCTTCATCCAAAGTATTACCCCCTACCCTGACACTTCCATGAACAACCATGCCATACAGAGAAACTATGGCGATTTCTGTAGTTCCCCCACCAATATTAACGATCATATTCCCTGACGGTTCGGAAACAGGAAGTCCCGCACCAATCGCAGCGGCTAAAGGTTCGGGTATTAAATATGCATTCTTCGCTCCGGCGGAATAAGCAGCCTCCAGAACAGCTCGTGCCTCCACCGAAGTAGCTCCACCGGGAATTGAAATAATAACGTCAGGCTTTGTCAGCCTTGAATTACCGGTGACCTTATTAATAAAATATCTTAATAAAGCTTCCGTCGTGGCGTAGTCGGCGATAACACCGTTTTTCAACGGTCTGGTTGCGACGATATTTTCAGGAGTCTTTCCCAACATATCCCTTGCTTCGATACCTACAGACACTACCTTCTCATCATCAATCGAAACCGCAACTACTGTAGGCTCCCTAAGCACGATACCTTTTCCTGAAACGTATACGAGAGAGTTTGCTGTTCCAAGGTCTACGGCAATTTTCTTAGAAAACATAACTGGATTATACAATATATCGGTATTATAAAACGGTTTCTGGTATAATCAGATTTATGATCAGGAAGAATTGGTATCAATCGCTTCTGAGCGGTGTTATCCTAATTGGTATCACTACTCTGCTTTATTTGTATAGTGCCGGTTACCGGCTTACCCAACAGCAAGATAGAACTATTGACCTCTCCAAGACCGGTATGATAAGTGCCAAATCGATCCCGGAGGGTTCAAGTGTTTATTTGAACGGTATCCTCCTCACAGCAACGAACGATACCATATCCGGTATCGAGCCCGGCACCCACAACTTAAAAATAATTAAAAAAGGTTTTGTCACATGGTCAAAAGATATTGAGGTTTTCCCCGAACTTGTGACCGACATCACCGCTGTTCTGGTATCCCAAGGCCCACGACTTGAACCGCTGACCAACTCAGGAGCCCGAAACCCCACCATATCGTCTTCGCTTACTAAGCTCGCATATTTCTCCAAAGACGGTGAAACTCCCGGTATCAGGATCATTCCGTTAGCAGGAGAGGGGTTGAGCCTTTTCCGTTCGACACCGTCATCTGTTATACAGGACACACCGCGTATTATTTACTCAAACGGTAAGAGCATAGAGTGGTCTCCCGATGAAAAAAACCTAATGGTAGAGTCTGAGAACGGAACTTTTTATCTGATCGATATAGCTGAGGGAGCCGCAGAAGTCAGCACTTCCCCGCAGGAAATAAAACAGATCTGGCAGGACAAACTAAACCAAACCAGACAGGACTTCATACAAAAACTCGACATACCCGATGAGATTAAAACTTTGGCAATGTCCACAAAGACCGTGTGGTCCCCTGACGAAAAGAAATTCCTATACACAAGACAGAACGGCGCTGAACTTGAATACCGCGTATACAACCTGGAAAAACCACTGCCTGTGGGGGAAAAAGTGGAGAATACCGTATTTACAACAGCCGCTGCCGATCCCCAACCAAAGATCTCGTGGTACGCGGATAGTTTTCACCTGATCCTTACAGAAGGTGATGTTAATGCGGATAAAAGAGGTGTGGTTAGCCTGATAAGGATCGATGGTACAAACAAAACCGAGCTTTACAACAATACACTAATGTATGATCAGGTTTACAGTTCCCCCGCGGGCGACAAGATCATAATCTTAACTTCATTTAAATCGGGTGAACAGACCGACCTATATACGGTAAGCATTAGATAATCATTTGTTTGATAAGATCCCGGGTTACTTTATATCATCAACTCTTATAAGTTTCGCTGTGACAACCAGTCTGTTAAACGTAGTTCCCGGAGGATCACACGTTTGCAAAGTAAGTATGGGTTCGATGGTACTTCTTGTTAGCGGGAACGTATCAAATCCTTTAAGTACTTCTTTATTGATAACCTGATACACATAGTCGTCACCTTTATAAAAGACATGAACCTCATCCCCCGGCTCCACTTTCCTCAGCAAGTTGAAAACGGTCGCATACTTACCAAGGCGCCAGAAATCTATCGAAGCGTGTGCGAATAAATAAACATTTCCCGGACCTTCTGACGGGTACTCAGAAACAGCCGCGTGTGCCACACCCGCTTTTAGTGCCTTTAGATAAGCGTTTTTATCCGTAACGGGAACATCGGCTACTACGGGTGCGTTCACACCGATTTTTTCGATAACAATGGAAAAGCTGGTATTTACCGGTCTTAATGATACGGTCTTGTTGCTAAGGTACCGGGCGAACGCACTGTCCTGCTCCCCTCCTGAAGCGTTCAGTTGATAATTTTGATCCTTGGCTTCCTTTAACATATACCAGAATTCGTCTTTTATTAAAGGTCCGTACGTCAAAATAAGAATAACGAAGCCGGCGATAATCAAAATATTAGAGAACATTAATCGGATACTTCCGGACATATATAAAGTATACAATTAATTAACGCTTTATCTTACACCATGGATAGGTATATAATTTATACAAGATGAACGACGATCTTAACAGTCAATCAAACATCGATGAGACAGAGTCGTTGGCAGAGCGAACACCTGAACAAACAACACCGCCCCCTCATGTACCCCTTAACCCACCGGCAACCTCTTCATACCCGGGTTTTAAGGATCTTCTTAAGCAATCGTTAGATATATACAAGAAACACTTTTTCAAGTTTATACGTATACTCGTATTGTTAGTATTGGTAGCATTAGCATTCCTATTACTCCCTTTTAATAGCATGGAAGGAAGCGGATCTACCCCTAATATATCTTTTCTTATTACCACCCAGCTAATCAGTAATCTTGTGGGGATCTTTGTGGCTTTGTGGCTGGTTTTCGCCATTAAACAAGCTTTGGATACCGGAGATGTCATTATAAAAGAAGCCTTCAGATCTACTTTGAGAAATTTATTCCCATATATTTGGGTTGGTTTACTGGTCTATTTCATAGCCTTGCCGGGTTTCTTCTTGCTAATTATACCCGGCGTTATTTTGGCAGTTCATTTATCAATGTCACACCTTGTGTTAGTGGATGAAAATATTAAAGGTCTGAATGCCGTAATAAAAAGTATGGATTACGTTAAAGGCAAAGCATTCTGGGTCATAGGAAATTTTATAGTATTAACAATATTAGCATTAGTTACTTTTGTACCTATTATGTTACTTTTCGCAGGTTTCGGTGAGTTTTTTTACGGTATAGCAATTTCACTTATTAGCGTCCTTATTTCACCGATACCGTGGATATTCGCATTCTTAATGTTCAGAGCATTAAAAGCTGCTAAAGGTTCGTATATACCCGCCCCCACCCGTAAAAGAAGGATTAAGTTTGCATTGCTTGCATTAATTGGATTTGTGGCGCTGCCGGTAATATTTGGAGGTCTGTTATTATCCACATTAAATCCTAATGAACAGCTTCAAAAAGCCAGAGATTCAAAGAGAGAAAGCGATATTTTAATGATGAGTAATGCGCTTAATACATATTTTACCGATAACCAAGAATATCCGGCTAGCCTTAATGAATTAACTCCTAGGTATTTTTCCTATGTACCTGTGGATCCCCTTTCGGGTAAGTCATATACTTATTCGGCAACTACAGGCACCGGAGAGAATTATAAATTATGCGCTAATGAGATGGAAGTTTCGGAAAAATTCTGTAAAGACAGCTTTATACCGTCCCGTATTTACGATACCGTAAAATAACTTTTTGGTCAGGGACCCGAGACTCGAACTCGGAACCTCCGCAACCCGAATGCGGCGCGCTACCAATTGCGCCAGTCCCTGACATTAACTGCAAACCCATTATATACCTTTAAGTTCATGGCGCCCCCACCCAGAGTCGAACTGGGATCTAGGGTTTAGGAAACCCTTGCTCTATCCTCTTAAGCTATGGGAGCTTATGCGGCTACAGCATTATATAACAGTTACATATCAATAAAAAGGAAGGGTAGTAATTATATCCTATAGTTGACAAACCTTTAAAGAGGGTTATAATCCTAAGCAAAATCCAATACAGAAAGGAAAAAGACCTGAAGACTATGAGATCGCTCACAACATTCAGCCTGTTAACCTTAATTATCCTCCTGCTTCTGGCTGGGTGTGCGGGTTTAGAAAAAGAACCTGCATACTTGGACGGCAACATGTTGTCTCCCCCGGTTGAAGTAACCGAAGGACTCATCGAAGAAAAATTCCAAAGCATTGAGGTTGTGGGATGGTGGGTCGCGCCCGGAACAGTAAGCTACACAGTTGAGGTTCCGGAAACAAAAGAGACATGTTTCAAGTCGTTCACAGCTCTTCCTGGTCAATCATACCCGGTAGAGTACTTTTGCCCCTAAAGTTTTATCAATAGGACAGTATCCCCCACTACTGTCCTATTTTTGTAGATATAAAAAAGTGATATTGATACTACAACGCTTTTGTGTACAATGGTGGAATGGCAAGTCCGCTACAACACCAACCAAAATCCGTAATACTGGAACACGGTTATATAAATGTCTACTCTGAACTTAACCCCAAAGAAAAACGCCAACTTTCATATAAGAGACGTTATAAAAAGGAAAATCCCTCCTGGGATGAGACAATGGTGTACTTGTCACATAGGTTTTCCGAACTTTGCGGGAACGACGCAGTTGTGCTTGATGCCGGGTGCGGAAACGGAAACTATATCATAGATGAAAACCGCGGTAATATCGCCTGGGCTGTAGGAGTGGATGTATCCGCCGATTACACGTCAAAAAACATATGTCTGGATGACATCAAAACAGCTGACCTGGGAAAACTTCCTTTTGAGTCGGATAAGTTTGACATGGTTACCAGCCTTTGGGTGTTAGAACACCTGGAAAACCCGTTGAGAGTATTTGGAGAAATCCATAGAGTGCTTAAACCGGGAGGAGTGTTCATGTTCGCTACCCCTAACAAGAGCTTTTTACCGTTGAAAATTGTTCACACTATCAAGTTGTCCAGGTTTAATCATTTGTTAAACAGAACACTGTTCGGCCGCGATAAACAGGATGTATTCCCCGCTTACTACAAAGCCAATACTATTAAGGATATAGCCGGCTTATCTCAGGGGTTGTTTGACATAGATGAACTAAAGTTGAACTCGGACGTCAGCTATACTTCTTTTAACGAACCTTCTTATTTGATTACCAAAGGACTATTAAAATTACCGGGAGGTTTTAGCCGGTTGATGCAGCCTCATATTATTGGGGTTTTGAGAAAGAGAAATGCTTAAGTTAAAGACCCGGCAGTTCAAATATTGACTAATTTAGCTAATATGTCTTATATACACATATGGCCAAAACAATATCAGCATCAAAAGCTAAAAATAACTTCGGATACCTTCTTGAGGAGGTGTATGTGAAGGGAAAATCTATAACAATTACCAAAAACAATAAGCCCATTGCCAGAATATCCCCTATCTACAGCTACGAACAAACAGACCCCACCCCTTCCCTCTCGCTAACAGATAGTGAATATAAAAAAGTGATAGCCGGTGTTAAGGAGTTTCGAGAAACATTTAAGTTCTCATATTAATAAATGAACATTCCACTTGATTCGAACGTATTAATAGACCTGATCATAGGTAAGGTCAAATTGGATCCTATGCCAAAGGTATTATATAAACCCAGTCGTTTATTCAGAAGTTTTATATGGGTTACTATACGTTAAAAAGCCTGAAAAAGCTCTAGTAGCGTTCTTAGACGAATGTGGTATCGAAGTATTAGCAATTGGGAGAGACACTGCCAGCCTACATTCCCGACTTAAACTTGAACTTAATAAAAAAGGGCAACCACTTCCTGACAATGACCTACTTGTAGCGGCCAGCTGCCTGGAACATAGCATCACTCTTTACACTTTTAATGCTAAACATTTTAATAGAGTTCCGGGTTTAGAGTTACTGAATACTAAAAACCATCCTGATTTGTGAGTATGTGGAATTTCTTTACATGTAAGTCTGTAGCTTACGGACGCCGATACCACTCCTTCTCCGAGCTTTCCTTCAAAAAAACAACCCCTCGCACGGTCAACTTTAATTACAGTTGTCAACCAAGGAGGGGTCTTTTGAGCTGGGTTGTAAGGTATTTAAGCTTCGGTATAGTCTTCAAAAACAAGCACTAACCCAGAAGCAGTGTGGCGAATAGAGGAGATTTTGTGCCAAACGCCATTAACTTCTACCTCTTCACCAACATGCGGACGCTCGGCCAAAGTTACGGTGCCTTCGGTGACCTTGGGCGTATCTTCCATAAAAACTGGCCGAGTAAACACGGGCAACAAGTATTTATATTGCATGGAAAACTCCTTTATTTTGGAATATGCAGATTTTAACATACTATAGGTGCAGCGCCAAATCTATCACACCACATAAAAGAAAAGCCTAGAACCACAACTTAAAACATTAGATACAAAGTTAGCAAACCTTTTGGATGTGTAAATTGAGGGAAATTTAGATAAAAGTTATATAACGATAAAAAACAATCTTCCCTTTGAATGGGTGCATTTAGCCTCTAAAAGTGGTGATTTTGATACATGGCGGAGGGGGTGGGATTCGAACCCACGATGAGCTTGCACCCATGGAAGTTTTCAAGACTTCTGCACTAGACCGGACTATGCGACCCCTCCCTATAGGTCTTACTCTACCTAAACTGATCAAAGAGATTATATCAATAATATCAGGAAAATACTGTCTACTAACCCACCAAGATCTTATGTATCTGCGAAAACATACTCACCACATAAGTCGCGGCATAAATACTGTAAGAATCAACTCCTTCATCATCTTTAAAAATCCACGGCTCCGTCATAACCTCAATGTTATCCCCCGTTCCTTTATACTTAAATACCGGCTGGATCTCGTAATCCTCAATATACTCCGATGCTTCATCAACCGGATACGAACTGCGGATCAATACTTTAGGCATGCCTTGCAAACCCATCGACATTTCCATCAGCTCGCCATCGGACTTGAGACGTTCGGCTATAGTGTCTTTCCCTGCGACGTCGCCTTCTTTGGAGTAATAACGAGCCTTCTCATACCCCGGACAAACCGCATTATCACAAACCAGATAATACTCCCCGGTTTCCGTATCATGCCTTACGAACTTGCCGGGGTTCGTGAGCATATTCTTGGAGGTTTTGCACACCGGACACACTACCCTGCCCCTGATGCGCATGTCGATAATTTCCTCGGCTACATCAATAAAAATAAAAAAATCAGGATCATTACGGTAATTGATAAGATCCCTAAAATATAACGAGTACGAAATTTGATCAAGGCTTCGCGGCATCCCGTCAACAAATAATGCCTTTTTTCCTACCCTATCTATCTCCCTTTTTAATAGTGTCAGCATCAGTTCGGACGGAACGGAAACCCTGTCATTACTACGGTTTAATAAGGCTTTTATAGCCTCTTCAGCCGATATATAACCTCTGTAATGCTTGTCAATATATGACAGAAGTTCCTTCCCCGCATAAGTTCCTTTACCTGCAATCTTTTTGGCCAACATATAACCCACAAAACTGTTGTGTTCCAAATACTCTTTAACCTCATCAATTTTTGAACCAAGTTTCGCGTGGAAATACTGCAGTCTTTCAGCGGGATCGGTCAGGTTATAGGTTCGGCCATCTGATAATTCTTTTGTGTTGAAGTAAGGAAAGTTCATTCCGTAAAATTCTACAACAAAATTCTAGTATAGATAGAGATCTTCGTGAACTCTTTTGTACGACATTATTTCATCTTCCTTGAACCAAAGTTTAATCTCATCTTCAGCTTCCTCAGAAGTGCCCGAAGCATGTATTAAATTAAACACCGAACGGCTCCTCCTGTTCGCAGCTAAAGCAGAGTCCAGTGAAAAATCACCCCGGATAGTGCCTGCATTTGCTTTCAAGGGAATAGTATTGCCAACCAAAGAGCGGACCCTCTCAACCGCATTCACACCTTCAAAAACTATCGCGAGGACCGGCCCGGATTTTAAGAATTCTTCGTTCCATTTCTTTACTATTTCCCCTACTTCCAATGGATCCATTGTTCCCATGTTCTCCATCAGGTCAATCCCGTTTTGAACACATTCATCTATTGTTCTCTGCCCGACGATAACTTTCCATTTCTCAGTATTTGGGTAGTGTTTTCCGGCAAGTTCGTCATCGGCTTGCACTAATTTAACCGCAACGATCTTAAGACCGGCGCGTTCAAACCTATGCATAATCTCCCCGACTATACCTCTTTTTACCGCATCCGGCTTCATTAAAACGAGTGATCTTTGCACCATGGGAAGTTCCTCCAAACTAAATTTAGTCAAAATATCGTATTATTCTAACATAACCTCTTCTACCGTAAAATCCCTGTTCTCATATATTTTTAGAACTGCGAATCTTGGTGTTTGTATGTTCCTGGTATCCGTAATTGCCCCCACAACATAGTGAGTTAAATTCGAGTTTACCGGATCCTCATACTCACTATACTGATGGTGATCGGCCGCGATAATAGCCTCAACACCGGAGTTCCTTATCATATCAAGGATCTTTCCCGCCTGCTCTTTAACTTTCATTACTTCTTCCCCATTAACAACGCCCATTACCCTATCGTTTACCGGATGGTATAGCGGCTGTGATAGAACCACAAAATCAGCGTCCGTTAATTCGTTCTCAAACCAACTCATTTGAACATCGGATACCGTTGAATAATTAGCACTGTTATCGAATAAAACAAATTTATTATCACCAACTGTCACACTATGGTAGTTCTTATTAAATACGTTCAAAAAGTTTTCAGGACCTACACTTTTCCACAGGTCATGGTCCCCCGAAATGGCATAATACTTAAGACCTGAGCTATCCAAAACGCCTTTTGCTTCCCTTAACGTTTCCAGTAGACCCAGATCCGTAAGGTCCCCAAGGTGGAATACATAATCCGGTTTTATTTCTTTGGCCATCTCCAGCGATTTTTTTAGTAATTCCGTCTTATCGTGGGAATCAGCCAAGAGGACGATACTTGCAAGAACTACGGACTCGGATTCATCGGCGGTCAGATTTTCCACACTGCTGCCGGCAACGGAACCGGTAGAACTATAATCCTGTTCAAGAACACCGCCTGAACCGTTAACACCTGTAGTAAGCGTATTTCCTGCAGGGAATTTCGAGACAATCTTGCTAACCGCCTTCCCAAATTGCTCACTATCGATTCCTGCTAATTCCAGATAAGGTGCAAGTGTCTGAGTTAAAGTACGCGCATCAAGAGAGGACACTTCTTTAACAAAATATGATATGCCAAGAACAAACGCCGTCAATACAACTATTGAGACCAGCATTCGCACACCGCGAAATAGAATGCCAGGTTCGTGTTTTTTATTTTTCTTGTACCTTGCCATACGTATACCTATTATAAACTAAATTTACATCCGTTCTATTGTCGCTATACCTAATAAATGTAAACCTGTTTTTAATACCTGATTGACGCTTTTTGTTATATATAGGCGTTTTTTACGCAACGAGGTTTCTGCGGTGAGTATCGGGAGCTCTACATATAAAGTATTGTATGCCTGAGCAAGATGCAGTAGATAGTGGCAGATTACGTGAGGAGCCAGTTCCTCGGAAGCCGTTGCCACATCTTCCGGGAATACGTGCAGTTGTCTTAGAACAGCCTCTTCCAGGTGGTGCGGGGCATTCAATTTATCAATTTCAAGAACGAAGTGGTCAGGATTGAAAGAATAATCCGATTTCTCCAGGACCGAGCATGTCCGGGCATAAGTATATTGAAGGTAAGGCCCGGTATCCCCGCTCAATGAGATAGATTTCTCTTTATCGTAGATAATATCCCTGCCAAGATTTTGCTTCAGGATGCTGTATTTTAATGCCGCTATTGCTATTTTATCGGCAATTTCCTTAACATTTTCCTGAGGAACACGGTATTCCTGAGACTCCATCTTCTCCAACACAACATCCCTGACATTATTTAGCAGTAAGTCACCGGCTATAACATCTCCTGTCCGTGAAGACATTTTGCCGCTGGTGAGCTTCATCATTCCGTGAGGAATGTGCAAAGTACGTGCCCCAAGATCAGGATCGATCAAAGATAAAGCTTTCAGAACAACTTTAAAATACTCGGCCACCTCTTCCGCTGTAATAATAATTGATATATCATAAGGAAAATCGCGGTTTTTAAGCAGTGCCAGTCCAAGATCTTTTGCCTCGTAGGTCGGCAGGTTCACGGAGTTAACGAACACCCTTGTGTGCAAACCATAGTTATCGCCTCTAAAAACTACTGCGTTATCACTTTTTTCGAACACACCTTTACCCAGCCATTCACTTACCAGTTCGTAACCGAATTCCCCTGCCATACTCTCAAAGTAATAGAGATCAAAGTGAGTTCCAAGACGTTTATAAACAGTCTCAAAGTATTCCAAGCTCCAACCCCGTCCGGTAGTATAAACTTCCTTTACCCGCGTATATAAAGCACCTGAGGCATCCACATCACCAAGTGACTTTTTATAGTCAACTAAAGGCTTCCAACTCCCCGTTTCGGCCATATGTTCCTGGGCTACCACATAAACTATTGAGTTTATCTGCCTAATCTCTTGTTGAGCGGATTCATCGTCATTGAAGAAAGCGGCACCTCTGGCGTAGCCGCGTCCTAAATAATCAATTCTTTCTGTCAGAGGTTTTCCAGCAAGGTTCCCTACTTCCAGGCCGTCTTCGTTCATTAAATGAATAAGACCCCAGATAGCCTTTGCAACATGAAGTCCAACGTCACCTTGGTAATTAGCGCGTTTTAAATTTGCTCCGTTAAACTCAACAAGCCGGCTGATCGACTCTCCTATACTATTACTCATCAAATGTCCAATGTGAAAAACCTTGAACGGGTTCGGGTCGGTGTACTCAACTATGACATTCTTACCTTTATAGGAACTCTTATCGTATACCCCATAATTATCGGCGGTTCCTAAAATCAGGTAGAGTACATAGTGTAACCACTCACTACTAAGTTCGAGGTTTATAAATCCTGGCGGAGCGGCTTCTATCCGTTCGAATATTTTATGTTCTTTACCGTGTTTTTCGAAAGTAAGGTTATATTGGGTTAACTTATAGGAGACATTTTTGGCAATCTCCAACGGCTTTTGCTTGACCTCACTTGCTAGTTCCAACGCCACGTTCGTTGAGTAGTCCCCGTGATTTTCGTTGGCAGGACGCTCTATGGTAAGCTTTTCCAGTTTGACATCATAAAGATCCAGAACCGCGGCTTTTATTTTTTCTTCAAGCAAGGACAATATATCCATGCATGGATAATAGCACTTAAAACGCTTTTATCTCAACAGTTCCCTGCATATCTGTCCTGTAAATTTCCGAACCTATTCCTCCCAAGAAATCTAAAACTTCTTCATCCGGTAGACCGAACTTGTTTCCCTCGCCCACCTGTATGACCGCATAGCGGGGTGTATACTTTCTTAGAAACGACTTATCCAACCCTGTCTTAGATCCGTGGTGCGAAACTTTAAGTATATCGAGACCGTTTTGTATAAGATTGTCTAATTTACCCTTATCAAGCGAGCTTAGTACTGTGGAACCGGCATCACCTGTCAGTAATACCTCAAAAAATCCATAATCTGCCAGAATAACAGTAGAGGTATCGTTTATATCAGATGGTGTATAGCTCTTTTCAGGAGGCCATAGTACATGCAGTTCCAGGCCGTCAATACGCAATAAATCCCCTTTATACAATTTCTTATACGTTCCTGCCGTACACCTTTTAAGTATCCTTTCCAGGCCGACTGAGTGGTCAGCGTGTTCATGGGTTAATATGACAACATCCAAATGACATCCGCTAAGGAGGCGTTGGCGTTCGAACAGCAACCGATCCGCTGTATAATCCCCGCCCCCGTCAATTAAAATAAACTTCCCGGCGGTGGTAGTTATTAATATTGAATCCCCCTGCCCGACATCCAAAAACTCGAAAGTCATTCCTCTACTCTCACGGTTTGATAAAGTGTTCGACAATATGCTTACCAGGATATATAAAATATAAATTAGCGCGAGTGATCTGAAATGCATTCTTTTTCAAAAATTCTTTTATACAAAAACGGTATTACTAGGACTCCTGAATAATATAAGAGCATCGCCTGACGGCCGATCTGGTACCCAAGATCAGCATCTTTAATCTTTGAAAATAGGTCTGTTACTCTGACAAATATGTCCAAAGGAACAAATATTATATTCGCTGCCGGTTCAGCAACCCCTGGCACTACCAAAGATAACAAAATAAATAAGAAACCTAATGTTGTAGATAATGGAACGGTCCAAAGTACCAAAGCGTTAACAAAAGGACTAATAACGCTAATCCGGCCGAAATTGTATGATATTAATGGCCATACTAATACCTGAGCAGCCACTGTTGTACATAGGTTTTCAAAAACAATGTTTCTTATATGCCAAAACTTCTTAAATATTTTCTGTACTACATCACCGTAAACTATCAAACTAAAAGTAGCAGCTAAACTTAACTGAAAACTTAATGACATAATTAATTTGGGATCAGTTATTAACATGAAATATGACGCAACTATAAGAATTTCTTTTACATCGATAATCCTCCCATAGTACTTGCCTGCCGAAGCAATAGTTCCCATTATCCACGCACGCACTACAGGTGGTTCGAACCCTGCAAGTCCAGTGTATATTAATGTAATAAATACCGCTAATAAAAAATTATGTAGTTTATATCTGGTTCCTAACATAGATATAACCATATTGGATACTAATGTTATGTTATAACCAGACACCACTACAACATGAACTGTACCAGTTCTTATAAGAATGTCATAATACTTCTCATTCCTTTTTATGTCATTCGAGCCCAGAACAAGTCCTAAAAGGAGCTCACTATGAGGACTTGGAAGGAATTTCTGGACGCTCTTTGTTACGTTATTAACTACCATGGCCCTATATGACATAATCAAATCGGTGTTTTCTTTTGACTCGATTTTACTTGCGTCATAGTATGCAAAATGTTCTTTTTTACTTTCTTCATGTAACATAATACGACATGAAGAGGTGTACGATAGTGTGTTATTAAAAGCCTTTTGCAGGCTGAGTAAGTTCCACAGATTATATCCCAAAGTCCCACACGCCCGTACAGCTAACAATATGATAAAAATAAGAACGCCAGCTGTCCGCATTATCTAAAAAGTTATTAAATCCTTAATTTTTTCGACAGCACTTTTCGGAAGTTTGATTCTTTCATTCAGGTCGTTTAAGTTAGCTACAGGTCTTTGGTCAATAATCTTCTGGGAATATACTTCCCCTATTCCCGGAAGATCCATCAGTTCGTTCTTACTAGCTGTATTGATATTAAGTAACTGGGTGTTAGAACTTCCGTTCGAAGTTAATGAGGAGTTACTGTCACTAGTATTTACACTAGCCGCATTTTTAGCAGAACTCAGGGCTGCGTTGGTACCGGGGTTGTCCGGTCCTGCGCTACCCAAGCTATAACTTTGTATAACATTACTACTACTCTCTTCAACATCCCAATCAAAAGGAATGTAAACCTTATCGGCATCACTGATCACCTTTGACAGGTTCATGTTCATGGACACCCACTTCACAGACACGTCATTACTAAACCCGCCGGCTTCGCCAAGCAAATCCACGAACCTACTCCCTGCCGGAAGTTGATATACTCCCGGTGATACCACAGCTCCTGCAATATCAGCGTAAATTGTTCCTTCAGTAGACCCACCCGAAGATACGTCAGATTCAATAGTTATATCGGAAGATGTTTTATCTTTTATATTTTCAACATATGACAAATTCCCAAGAAAGAAATAAGCCGCTCCTCCCCCCAAAGCAAACGCAAAAAATAAACTTAATGTAATATTATTCCTGATAATGCCTAATATTGTTATTAAACGTTCTCTCACATTATCCCCCATACTTGGACAATAACCCATTGCGTATGGTGAAAAAAGAGTATCTATTCCATTAAGAACAGAGTTTTATTAAATATAATTCCCGTACATTTACCGCGTTTCTGTAGAGTGTATCTCCCAATACTGCAATATTGAGTTATTATTTCCCGTACATTTACCGCATTGCGGATTGAGACTTGCATAATATTTCATATATTAAAACAATTTTTTAGACAAAGTATTAATAAAAGGAGAAAACACTCTTTACAACGGGAATATTGTTCAGTAGATAAAGTCAGGCAGTTCTATTTTAAAGAGAGTTACTCTTCTTCCAAAGCCCTCATTAATATTTCTTTAAAGGCTGAGTTTTTCTTAAGATCTCTAATAAGATTAACGAATCTTGTATCGTTAATCTTGTAGAAGACCTCTCGGCCTTTCTTATCGTTCTTCAGAAAACCTAATCCGGCCAAAACTCTAAGATGATGAGAGGCCAGGTTCTCTTCAACGTTTAACTTGTCAGCTATCTCGCTGACATTTCTCTGTCCTGCGGACAGGTAATCTATTATTTTGATTCTGTTTTTATCGGAGAAAGCTTTGGAGAACTTTTCAACGTTAATCATATTTGGATTATACAACAGGAATAAGTATATTTCAAGTTACCACTTGAAAAACTCACATAAATGATATAATTATTTAAATTCCGTTATCTGCCCGCAAGTATTTCATATGTCTGAACTAATTAGCGTAGAAAAGTTAATCGAATCCTCAAGTGAAAAGGGTGTGGATTTCGGAAAAGGAGATCCATACAACCGGTTGAGGTATTACACCAAAATGGGGTGGCTGCCTCATATGGTAAGAAAAAAAGAGGATGAGAACAGCGATGTAAAAGGGCACTACCCTGCCTGGGCGTTAAAGAGACTACTCCGCATAGAAAAACTAAAGGATCAGGGTTATACGAACGATGAGATTACTAAGCAACTTTCCTCAACTAACATACTAGAAAGCATTGTATCCCAACTTTCATCAAACGATGTACGTACCAAAGTAGTGATTTACATATCATTTGTAGTTCTAATTGTGATACTTGCTGCCGAAATGGGAATATTGAATATCGGCCGCAGCCAAGGCAATAACACCTCCTCAATCAATAGTGAAGTTAAAGTGCTAATAGATAGCGGTGCATCTTATGTTCCTTATAATCAAAGGAAGGTGATGGTAAAGAATGACAATGTGCAAACCGGATCTAAAGTATACGTAGCATTTAATGATAATTACTCACCCGCCGAGAGGTTTTGGGTTTCCGAGATTATTCCCCAACAGGGTTTTATAGTCGAGCTGGATGCGCCAACCTCACAGGACGCGGATTTCACCTGGTGGGTATCAAACTAAAGCGTGGATGTTTTATACTGCAAGGCCTCAGCGATGTGCGGAGGTTCTATATCTCCCGCACCCCCAAGATCAGCTATAGTCCGTGCTACTTTTACGATCTTAAAGTATGATCTGGCAGACAAACCATAACTTTCTACCGCCCGGTTCAATAACACTTTAGCTTCTACTGAAAGATTGGCATGCAGACCAACCTGCATGTTCGTCATCTCCGAGTTCAACACAGTTCCTACCCCATCGAACCGTTTTTCCTGTATTTTATGAGCCGCGTAAATACGGTCAATTACCATTTTAATTTCGCTGTTATTCCCGTGCGAATCATGTGAACTTAGAACATTCTGGTCGGGAGACTTTAGTTCAAAATCTCTCATCCGGCACACAATATCAATCCTGTCCAAGATAGGACCGGACAGCTTCTTGCGGTACCTCTCTACGTCAGGGACTGAACACTTGCATTTGTTCTTATGGTGCCAGAGGTATCCGCATGGGCAGGGGTTACACGCAGCCAGCAATAAGAATCTGCATGGGAGCTCAACAGACATACTGCTTCTTGTTATCGTCACTTTTCCCTCTTCCATTGGCTGTCTCAAAGCCTCAATTATGTCCTTATGGAACTCGGTAAACTCATCCATGAACAGCACACCCCTGTGAGCAAGACTTATTTCTCCGGGCCTTATAGGATTTCCCCCGCCTATGAAACCTGCATATGACACAGTATGATGAGGCGCTCTAAAAGGTCTTGCAGTAATAAGTGAGCCTCCCGGCGGTATCTTACCGGTCACGGAATATATCTTCGTAACTTCGTGAGATTCCTGTTGGGTTAACGGAGCAAGCATCCCTGAAAACATCCTGGATAACATTGTCTTACCTACACCGGGTGAACCTATCAAAAGTACGTTATGTCCCCCCGCAGCAGCGATCTCCAGTGCTCTTTTTGCGTATTCCTGGCCGACCACTTCACTATCCTGTGTGCTAACATGCTTGCTTCTTGTATCAATAGCGGCATTTTTATAAGGAGCTAGCTGCATTTTTCCTGTTATATGGGAGACAAGTTCCCCCATCGTAGAAAGACCGTATACATTTATTCCGGTAAAGACGGCCGCCTCATTTGCTGAATTAAGAGGTAGAAAAATACTTCTTAAGCCTATATCTTCCAAATACAACGCTGCTAAGAACGCCCCTTTCGTGTGCCTAAGACTTCCATCAAGTGACAATTCTCCAAAGAACATGCTGTCTTCGGGAGGCTTTATACCTTTGGACGCGCATACAATACCCGTTGCGATCGCAAGGTCATAAAATGTTCCCTCCTTCGGCATACCGGCAGGGGCAAGGTTGACAGTGATCTTTTTTGAAGAAGGGAATTCTATACCGGAGTTTTGAATTGCTGTTTTGATACGCTCCTTACTTTCCGCGATCGACTTGTTCGGCAACCCCACGATATCAAACGAAGGGAAACCTCTCGAAGCGATGTTCACTTCCACTGTCACTCTCACCACGTCTACACCTAACACAGCAATGGAGTTGATCTTAACTAACATAATACATCCCTTCCCTCTCGCAGATAACACCTGCTAGTGATAAGTTGGTCATTTCAACGCTTAATAACGGGATATCTATTTCCAGTATCTTTGACAACATGCTTATATCTAAAGGCTCTTTTCCAAGAACAGAAATTATTTTTGTACTCAATTTGTTGAGGTTGTTTTCTATCGTTTCTACAAAATGTTCGCCAATGACCTGACCCTTACCGTGCCCTAATAGCCTCATCAGATCCTCAGCCGAACAAACCATATCCGCACCTTCTTTTATAAGCTTCAGAGTTCCTGCTGATACCAAAGAGGTAACCGGGCCCGGTACAGCCATTACCCTCCTTCCATACTTCCGCGCAAACCCGGCAGTAATAAGAGAACCGCTATCCTCTCCGGCTTCAACTACCAGGACGGCTTTGCACAACCCGGCGACTATCCTGTTCCGACGTGGGTAGGTCCAGACACAGGGCGGGAACTCCTCGTCATACTCCGAAAGCACTAATCCCCCGTTCTGTAAAATATCCATGTATAAGTCTTTTTGACGGGGAGGGTGGATCATTTCTATCCCACAGGGCATAACAGCAACCGTTTTTCCTCCAAACTCTACACAAGAGGCGTGGGCTGTAGCATCGATCCCATACATAAAACCGGAAACAACCGTGATGCCCCCTGCACACAAAGCAGATACCAAATTTCGCGTCACAGTCCTGCCATACATTGTCATATTTCTGCTGCCAACCACCGCTACGCAGTTATCAAAAAGACCTGTCACAATGTCACCTTTGTAAAATAAGACTTTAGGAAAACTGTTAATGCCACGCAGTATTTCCGGATAAAGAGATTCCGGAAAACTATCTCCTGGCTCCATTTTCCTAGTTTTATATTTTACTGTATCAAACAAAGCAGCCTCACTCATTTAGAGTGAGGCTAACATTATCCTCTGTTCAGGTTAAGTACGAACTCTCTAGTCCCCCAAGAGATCTGCAAAACCCATCCCGGCTTACCTTCTGGGGGCACTCGGTGTAGTTGTGCTTGTAGAATTCACCGGCAACGACTCAATTCTTTCCTCTTCGCCCGGTTTTATCAGGCTTTCCTGAGTCTGTTTCTGGGCATCGCTCTGGCCGTTCACGGGTATCGCGCTGCCTTCAAGCTGTTCTACAGTAGGCTGAGCCTTTGAACCTGCCTGTACTGCCATGGTTTTAGCTGTTTCAAGATCGGCGCTGGCCTTAGTGTAATCAGCTGTATCTGCGGGAACCATTCTCAGTACAAGTTCGAACTCCCTTTGTGCGTCCGCATATGCGTTCAGCTTCATCAGAGCATGCCCAAAGTTGTAGTGAGCGTTAGCATAGTCGGGCTTTAACGAAGTAGCCTGCCTAAAGAAACTGGCTGCCGACAAGTAATCCTCTTTTGCGTAGTAAAGTCCCCCAAGGTCCAGTCTAAGTCTCGGATTGGAAGGATCCAACTGAATTGCAGAGTTATAAGCGTTGATTGCCCACTGATCGGCATCCTTCGCTACGCCAACCAAAGCTCTATATACAAACGCCCTGGTCTCCCAGTTGGCGACGTTTGTAGGATTGAGCGTCTCGGTTGTAACCCTTGAGCTTCTTATAGCCTGAGCGATCAAAGTCTGGATGGTCACTTTTTCCTGGTCGGTTAGGTCCGGCTTTGAAGCAAGCGTGTTCGCTAACGCCATATTGGTTTGAGCATAGGCATTGTGGTAAGCATCCCTTCTCGGATTGATGTTTATTGCTTTTACCTGCATTTGATATGTCAAAGAACCATTGTTTTGAGCTGCCGCGGCTATAGCCTGCCTGATGTAATACTCACCGGAATACATCCTGAACAACTGGAACATGCCAAGAGCTACCAAACCTACAACCGGGGCAGACACTATATAAGGGAAGATCTCTTTTCTTTCACCAAGGTCATTAAGGATAGACATGGACGAGTCACTGCTGAAAGACGATATACCAAGAGATACATCCTCCCCTACTCTTTTTTCCTTGAACACAGATGCAAGGGCAACCGACGTAGCAAGGAAAAGCATAAATAGGAACGCGGTCAGCACGTTCGCATAAGCAAGAAGGAAATACGCCGACATAACAATAAGACCTGTACCTGCTGCAGCAAGTAGCCCGGAGTTATCCTCCGATTTCTTAGCAAAAGCCACTACCTTAAGTAACCTCACGGCGAACAACGCGGTCATCAGGATCCCGATCAAACCCAACGAGCTTAATATGTTAAACGCCTCGCTAAATGGTTTGTCAAACCTTACATTCCAATATGTGGTGGCGTTCATAGCCAAACTCTTGTAATTGGGGTAGTTCAGGTAGAACGTTGACGGACCTGAGCCCAGCAACGGGTAATCTCTTAGCACCGAGAAAGCAACAACCTGTGATTCTTTAGCAGGAAGCGTGATCTCGCGTGGATAGTTCGAATTTACCAATACTTCTCTTGTTGTAGGCATAGCGAAGATCAATACGAAAGCGGTAAATATTCCTCCAAGGGCAAGTAAAAGTGTTTTATTGGAACGGATGGTGTCTCCGGGCAGGAAATAGAAAGCTGCTAGAAGTCCAACCGCAAAAACCGTCCAGATCTGCCAAGTGCCAAGAAGCGCAACTCCAAGCATATTAAGTGCTACTGCCTGAAGAAGGAACATTTTAATTGCCTGAGTGTTCGTGCGGATCATAAGTATCATGGCCAGCAAAGCACCTACTACAGCGACAAGAGCTGCCGTAGTACTTGATCCTGTTAAGTTAAAATTGACTGATTGAAAGTAAACCGCGCTTCCCAGCTTGATCCCGAAGTAGCTAAGCAAGGCAACCAAGGTTGATAATGTAGAACCTGCGATCAATGCATAATAAACCGTTCGAAGACTGCTTCGAAGATTTGCGGAAACTACATAATAGAAAGCAAGCAATATTGCGAACGAGAAAAGGCTTGGAAACCATCGCCCGTAGCTCCCAAAAATGCTCGAAACTTTATGCACCGAGAATACGGAACTTAATACAAATGAAACCAGCACCAACACCAATCCTACATCAAGGACTGAGCGGGTCACGTATACTCTTTTATTCTGGATCATTGATAAAACCCAAAGTATAAGCAACACCGATGTGGTCACCGCCAGCAAGGCGAACTTGTTAAACTCGAAGAATTCCGATGTAATCGGTAAGAAAAATACCGGCATCAGGAACGCTAAGAGCACGGGAACTAAATTTAAAAGGGTATCTATAAGGTTTAATTTTTTCTCAGTCATGTAATAAGGATACCCATACCTTAATCTGTAAGTCAAGTATTAATTTCTCGTAACGGGAAACGTTGTGGTTATGGGGTTTCTAGTTATTCATTATTATCCAGAGCACAAGAGGGAAGGTCACTATGCCAACTAGCAATGAAATTAAAAGTCTGAATATGGGTTTTACCCGGACAAACTTTTTTTTGATTATGAAATAAGTCACAGTAGCAGTGATGACGGAAGATGTTAACAAGACTGCCATAAGTACTCTAAAAACCGCCCAAAGTACCGGAGCCATTTGCTCGCCTATTTGACCTAAATCAATATCGCTCATGTATTAAGTGTATCAAAACAATTGGTGGACCGTGCGGGATTCGAACCCGCGACCCCTACGCTGCCAGCGTAGTGCTCTACCAACTAAGCTAACGGCCCGCGCATTTCCCTTACATTATCTCTAAAAACCATCCTCCGGTTAGGCAAAGTTTCAACATTATAAACCCTCACAGGTCTTTTCGCTATAAAGCCCTTCCTCGAAGGAACTTTCTCCAGTTCCTGCATAATTTTCAACTTGAGATCCTCTGTACCCTCCCCCGTAGCGGCGGAAACACCATATACCTCTAAGCCTTTTTCTTTAAATACCGCTAATATTTTATTAAAATTCTCTTTTATTTCTGTAATATCCATTTTATTTATCACTATTATTTCCGGTTTTACTACAAGTTCATCGCTATAATCCTGCAGTTCCTTGCGTATTACCTCGTATTGTCTAAGCGCATACTCAGGCATGTCTTCGACTAACCCCTCGGAATAGACGTCTATAATATGTACCAACAGCCTAGTCCTCTCTACATGGCGTAAGAACTCATCCCCCAAACCCTTTCCCTCGGACGCGCCTTCAATTAACCCCGGTATATCGGCAATAACTATAGTTTGACCGTTCCGCAAAGTAGTTGTACCCAGATTAGGATTCAACGTTGTGAACGGATAGTTGGCAACCTTAGCGTTCGCATTCGTGAGTTGATTAATTAATGTACTCTTTCCTGCATTTGGAAGCCCGATTAAACCAACATCTGCCATGAGCTTTATCTCCAACCGCAGTTCTCTTACCTCACCTTTTGAACCCGGAGTATATTGCACGGGAGTTCTGTTCGTGGAACTTTTAAACCGGTTGTTTCCTTTACCGCCGGTCCCGCCTTTGGCGATGAGTAACTCCTGTCCCTGTTCGGTCATATCGCCGATCAGTACCTCATTTCCTCGAATAACTTCAAAAACCAATGTCCCCATTGGTACTTTTATATACAGGTCCTCACCGTCGGAACCTGTCATGTTCTTTTTCCCTCCGGCTTGGCCGCTCGTAGCTTCGTATAAGGGTTTGGCTTTAAAGTCCATTAAAGTGGACTTATTTGGATCAGCAACAAAATAAACATCTCCGCCGTCACCGCCGTCCCCTCCGTCGGGGCCGCCTTTGGCGATGTACTTTTCACGCCGGAACGAGACTCTTCCGTCTCCTCCGTTGCCTGCCTTTATTTTTATATTTGCTATATCGATCATATTAATACGTCTACTAACGGGATTATACCTAATTCCCGCCTGGATTAAAGGTTAATTTACTGAATATACTTGAGCGGATTTGTAGGAACGCCGTTGTACTTAATAATGAAGTGAACGTGCGGACCTGTAGAACGCCCGGTGTTACCCATCAACCCCATTGCACTGCCTTTACCTACCTCCTGGCCATAGCTTACGTCAATTCTGCTCATGTGCCCGTAGGTGGTTTCAAAACCATTCCCATGATCAACCGTAATACGCAAACCAAGACCCCAAGGATCCCAGCCCGCTCTGGTAACAACACCTCCGGAACATGCATATATCGGAGGCATTCCTCTCCCCCAGGGAGTAGCTATATCCAAACCGTTATGATACACCGAAAAGTATTGCGAAATGATACGGACCGTAGTCACGGACCGTAGTCGGCCACATACACCAGCCGCTTCCGCCTGAAGGCGCATCGGGTATTCTGGGTGTAATATATGCCGGTACTGCAGGTACAATAACCTGCTGAGGTATCTTTGCGTCAGGAATGACAAGTTCCGTTCCTACAGCTAAGCTTGATACATCCAAAATGTAATTAAAGTCAGCAACCGCCTGAGCGGGAACGTCATATTTATTAGCAATTGACTGTAGCGAGTCCCCCTTCTCCACCTTGTGTATCAGACCTGCGACCGGAGGAATGACTATTTCCTGTCCGGGTTTCAATACCGAAGAATCAGTCAGATTATTAACATACTTAATAGCATCGGTAGAGATCTTGAACTTGTTGCCAATGTCATATAAAGTGTCCCCTCCCTCTACGACATACGCGACTGCTTCAGTTCTGCGGCTTTCGGGAATTGTAGTCATAGCCGTATTCTTTGAAGGTATAATGTCCGTGACATTTCGAAGATAATCCCTGTTAATTTCCTGGCTGACCACATATTTTGAACTATTAAGTACCTCGCCAAGCATAAAAACTATCAACGCCGAGGCCATTACGACAAAAGTAGCGAGCGGGCGTCCAAGCTTACCCCTCGACCAGATAAGTTTACGTACAAGAAAACTCTTTCCATTCCGGGATAAAGTCCCTAATAACAGTACAAACTTACCTGTATACAAAATCGATAATGTGATCTTTTTACGGAAATACTTAATTAAAGCTTTAATGAAATCCAGATAGGCGTGCAGTGTTTGTTCTATTTTGTTACGCCCTTTAGGTCTGAACCCGTTAAAACTTAATTGGAAAAATCTTTCAGACTTAGGACGCTTTATTGTAAAAAGCATAACTTAAAAACTGCATCTTAGCACCCACAGTTCCTAACTGCGAACCCGGAGCAAAGGCGACAGTAAACAACGGTTATTATATCATTATTATGCGTATGGTTCAGGTATGTTGCAGAGGTTAATGTTGGAATTAGGAAATTAAGCCTTGTGTAAACTCTTAAGGAACTCGTCGTTGCTCTTTGTCTTTTTTAGTCTTTCAACAACCAATTCCGTAGCTTCACGGTCATCAAGCAGATCCACCATTCTTCTTAGTTTATAGATGGCATCAAGCACCTTAGGTTCGTACAAGTGTTCTTCATGCCTTGTACTGCTTGCTTTAATGTCAATCGTAGGAAAGATCCTTCTTTCTGCCAAACTCCTATCAAGCCTCAGTTCCATATTACCCGTTCCCTTAAACTCTTCAAAGATAACGTCATCCATTCTGGAGCCGGTATCCACTAAAGCCGTAGCCACTATAGTCAACGAACCTTTTTCCTCAAAATTCCTCGCGGCACCAAAGAAGTGTTTTGCCGGGTATAAAGCTGAGGGGTCAAAACCTCCGGTCAGTGTTCTTCCTGAAGGAGGAACTACCATGTTATACGCTCTTGCCAGTCTTGTTAAGGAGTCCATCAGAATAACTACATCGTCACCCTTCTCGGCCAATCTCTTGGCTCTTTCAAGTGTGATCTCAGCGATACGGGTCTGATCTTCTGCTTTTTCATCAAAGTTGCTTGCGAACACCTCGCCCTGGACACTTCTTTTCATATCCGTTACTTCTTCAGGACGTTCACCGATCAAAGCTACCAAAAGTATGGTCTTCGGATAGTTCGTTGTAATGCCTTTGGCAATATCCTTCAAAAGCCATGTTTTACCGGCTTTGGGAGGAGCAACGATCATCGCTCTTTGGCCTTTTCCTATCGGGGATACAAGATCTATAAGACGCGTGGATATAACATTGGGGTCAGTTTCCAGCTTCATCCATTCATTCGGAAATATCGGGGTAAGCTTTGAGAACAAAGGCCTTTTTCTAGCCTCTTCAGGATCCAAACCATCAACTTTCTCTACTTTTAACAGAGACAGATACCTTTCCCCTTCTTTCGGGGGTCTGGCATAACCGGTGATCAGATCACCCATTCTCAAACTAAATCTTTTAATCTGGGATTGACTGATATAAACGTCTTTAGGAAGGTTTTCCTCGATCCTTTCCTCCTGCCTTAGAATACCGTAATCGGGCAATATCTCAAGAACCCCACTAACGGGCACTGTATCGCCATTAAAATATTCGGTACTTGCAGAACCGGTGTTATTATGATTTTCTTTTGGAGATGCCATATTATCTTATTCTACTTCTACCCAACACTCTCTGCTAAAGAAGGGAGATAGCCACTGCCCCGAGCTACCTCCCCACCTCAGCAGAGACGTTCATTCTACAAAACTCTAGTACAACTCAAGCATTTTAGCTTATTAACTCACCTTTTACAACTAGTCTTTTGCTGTACGTTAAATCACCCGAAAGCCACACGCCGCTGCATGTGATAAGGGTTATCGAAGATTTATCTTTATTGCTCTCAAAAATCTTTAATTTGTTGGGATCGTTGATATCAATGTAGATAATATCGGTAACACGATAAGTGTAGCTTCGGTCTAACTTATCAAACACCACAACAGTATCATCTTTTTTTATACTTTTCAACTGCCAAAAAGCCGCGGGGCTTCCAGAACTTGTGTCGTAATGGCCGGCTATAACCATGTTCCCCGGTTCGCCGGCGTGAGCGCTGTTTCTGTACCATCCGGCGTCGAACCAGTCCTTGGGAGCTTCCATTGTCCCATCCTCTTCTACACCAACCTCTATGACCGGCACGTCCATGCCAAGCGACTCAATCATCATACGGACCGGGCGTTCGTATAAAGGCACATTTTTGTCTTTAAATACAGATATCTTAGCCGCCCCCAAAACAGAAGCGCCTTCCGTGCCTAGGGATACCGCGTCTTTGACATGACCTTGTTTTAAAAAATAATCATAACCAATAGCTGTAATTATTACTGATGATATGAGAATGTAGGTATAGATCAGAAACCTCTTCATTTGTTGTAATTATACTGTTGTTTAGTACGGGACTGAAAAAGTGATTCAGGCCGAGAATAGTAGGGTCGCGTAAGTCAAGCAAACCCAACCCTACTAACCCCGGCCCAAACCTTAAACTATATACTTATTAGCTAATTTTTCTCTTACTTAAAGTACCGGCTACAGCTAAACCAAGACCAAGCAAGGTTACTGCTACGGTAGAACCGGCCCCGGTTTCGGGAAGATCGGTTACTTCCGAATAACATACAGTAGCTGTGTCAGATCCTTCAAAGTCATCTTTGTAGGTAAGTTCAACCTTGTTGACAATACATTTGTCAAAATTCTTACGGTCAAACTCGCTTTCCTTGATCTTAGCCTTAATGATGAACTCTACCCTCTCGTCGGGTTCAAAGTCATTCCATTCCTCGGTAAGACCATTTCCTCCGACTCTTTCCATTTCTTCAGGAAGAAAGTCTTCGTACTTCATCTCATCGACTTCGATGTCCCCAACATTCTTTATTCTAATTCTGAATTGAACAGTGTCATCCTCTTCGACCCCGGTTACCTTATCTTTAAAGTCCCCGCTGTCTCCGATTCTGGCCTCTTTTTCAATTTCAAAAGATTTGTTGAAAACACACTTTTCGCCACCACCATAGGTAGGTTCACAATCACCTTCCGCATAAGCGGTACCGGAAACTAATACTCCGACTATAAGAGCGGACATAGCTATTATTATTTTGTTTTTTACCAATAATTTCATGTTTTCCTTTACCAATTTATATGCACCCAGATAAAGCCTAGGCAGTACATACGTATTGGAGTTTTGGCAGGGAAATTAAATACAATCAGAACCTATCCGGTCCTGAGTTGTGAGGATTATAGCCTATAATGTGCG
>LCBS01000014.1 GCA_000997355.1 candidate division WWE3 bacterium GW2011_GWB1_41_6
GTAGTGGTGTGGGAGTTGAAGTAATTGCCAATAAATTTGATGGTGTTAGATCACCGTGCAATATACCTGCTTTATGGATCTTTTTAAGGATTTCTATCACTTTTATATACTGCTCCATATCCATCTCGAACGCGGTAGCGCCCTCGATATGCTTGGAGAGCCTCAGTATCTTGTTCTCGAACAACGTATAGTACTGGCCGTCTTTATTCCTTATATGCTCGGCGGTGGGAAGGATGTTATGAAGTTTGTGGGATATACCAATATCCTTTTTGATCATTTCAAGCTTCTCATCAGAAAAAACTGACAGGCGGGCAGTATAGTTGCCATGGTCCGTTTCCACATACAATGCGGTGGTCGTATATCCCCAGGCCATAACATTAATATATTTTACGGTCAGTGCATATTCATCCAAAATTACTTTTTCCAGGTGTTTATGGTATTTTTTTAACCCTGCGATGTATCTTTCTTTTCCGTTCATATTTAATAGTTTATATGTAAAGGGTATGGTTTGTATATTGAATTGACTATTGCTCTAACGGTTACTATAATGAACCCGTTTCAGATTAAAACACGATAATACCAAGGAAAAAGGAGCGGGTAATGAAAATTTTCTATAGAACTGCTGTGTTGTTGTTTGTTGCGGCAATTTTAATTTCAGCTTGCCGCGTAGGAATTGCGATTACACCGACGGAAGAACCGGCCGTTCCGACCGGTATCCCGGAACCGACTAAGGTCGAACCGGTTGAAGTTGAACCGGAAATAACCGAAGATATTCAACCGGCCGATGTACCAACGGATATCCCGGACCCGGAAACAACGGCTGTAGTGGTAGAAAAACAGATATACAGAGGAGTTACCATACCATCGCTGGATTGGTGGCAGCCGGATTGGGGGTTTAACGAAAACCTGACAGAACAGAGTTTTAGACTTATCTCAAGCTGGAATGCGAACATTGTCCGGATTCCCTTGAACCAGCGGTCATGGCGCCTTCACTCCGAGTACAGGCAAAAAGTTGGTGATATAGTCGGATGGTCCCGCAGTCTCGGTATGGAAGTTATTCTAGACCTGCATGCGGTCGAACGGGGAAATCCGGATTTACCTTACGATGAAGTTGACCTGCACGAAATGCCAGACTCCCTGTCAGTCGACTTTTGGTCGTCGGTTGCTTTGGAATATAAGGACCAGAACGACGTTTGGTTTGAGTTGTTCAGCGAACCGCACAACGATCCGCTACAGATCAACCCAGATATCTGGCTGAACGGCGGCGATCTTGGTGAGTACGCCGCGGTAGGGATGCAGGAACTGTATGATACAGTCCGCGCGCAAGGTGCTGAAAATAAAGTCGTCGTGAACGGCTTGAACTGGGGTTTTGATCACAGTCAGTTGCAGCGCTTGGATGGATATAACATCTACTACGGAACCCACGCGTTTGGTAACTGGCCGGACAACGACGACCGTGAAGAGTGGGACGCAGCCTTTGGCTTTTTGGCCGACCAGGGATACAACGTGATCATCGGTTCCTTTGGTCACGTCGGAGTAGAGTGCAACAACACTTTTCACCGGGAACTGATCGACTACGCTGAAAACAAGGGTATCTCATGGGTAGCGTGGGCATGGTTTCCTGAAGGTTGCGAGTTCCCTTCGTTGATCGAAGACTGGAAGGGTACGCCAAGCCCCTCCGGTGAAGTGATCAGGGAAGCACTGCAAAAGAACAAAAAGTAGAACATACTTCAGAGAGTAGTGACCCTCGGTCATTGCTCTCTTTTTTTCTTGTAATCCATTGATTTTTATGCTAACCTGCCTAGGTTGAACTTGCGTCTCCCTGGCGGTGTCCGTTCGTAAAACAACGCGATGACAGCCTGCAAGTGAGGAAATATATTAATTTATTTTCAAAAGGATAAGGGAGGAAACCGATTAACTTTAGTCGTTTACCTCCAATAACAAGAAAAATATGGCAAAGTATAAAACACCAAAAGTAGAAGAACTGCTTGATGCAGGAGTTCATTTCGGACACCAGACGAAAAGATGGCACCCAAAAATGGAGCCTTACATATTTGCGGTAAGAAAGAATATTCATATTATCGATCTGGAAGCTACCGACAAGGGCTTGAAAGAAGCTTGCGAATTTTTATTCGAGAAAGCAAAGAGCGGCCAGCAGATTATATTCGTTGGGACGAAGAAGCAGGCTAGGGAAGTTGTTGAGAACGAGGCCAAAAGATCAGGGGCTTTGTATGTCACGGAACGTTGGATCGGTGGAACTCTTACCAATTTCCGGGTGATAAAAAGGAACATTGATAAACTCGTCGGTCAGATGAAGGACCGTGAGTCCGGGGAATTGGAAAAATACACTAAAAAGGAAAGACTCTTAATAGACAGGGAGATCGAGAAGCAACAGAGAAATATCGGAGGAATACTCACATTGAACGGTGACCCCGCGGCAATGTTCGTTGTTGATGCCAGACGCGAGAGAACTGCAATTAGAGAAGCAAAAAGGGCTGGTGTACCGGTTGTGGCTTTAGTAGATACTAACTCGGATCCCGGTCAGGTAGACATTGTTATTCCCGGTAATGACGATGCGATCAAGTCTATTGCTATGATATTAAAGGTGGTTTCGACCGCTGTTGAAGAGGGTTACAAGGAGTTTGCGAACAAATCCCAAGCTAATAAGGAACCTGAAGCTGCGGTAAAACCCGTGGAATCTTCAGCCGATACGGCCGTTCAGGTAAGCGTAGACGAAGCACCACGAATCTCTGACGACGCCGCTTTGGACGAGTCACTTAAGGAAACGGTAGAAGTATTGGAAGAGGAAGTTGAACAGGCTGTTGACGAGGATGAATCAAAAACCGTAAAAACTTCAAAGGAGGAATAAAATGATAGATATAGAAATGATCAAAAAACTTAGAGAAGAGACCGGAGCAGGTATGCTCGAGGTAAAACAGGCTTTGGAGGAACATGGTGGAGATTATGAGGAAGCAAGAAATGTACTGGCAAAGAAAGGGGCGGCAAAGGCTGCTAAGAAACAGGAAGAAAGAACTGCAAATGATGGTTTGATTCAAGCTTATATACACGCCGGCGGGAAAGTTGGAAGTTTAGTCCACCTTTCATGTGAAACGGATTTTGTCGCAAAAACCGATGATTTTAAGAAACTTTGCACCGAGATCGCGATGCAGGTAGCTGCCGGTGAACACGCTGATCTTGATGAACTATTGAACGATGAGTATCTTAGGGACCCGTCAAAGAAAATTTCCGACCTTATTACAGAAGTTGTAGCAAGGACCGGAGAAAAAATAGAGCTTAGGAACTTTTGCCGTTTTTCGATCAAAGATTAAAGCAATTTACTTTGTGCTAAAATTTGTGCATGACAACATCAGAGCTTAAATCTAAACTAACAAAATCTTTAGAGCACTTGGAACAGGAACTTGCTCAGATCCGCACCGGAAGGGCTTCACCCGCGCTCTTAGAAAATATCGCTGTTGACGCTTATGGAACCAAGATGACCGTTAAGGAGCTTGGCACGATCGGATTGCTCGACTCACAAAACCTCATGATCCAGATATGGGATAAAAGTCTTCAGGGTGCTGTGGTCAGCGCAGTTAGGGAAAGCGACCTGAAAGTGAATCCGGTTATTGACGGATCTGTGATACGGGTTCCCATACCTACTCTTACGGAAGAAAGACGCAAAGAATTTGTTAAAATAGTATCCGGAAAGGTTGAGGAAACGAAAGGAGCGATGAGAAATATCCGCCAGGATGCTATGAAAGATGTAGAGAAAGAATTTACCGATAAAAAAATAGGAGAAGACGAAAAATTTTCACAAAAAGAAGAAGTGGAGGAGGTTGTGAAGGATTTTATCTCCCGGGTTGATGAACTTGGAGAATCCAAAAAATCTGACATAATGAAAATATAATGCTTACTTTAATAATATTTGTTTCAATTTTGTCACTACTAATATTGATCCATGAATTGGGGCATTTTCTAGTTGCAAAGAAACAAGGTGTTCGGGTTGAGGAGTTTGGTTTGGGACTGCCTCCGCGTGTGATCGGAAAGCGGGTTGGCGAGACAGTTTATACCTTGAACCTCCTTCCATTTGGCGGTTTTGTGAAACTTACAGGCGAGGATCAGGCGGAAGATGACGAAAACTACAAATTCGATCCTGAGAATTTTAACGTAAAGACACCTTTTCAAAGATTTACAATACTAGTTGCGGGTGTAACCATGAACATGTTGCTTACCGTGGCTATCTACTACACTTTTTTTGCTTTCACCGGTTTTCAGACTTTAAATTTACCACTTTTATTTGACCATCAGTTTGCATTTGGCAAAACCCAGGTAACTAAGACAGTGATAACGAACTTTGCCGAACAATCTCCATTACCGGAACAAGGTGTAACCCCGGGAGACGCGTTGGTTGAGATCGATGGTGTTCCTGTCTATGCGGTAGCCGATATCAGAAAGGAATTGGAGGATAATGCAGGGAAAGAAACAAACTTAACCTTTGTGGATCTGAAATCTCAGGATAGCCCTCCGCGTTTTGTGACTACCATACCGTATGCAGATGAGAGCGGGAATGTGGTATTAGGGGTCTATCTAGGAGAATCTGTAAGTATTGCCTATAACAAACCGGAACAAAAGATCTTCGCAGGGTTTCTGCACGCTTATAACATGCTTTCTTATACGATGGACGTGATGGGAGAACTCGTTCAAAGTTCATTCAAGAGCAAGAGTATACAGCCAGTATCCGAGGGAGTCTCGGGGCCTGTAGGAATATATGCCGTGATTGGGGGAATATTGGATTACGGAGGCCCCGACGCGTTTCTCGGTCTTCTTGATTTCATAGCTCTAATGTCCCTCAGCCTAGCTTTTCTGAACATACTGCCGTTTCCTGCGCTTGATGGCGGGCGTATCGTGTTTGTGCTATACGAAATGATCACAAGGAAGAAAATTAATCCTAATATTGAGATATTGATACATAAATGGGGAATGGTAGTATTACTATCATTGATAGTTTTGGTGACCGTTAAAGATCTTTCAAGAATTTTCTTTATGTGAACCTATTAAAACAACTCCATTTTTTACACGGGATTATACTTTAAACGACCTCATGCTGATTTGCATATTTAATACCAGGCAACTATACTCATACTAGATTTTTGGATAAACTTTGGTAGAATACCCAAGTTTTCTAAAGTTAAATATTTAAAAAAGCATTAGTTTGGAGGTGTTTTGTAGCGCTAAGTTTGTATAAGTACTACTTAGCAATTGTACGACATGACAAAGATCAAAGTACGAAACGGTGAAACATTAGAACAGGCTTTAAGAAGGTTCAACAGAGAAGTGCAAAGATCCGGGGTTCTTGAGGAACTGAAGGCAAGAGAAAGATTCCAAAAACCAAGTGAAATCAAAAGACTTCAAAAGAAAGAGAAAGCTCGAAAGATCTCATTTGATAATAGAAGAAAATAAATGATACTGGATACACTAAAAACTGACCTTATTGAAGCAATGAAAGCTAAAGAAGCCCTTAAACTGGGTGTTATAAGGTATTTGTTATCCGAAATAAAGAATAAAGAGATCGAACTAAGGCCTCAGAATCAGGAGTTGAACGATGGGCATATCGTCAAGCTTCTAAGAAAACAGGTGAAAAAAAGGATTGAAATTATTGAAGAGTACTCCAAAGCCGCACGGCAGGATCTGGTAGATAAAGAAACTGCTGAACTTGAAATTGTAAAGGATTACTTAAGTAAGCTCGATCATGAAGAATAACACCCATATATCGGTTACGCTAACCGATGACTCCGGCATCAGAGAACTAAATAAGGAACATCTAAACCGGGACAAGCCTACGGATGTGCTGTCATTTAATATTAATGAGGAGATAGAAAACGGTACATTTTATTTGGGTGATGTTATAGTCAATAAGGAACAAGCCGAAAGGCAGGCGGAGGAGTTTGGGAACACGGTTGAGGAGGAGATCGCGGAACTGGTAGCCCATGGGGTTTTGCATTTGCTTGGAGTTCATCATGAAGATGACGATGAGCACAGCGTTCACGGTAAAGAGATATGAAAATGGTAATTGGTTTAGGAAACATTGGAAAAGAGTATGAAAGGAACCGGCACAACGCCGGTTTTATAATGGTTGATAAATACGCTGAGGAGCTTGGTTTAGCGTGGAAGAATGAGAAAAAGTTTAATGCTAATGTTGCACGGGGAAGTGATGTTATTTTGGTCAAGCCTTTAACTTTAATGAACCGCTCGGGTTCAGCTGTATCCAGTGCTGTAAGTTTTTATAAAGTTGAACCTGCGGATGTGTACGTTATTCACGACGATGTTGACCTGGAATTTGGGAAGGTTAAGGTACAGCGTGGCGGTGGGAGTGCGGGACACCACGGGATCGAAGATGTTATTGAGAAGTTGGGTACTCAGGAATTTTGGCGTGTTCGGATTGGAGTAGGAAGACCTATTGATATACGCTTTGAGGTTACGGATTGGGTTCTAAGCGATTTTTCGGACGAGGAGCTACATACTGTTGTAACTGAAGTTGATATTGCAAGTCTGCTAGAGAAATAGTAATTAACAAACCTGCAAATAAAAAGACGGGATCCCTTGATATGGCCTATGGCAGAATCAAGGAATCCCTAAATTAGTCTAAACAGCAGCAATCTTGTTCTGAAGTTCTGTAATATCCTTTCTTTCCCAGCTGGCTAGTCTGTACCATGTGCAAGCGGCAATTTCTTCCAGGATGCGCCGGTTGAATGTGAACATTTTGTGCCTCAGCAGAAATTCTTCACGCTCAGTGCTTGTAAGAGCGTTCCACCAATCTCGTAAGTCTCTAGAATACATGTTTCTTCTCCACTCTATTTGGTTTATAGGAAACTATGAAGTATCTTTAAAGTATAGTTGTAGGGGAGCATTTTGCCAACAATTTACGTTAGTTGATTCGGATTCTGATAAGGGTATACTTATTTATAATGCCCAAGTTTCTTGGGGTTTTTGTTTTAAAAAAGGTAAAAAACCAATGTTTTACACGAAATACAGACCACAAAAATTCAATGAGATTTCTAAACCCAATGAAACGGCCGAGGCGTTGATGAACCAGGTTGCAACCGGGAAGGTGAGTCACGCTTATTTATTCCATGGTCCAAGAGGAACAGGGAAGACAACGACCGCAAGAATTCTGGCAAAAGCGGTAAACTGCCTTAAACTATCCGAAACGGGGGACCCGTGTGGAAAATGTGAGGTGTGTTCAGCAGTCCAAAACGGTAGTTTTGTGGATATGATAGAAATCGACGCAGCAAGCAACCGGGGTATCGACGACATCAGGGAGCTTAGGGAAAGGGTAAAATTGGCACCTTCATCCGGAAAGAAGAAGATTTATATCATTGACGAGGTTCATATGCTCACCAATGAGGCTTTTAATGCGTTGTTAAAGACTTTGGAAGAACCGCCTTCACATACTATTTTTATTCTAGCCACAACAGAGTTCCATAAGGTTCCTGAAACGGTTAAGTCCAGATGCCAGGTATTCAAGTTCAAGCGGGCAACTGTTGCTCAGATCGTTGAACGTCTTGAAAAAATTGCCAGAAATGAAAAAGCTAAGATCGGTAAAGACGAGCTGAAAAAGATCGCTGAAGCCTCACTGGGGGGTTTCCGTGATGCGGATACATTGCTTCAGCAGGTGTTGGAAGGGAATTTGAATGCCGGAAGCTTACTGAATGTTGGTTCGGTAGGAAATTATGCCGATTTTATAGATTTTATCAGGAAAAGTGACATTAGTTCTGCATTGACGCAGGTTAATCAGGCGAATGATGAAGGTGTTGATCTGTACGTTTGGACGGGGGAGTTGATCAAATATCTTAGAGACCTGCTCTTCATTACTGCGGGGGCTGGTGAAGGTCTTTTAGATGTATCCAAGGATGTTATGGATAAATTAAACAAACAGTCTGAAAGCTTAAATCCCGCTCAAATAATAAAATATATTGACTCTTTCAGTAAAGCACAAAATGCTGTAAAGAGCTCATTTATTACTCAATTACCGGTAGAACTAGCGATAATCGAATCTTCAGCGGATTTCAGGCCTGATTTTGCACCGCCCGCCGTTGTAGTGGTTACTAAAACAGAAATAACTGAAGAACACGAGCCGGCTACAAAAGAGCCTAAAAAAGAAGATCAGAATAAAAAGGAGGAACCTGAGGAAGAAACAAAAATAAGGGTAAAGATCAAAAAGGAAAAAGAAAATGCTAAGGAGGAAGACGAGGATAAGGACGCCGAACCTGTGGTTGCTTTGGAAAAAGTTCAAAAAAAATGGCCTAAAATACTTGACCATCTTCTCGACCATAACAGCTCAGTACAGGCATTATTAAAGTCGGGAACACCTGTTTCAGTTGTAGGAAATACGCTTTTTATAGAAGTATTCTATGCTTTTCACAAAGAGCGGCTTGAATCCCCAAAAAACAGAAAAATGGTTGAGAATGCTTTAAAAGAAATCCTGAATGAGGATATCCGGATTAAATGTTCGGTAAGCCAAGCTAAACCTGCAAAGAAAAGCGAAAAGGAAGTAGGGGAGTTGACCGACTATAATGTTGTTTTACCGCCGGCAAAAGAGGGCTCAACTTTGGATATTTTTGACGGAGGGTTACCGCTTGGGTAGTGGTAAAATATTGGAATGCGAATACCGAAGCCAATTTCAAGGTTAATAGAGTCGTTTGAGAGACTTCCCGGCATAGGTCCAAAGACAGCTTCCAGGCTTACATTTTACCTATTACACACGCCTCAAGAAGATCTGGACAGGTTTGCTGACGCATTGACTGCGCTTAAAACAGGCACCCAGCTATGTACGATCTGCAAGAATGTAGGGGAAGAGGCTCAATGTTACATATGCAGTGATAACTCCCGTGACCCGAAGACAATAGCTGTAGTTTCAAGTCCGCTGGACGTGTTTGCTTTGGAGAAGACAGGCTATAAGGGTGTTTACCACGTTCTGCACGGAATTATCGATCCTCTGAACAATATCGGCCCCGATGAATTGTTCGTAGACAGTCTATTGAAAAGATTGTCCGGACTGGAAGGTTCTGTAGAGCTTATTCTTGCCACGAATACGAGCATGGAGGGGGAATCAACGGCCATGTATATCCAAAAACTGGTCAGGGACTCGGGATTTGAGTCTGATGCCATTAAGATAACAAGAATCGCGCGCGGTCTTCCGGTTGGAGGAGACATAGAATATGCTGATGATATTACTTTGAGCAGGGCACTTGAAGGACGTTTGGAATATTAGGGTAATCATTTTATCCAAAAACGTAAAATAGTCTTGCAACAATTGAACATAGTTTATACAATACGCCTATGGGGTTGAAACTATATAACTCTCTCTCAAAAAAGGTAGAAGATTTTAAACCATTAAATCCTAGTGTTGTAACAATGTATACATGCGGCCCCACCGTTTATGACTACGCCCACATAGGGAATTGGCGGACATATACGTTGGCCGATGTTATGCACAAAGCTCTTAAATTCAACGATTACAAAGTAAAATATATTATGAACCTGACCGACGTTGGCCACTTAACAGGTGATAATCTCGGTGATGCTGATATCGGGGAAGATAGGTTGGAAATCGCGGCCGAGAGAGAAGGAAGAAGTGCCAGGGATATTGCAAACTACTATATTGACGATTTTTTGAAGAATGGAGAAAAACTTAACATCCAAAAACCTGCAAAGTTCACTAGAGCTACGGATTATATTCAGGATCAGATTGACCTCATTAAGGAGCTTGAGAAGAAAGGTTATACCTACCGTACCACCGACGGTATATATTTTGATACGAACAAGTTCAAGAAATACGGTGCTTTATCGGGAATGACAGAGGAAAGTATAAAAGAAGGTGCCAGAGTAGAACCTAATCCCGAAAAGAAACATCCTGCTGATTTTGCACTTTGGAAGTTTTCACCTACAGACAAGATCCGCTGGCAGGAATGGGATTCTCCATGGGGTGTCGGGTTTCCGGGGTGGCATATAGAATGTTCGGCAATGAGCATGAAAGAACTGGGAGACACGATAGACCTGCATTTAGGTGCCGAAGATCTGAGAATGATCCACCATCAAAATGAGATTGCGCAAAGTGAGGCCGCCACAGGGAGACAATTCGTGAATTATTGGATTCACGGTGCATTTTTACTGGTAGATGGAGGAAGAATGGGAAAAAGCCTTGGTAATGCTTACACATTGCAGGATATTGAGTCTAAGAATTTTGACCCCATTTCGTTAAGATATTTTTACATGACGGCGCACTACAGGACCCCTCTTAATTTTACCTGGGAAGCCCTCCAGAATGTCCAGAATTCGTTGAAAAAGCTATATGACATCGTGGGAGGGTATAAAGAGAGCAAAGAAGCAGAGGTCGACGAAAGATATCTGGAAAAGTTTCTCGACGCACTAAATGATGATATTAATATGCCAAAAGCTATAGCCGTTCTTTGGGAAATGCTTAAAGCTGATATGGATGAGTCTGAGAAAATAAAGACACTGTTTAAATTCGATGAGGTTTTGGGATTGAACATCGAGAACTACGTAGGATTTGAAATTCCTCAGAAAGTTTTAGACCTTGTAAAAGTTAGGCAGGAGTATAGAAAAGTGGGGATTTGGGATAAAGCCGACCTCATAAGAAGGGAAATCTCACAGCTTGGATATGTCGTAGATGATACCGGAAACGGGTATAAAGTAAAAAGAAAGATATAGCCCTTTTAAACTCTCTTTATTCAGTCATGATCCATTTGACCGAACTCTTACTAAAGTAATTTTTCATTTGAATGGCGTATTTAGGTTCGTATGTAAAATCTTCCGAAGGGATGTAGTTGTTGTTTGTACCTTGAAGGGTTCTTTGGAAGTAAAAGTGATCTGCCGAGTATATTCCTCTAAAGGATAATGTTCTTGATACTTCCCTTATGTTCATGTCATAGGCAGTGTAAATATCACCGTCTGCTATCAGACCAATTTCAAGATTATCGGTTGTTTTGGAAATAAGTACATCTCCTTTTACAACGAAAAGCGCGGTTGTGTTAGCGTGTGTTTTAATGTCATTGTCTATTGTAAGGTTACCGTTAACAAACACGATCTGATCGAAAGTGTTGCTATCGTAATTATTGGGAACACTCAAAGTATAGTTCCCGTCTACAAGATAAGAGCCGGTAGCTGCAGGTAGTGTGCCTGTTATGGGGGTTGGGGGAGTAACTAAAGATAGATAATCGTCGTACGAACGTGTCTGGGGAACCGGGGAGTTGGTTACTTTCCAACCACGTTCGGATGTAAAGAAATTGATAGTACTGCCCGCAGCCTCGATCAAACCGTCGGTATTGGGTTCCTCGGGTTCAGATAACATGTCAATTATATTGTTGGAGCGGACTATTCCTTTTCCTCTTACTTTGATCCACGGTCCATTAATACAAAGATTTTTTGTGGAGTTATTTCCTGCCATGTCCTCAGCGAAGAATTTAACAGTTTTGCATATCTTCCAATCACTGTTGCAATAGTCGGTAAGTTGAGTTAGTAGGTCTGCTGTAGTATCCCCGTCGTTAGGGGTGCCTGATTCCAACGCAGCCCAGTTATTGGCCTGCCATTCGCTGCTACATTGCAGGAGGTCAGAATGGATCCCAAATTCTGATTTGTCATCAGGTTGATACTGGTACTTACTTGTAAGTGCTGAAAGGCCGGATATAAGATCTTCCACGGTAACATATGTATACAGGTGATGATTGCTTGGTCCCGGGATCTCTCTATAAGCGCCGGAGTTCATCCAGTTGCCGGGTGGCGTCTGGTCAAGCTTGAAAGTGACACAGTTCTTTATGGTAGCCTCACAGCTGTATGTTTCCACGTTATCCGCATTGTCTACACTGTAAAAGACAACAGTATGGTTTACGCTGTCGGTTGCGACACTAAAGGAGGTGTTAGCTGAAATAGTTGAGGAGTTTATTACAACCGCATCCGACCATACTGTTCCTGGACCGTTCAATCCGATATCCAAATAAACGCCTATCGCATTTTCCGCGTTCACTACAAAGTTAAGACTTAATCTGGTCCAATCGTTCGTTCCGGTTATAGTAGAACTTTGGCCGATCAGTGTGTAAGTTTGTTCTCCGGAACCGTTTTGCGATACCGCGTACACTTTAAAAAAGGCATCTTCACTGACGTTTTGCGTCTTTAGACTCACGGAGGCGGTCATATTACTGTATGCCTCAGCTACGGCAAAGTTCACTTTATTGTTTATGCCATGCCACCCACTGCTTGTTGTGGTTGTTTTGGCGGACGAACTTGGATGACCCGGATCGTAAGTGGAAGTGTCCTGGGTATAAGTAGTTTGAGCATCCTCTTCAGTAGCGTCCCATAAAGCCACGCCTGATGGTGTTCCACCGGCGTCCTCAAAGGATGGGTTAGGTGCCTGGTTCAATGTTCCGCTAAACAAAACTTTATTCCATCCGCTGCTATTAATTTTATAGTTGATCTCTTTTACGCCGCTTTCGAGATCGGTTGCCGAAAGATTGAACTGAACGATTGATCTATACCACCCATTGTTTCCGTCAGGTGTTGCCGGTGATTGAACATATGTTGTGGTAGGCGCGGTAGTATCGGCAGCACTTATTTTAAAGGGGAGGCTTAGAAATAGAAAAAGAAACGATGTTGATAGAAAAAGCTTAGTCCTGGGCATTGTTAATATGATAACCATATTTGGCTTTGTTTACAAGACAAAATCAATTGAACAACAGAAAGGGCAGGGTAGCCGCAGCACCGTTTGGAATCCTTCATTTTTTAACTTATAATGGCGGTAATCATTCTCAACGACAGATAATAGTGAAAGGAGAGAAAGGGATGAATAGAGGAGATAAAAAAGTCACACCTTCTCAAATTAATTTTGGAAAAAGACTCGGAATCGATCTGACAGGTTACACGATGCATGCCGCAGAATTGGCGATTAGAGCCCAAAAGGCACAGTCGGAAATAGATGCAATTGAGGAGAAAGGTTTACGTACTGGGCTAAATGTTTATGTAACGGATCCATCGGGGAAGCCTTGGAGATTTGGGAAAATTACCAAGGTCTGGACTAAGGAACGTATAGCGAAGGCTTACGATCCTCACAGTGCGGTTGTGGTTCGGTGGGAAAACCCAAATAAGGCAACTTCCTTGACTTCGGCGCAGAGGTTATTCGTTACCCGGGCAAATAACCTGGAAGAATTGCTGGCGGCTTGGGATTCTAAGGATTAAAGCTGTTTTAGACCCAAACACTCTGGGCGTCATCTTATTTGAGAAGGCGCCCTTTTTTATTAGTGTTTTTTTATGCTGTTACTACGGGTGTTTTCCTAAACAAAGGACGAACTGGATTTTTCTTTGCTCTTTGCGTCTTGAAGTGTTTCAATAGGGGGCTGAGAGATATCATTTAGCATAACTTTATTTTACTCATTTATTGAGAGTTAATGTAATATAATCATATAGTGTTTATTTATCTATATAAGGAGGTGTTTTTATGTCGTTGGGAAGGAATAATGGCTTTTCTCCTGAAGCAATTACATTCAGAGAAAGAAATGAAGCAGCAAATGAGGGTTTTGAAGCTGTTCCATATCAGGTTTCAGGAAGAGTATTAGCAGAGTTAGGAGAAGAGAGCGTATCCCCAAGAGTATTTGCTGTTGTAGAATATAGGCGTTTTAATGTTAATGCACCTGTAGCAGAAGCCGCAGAATTTGTCGATGAACACATGGTTGGAGAGACAGATTACGGGTATCCGGTTTGGGATACGTCTGATAATGCTGGTAAATTTGTTGGGGGAATAGGTTCAGTACATAGTTCAAGTACACAAGTTTACGGTTCCAACTGAGCTATTAAGCGTGGTTTGGGATGAAGATGGTTGGTGCGGTGGTGGTATAAAGCCTGGCATAAAAAAGATGAGGCGGGCAATCTCACTGAAGAGTTGGTGGGATACGTTAATTTTTAGTTGGTAAAATAGTGCGTTTTTTACAAAGTACCTATGATTTTTCATGGGTATTTTGTTTGACAACAGTATAAGCCTATAGTATAATTACGTTTAGTTAAGCTTGTCATTGAAGCGGAGAAATCCAAAATGACTAGGTACATGCCCAAATGCATGTCCGGCATCGGACACCTGAACCTGAAAAGGCAGGGAACAAAAGATGTTGGAAAACTCAAACCCGACATTCTCCCGACGTGGGTTTGTTTTAGAAGAGGAGATACAAATGGCTAAGGTAAAGGTTTGGACGGAAGAAATCCATTCGATGGATAATGGTGGCTCCCTTCACTTTAGTGTGGAGGTAGCGGGGCATGTTTTCTCCTATTCACCGTGGTGGGAAAATTGCGGTGAGACAGGAGAAACATTTGAGTGCTCCTGTGGTTTCCACACAGTGCAGGCACAGGGTAATGGGTGCTGGCAGGGGAATCACAATGAGAAGCACGAGGTGGAGATTGATCTTCTTCATACTGCTTTGATGCTACTCGGTGTGCATGAAGCCCGCCGGCAGGATGTTGGTTATCCTGCACTTTGGGATGGTCTTGAACAAATCGCTTCGGAAACGCTTCAAGGCGCTGATAAATTTGTGACAGAGGCAAAGCGTTTTCTTCGGAAGCAGTCCGGAGCACCAACGATCGCCCAGCTTCGTCGCATGATGCTCTCTGGCGAGAAAGCGGATGGGCAAGCCAAGGTTGTGAAAGTGGAGTGCCTTCGCTATCCGACTTCTGATGGTATTGTGGAAATCACTCCAACAAATCCAGTACCAAAGGAAGAACAAAAGGCTACTGCGACAAATAAATACTGGTGCCCGGAATGTTCCGAGAGCGTCACCATTGTGACACGTGACGCTATTGATAAAGAGTTGGCAATCGGATTTGCGTTTTATTCGTTATATGAAGGTGAGTGCCCGTACTGCAATAGCCCGTTGTCTTTGGCAGACTGGGATGACGACGAATTTTCTCCTGCCTACAACAAGGGTGCGGAGAAGTTTATTGTCGAAATTTCAGCCGAAGAGGCCCAGGTGTTAGGTTTGGGCATTCGGGAACATAACGGAATCCTGGTGTCCAGGATGCCGTTGTACTATTTCTAGGAAGCGCGTAGTAAATCTCTCTTGGGAGATGTTATGCAGAAACATTGGCTGTTGTGCCGTGTGAAACATAACCTCTCCCAAGTTCTTACCAATTTCTAAACTTATTAGGAACTTGTAAGAGCTTAGCACTATGAAAAGGGATTCACAGAGCATAGTGAAATATGTATTCCCCGGTAATTCCAAGAATAAGATTCCATTTCAAATAAAAATAGAACTCCCGGAGTCCTTGAAGAGTAGGGTAATAGTTAAGCGCGACTCAAAAGGTAAGACAGTCAATTCTACAGTTCCGTCTGTCCGATAAGCTTACTCTGTTATATCATATAGTTATGTCTAGACCTACCGAATTACACACTGAAGAGCTTGAAACTGTTACACCAGCAGACAACAAAACCGATTCAGCGGAACATTTAGTAAAACAGTTATGGTCTGAAGCATCAGAAGCTCCGAAAATTAAACTAGATATACCCGAAAATACAGCATATGATTTTGCCCCGGCGCAAGTTAGTGTTATTCCTGAAAAAACTTCTTCAAATGAGCCAAAAATAGAATTGGATATTGATAGGGAAGCATATTTACAGGTAAATCAGGCTTTTCAGAGATTATCAACAAAATATGAAGGTGGTATTAAAGTAGGTTTTCCCTACGATTTAGACATTGAGGATATTCCCGAAGAAGATATAAGAGATTTAGGCTTGATTTTAGGGGCATGGAATACAGCAAACGAAACATATTTTTACTTAGATTCACGTCCTCACCAATACTTTTATTCACCAATAAAGGAACAATGGGATGATTTAGCAGTTGAACAAACCGAGCATTTAAGAGCGGTCTTAGGTATCAACTTCGATACCCTTGCTCAAGAGTTTTTTGCAGGCAGTGGGGAGGTACCAGATAGTTTAAGAACAATACAGGAACTAATTAGAAATCCGGAATTTCAAGATAAGGGGAACTTAACTAATTATTTAATGCAGGAAGGTTGGAGAGCTAAAAGGACTTTTTTTAGATTTGATCCAAATAAGGATGGCGAGGTTTATGTGCAAGCTAGGTATTACTACGAATATACGAAATATGAGGTAAACCAGCTCTTATGTGAAGCTACGTTGTCTCTTGCAGAGCAGGGGGAATACGAGCAATTGGTTACAATATTGGAGCATTTATCCTTCTCAAGAATACCCGAAGATTCCCATTTCAAACCTGAGGACTTTCCGAGTCCATACGAGGATGCAACAGGGATATTGTTGAACGAAAAACTTTCCCCAGAAGCAAGACGAGTAGTACTAAAAGAGTTTGTGAAAGTATTTGGTCCTATTAGTACAGTTGATACGTTAGCTACTAAAATACATGCTTTACGGGATTCTGGTACAGCGAGAGAAGATCCTTATGCAAAAGCCTTAATAAGGCTTTATTCCATAATAGAAGGGGAAGATGTACCGGATCCAATGGAAAAGCTTGTAGATATTTATGAGATTGTAGATTACGCGGCTTTAGAACGGCCTGAACTTACACAAAAAGAAGCAAATCGATTGGAAAAAGTGATGGCATTATATGCCGACGGTGCAGAATTTAGCACAGTAAAAGGTAAGGTAATAAAGCTTGCTACGACTGCAAAAAACGAAGATCCTCAAGATGTTAGAGGGCTAGATCTTGGTGCAGGCAATGCCCGTGTCTCAAGAGAAATGTTTAAGCGTGGATATGAAAATATATTTGCTTTTGATTACGATCCAAAGAATGTGAGATACGCAAGAGAAAGGCGTCCTAGCGATAAATTCACTGTAATAAGAGGAGATTGGCATAATCTTCCTTTCGCAACCGCTGATTATACAAATATGGAAAATGCCCTTGAAGTTGGGTTTACTACTGAAAGGTCCTTTTTACATAATCGTAAGGCTGCAGAGTGGTTTAGCCTTTTTGATGAGTTTCGACGTGTTTCCAGTTATAGGGCGATTTTATTTACTGATTTACCGGATCTAAATAGTGGCGTTTATGAAGAAAGGGACAAGAAATTTAGATCTAACTTGGAAAATAATCTTGGAATGACAGAAATAGAAAGCCATATTATTTTCGATGGCCCAGGAAAAGTTAAATTTAATAGAATGGCTATAACAGAAGAGCAATTAAATATCTATTGTCGTTTGTTTGGTCTTGTTATTGTTGATAGAGACCCTGATCCACGCCCTGATGAGAACATGACTGACTTATACTACACACTTGCTAAAGATCAAAATTGGCTGTCAGGGGATATAACTCAAGAGGAGTTGTGGTATTCTTTGGAAAAACTAGGTATGTTCGACTATGATGTTGATTACAATATGTTTGTAGAAGCTTGGGGAATGACCATTGGTCAAGCATTGTTATTTGGGTTAGATACAACTGGATCTTTACACAGCTCCCCTTATTTAGAAGATATGTTTCGCCAGAGGAAAGGTCCCAGAGTGTGGGTTGATAAAAAAGGTGGCAGATTGAATCTTAGGTCAGAATGGCCGTCTTATGAGTAGATTGTGGTAGTGTAATCTCCGGCTTTTTCCCAAGCTAATGTGAACATTGCTCTCATTGTATTAGCGATTAGTTCGTTTTGGACAATAATACCCACTAAATCTCTATCTTTGTGGAAGTTTATAAAAGCGACTTTACTGCCGTAAATATCAACCTCTATACCGATTGGGAACTTTTCCTTTGGTACAACCTTTGTCTCACGTTTTTCAACCTCATTCTTACTCGCATACGTCTTGGTCTTTGAGTCCTCCGCAGCAATAACCTTAGCCCAGATATTAGCTTCAGCTCTTTTCTTTCCGTATGTATGAGAGAGCCAATCATAGACTTTTGGTTCAACCTCTGAAGTTTGCAGTATAGCCCAAATCTCCTTACCTTCTTTGAGAGTGTCGTTATAGACCTCTTTAATTCCGTTTATTCCTTCATATATCTTTACGCCAGGTTTATTATCTGTAGTTTTGAAGGCTGAAATTAGTTGGGGTAGGTAAGTCTGTAAAGTTAATTGATGGTTTTGAGCTTCTTTTAATTGATCCTCTACAAGTTCTGATAGTTTAAACGGGTGCTCAGCGCGGAAGTGAAATTTCTTTTTTATTGTTAATTGAGATGCAAGACCTTTATCTTGAAGGTCATAGAGTGTTTTATAAACGATTCCTCTTTTTAATCCTGACTTTTTAATTATATCTAAAACGGGTAAAGTACCATGTTCCAAAAGTATGTCATAAACAATTGCTTCTTTATCTTTTAATCCTGATTCCTTTAAAGTCTTTGAATACATATCAACTTAACAGTAGCAAAACCCGCATACTATGTCAATAGATATATTATCAATGTGACTTGACAATATATCAAACCCATAGTACCATATACACATTACAGCAAGGAATGAGGCCAGTTTAAGACTAACACATAGTAATCAAAAGTACTTGACAAAAATAAACTATAGGATATAATATACTTAGAAAGCTGGTGAGAGGGCATTGAAAAGCTAATAAGTACAAGGAAGACGGATCAAAAGTAGTAACGAAATTATCGTGCTACTTCGTAGTAGACATGAATTTGTTTACACAAACCTACCTTTGTGTACCTACCAAATAAATGTATGGGTACTACACATGAGAAGAGAGTAGCAAGAGATTTTAACTAGTCTTTTGCTTCCTGCCCAAGCTCTTCAAAACATTTGAGGGCTTGGATCAGGATAAGTTGAGAGGGTAAGAAAGGAGAGAGACACCATTCTTACTCTTGAGTGAAGCGAAAAAGGATTAACGCCTTAATCACTCAAACTTAACTTTCCTTAGTTAGAAAACTAAATATTTCATCTGCTTGTCTGATGACTGTGTGGACGCATTCAGATCCTACCCATGAATGTATTCACCAGCTATTAGATAAACCTACCAAAATATCTAATAGGAGAGAGTACTTTGATAATTGAATAGATAGATAATGCCTCCTTGACGTTGGTTTTGCTCACTTTTGGTTCTAACAATGTTTGAGTCAGAAGGAGCATAAATCAACGATATTGTAAAAATAAAAAAGGAGACTGATATGAATAAGCTAAGCAAAAAGCAAGCTCAAAAGCTTGCAGAAGGAAAACCGGTGCATCCACATGATTGTGGTGCATGTGTTTTTCTTGGAACCATCCCTCCGGACGGTAAGTTTACCCTCGCCTATGCGGATTTGTATTACTGCGGCAAAGGCGATCTCGTCAAAGCTACGGTGGTTGCGCGAACTGGTGTTGATGGCGATTATGCTTCTGGAATTGTATCTGCCTTTGGTGATCGGATTCCTGCATTGAAAGAGGCTTTGAGAAGAGCTGTAAAGAAAGGCCTTATCAAGGACTATACCTTGAAAGGTACTGGATTGTGGGTGGATGAAATACCCGCAGCAAATGCTGAGATTCAGGAATGGCTGGCTTCATAAAATCTTTTCCCAATGTGAGCTTCTAGAATATGCTTAACAGCAGGCCAATTCCTAGGTTTATAAATCACTGCGAGCCGCTATAAAAGACGAATAAGCTACGCATACGGTGATTTATAAAGTTGGAAGAGAAACAAGCTGAGGAAAAAGTCGAGGACAATCACTCGTAAAAAGATTGTGGGTTTATTCAGAGGCCTTAAGTCGTGTGACCTGAGCTGACTACAAGCTGAATACAAAACGTGAATGTATATCTCAACAAGGAGAATCAAAATGGCTACAGCATTGTTTGTTGATAGTTTTTCCCGGAATGTTGAAGTTTCAACTGTGTCTATCACAGAAGTTCCAGGAAAAGGTTTGGTTATGCGCTTTGGCGCCAAAGTGGGCAATCTGTGGCAGCTGACGGCTGAGAACGAAGTGTTCAAGCCGGAAATGCTGATTCTGGTTGCCACACGCGGCTATGCAGCGCAGTCGTCCGACGGATTTGTCGATGTCGTGGTGAATAACCGCGGTTGGAACACCCGGGTGCAGACGCAGATTGTGGGGAATCAGGGAATGCCCTGGATGGAACACAAGAGCTTGAGGATCTGCAAGACACCCATCGAGGTGTTGGTTCTGCGCGAAAGCACGGAGATATCTAAGTTGCAGACGCACGCAAACCGTAAACCTGGGAGTGGCTGGCACAGCAACCACGGTTCGGCTGACGCAGCTCGAAAGGCGATTGAACTCCGGTCAAAAATCCGCACGTATTCGGTTTTTGTTGTCGAAGGACAAAGCGACTACGCGCAAGCGTGGGAATTGGTTGCACCTTACGAGGACAAGGAACCGTTTGTGGTGGACTGGCCACTTGAGCACAATACCACTGTATTTCCCGAGGCGACTGAGGAATATCGGTTCCAACTTTGGGAAACTGCAGGTTTGGAGAACCCTGATCGAGAGTATATGGTTCTTCGAGAGGATTGGTTCCAGCGGGCAAAATACCGCAAGGTGACCGAGGCCGATCGCCAGAATGAGAAAGGTTCGAAACCTCATGAATATGAAGTGGGTTGTTTCTTCGATCGGGAAGACCGTGTTGTGGCTTGGGTAAAAAACAACGGATATCTCCGTCGCCCTGGGCTTTACATGGAACACATAGGTCCTTGGATTCACCGCGAGGTTGAACTCGCTGAACCTGAACGTGACGAAGAAGAGAATTAGTTTCTGCATTTAAAGGATGATTAAGGAATGTGTCCGCGGTCTAGCTGTCAAATAGCTATCATCTACTCAACAAATATCTTGAGATGAGACCGAAAACACATAAAGTCTTTGTATCTCAACCGGGAGGTTAGTGGCAGCTACATACACCATTACCTCCCGTATTCTTATATTTTCCTAAATCTTTAGGATTTAGAAATTTATAAGAGCTTAAGAGGTAATTTTTTTATACTTTTGAGCGTAAGAAAGCCCAGATGTTTACAATTTATAAGCTTTAGCAAGTAAATTGAAGGTATTGTCTCACATATGATGGTAGGATCGTATGTATTACGTCTGGGCTTTTTTGTTTTTTGCGCCTCTTTTTTTATTGATTTACTACTGCTACAATCACACTCATGAGCTTATCCATAGGCATCGTGGGCCTACCCAACGTAGGAAAATCGACATTATTTAATGCACTCCTGAAAAGGCAGCAAGCTTTGGCTGCGAATTACCCCTTTGCCACGATCGAACCTAATGTGGGTGTAGTGGATGTTCCTGATGAAAGGCTTAATGCTTTGGCTGTGTGTGTAAAAGAAGAATACGGTCAGCGCGGGACCAGGGAAGTTCCCGAGAAGATAATACCGGCGGTTGTGAAGTTTTACGATATTGCGGGGCTTGTTAAAGGTGCTTCGCAGGGGGAGGGGTTGGGAAATCAGTTTTTAAACCATATCCGGGAAGTGGATGCGATAGTTCAGGTGGTAAGGGATTTTAATGATGAGAATGTGATCCGGGCGGGCTCTACAGAGCCTAAAAACGATATGGAAATCATTAATACCGAGCTGATCCTTGCCGACCTACAGGTTGTTTCCAAGCGGGTAGAACGTTTTGGTTCCGAGCTGAAAAAGTTCAAGACTTCTGAGAATATTAAGAAGATGGCTGTATATGAAAAACTGGAGAAAAACTTAAACGAAGGAAAACTTGCTTCAGAAGTGGAGTTTACTGAAGATGACTTGGAGGTTATTAAGGATTTGAACCTACTGACCCTTAAACCGATGTTTTATGTACTGAACATTGATGAAAGGAATCTGGGTAAGGATGATGTTCGTACAGACGATATGGGTGGTAAACAATGGGTATCATTAAGCGCGAAAATAGAGTCTGAACTGAGTTCGCTTGATGAGGTCGATGCGGCTTTATATATGAAAGAATTGGGGATAACAGAAAGCGGGTTGGATAAAGTGATCAAGAAAGGATACGAAATGTTGGGTTTGCACACTTTTCTTACCGCAGGTCCCAAAGAGGTTAGAGCATGGACGATGAAAAAAGGAACTAAAGCCCCTCAGGCAGCCGGTGTTATACATACGGATTTTGAGAGAGGATTCATTTCTGCCGAAGTAGTATCATATGACCCTCTAGTAAAAGTAGGAAGCTGGAAGAAAGCAAAAGATGAGGGACTGATCCGAATGGAGGGTAAGGGTTACATCATGAGAGATGGGGACGTTGTGGAATTCCACTTTAGCGTATAGGTACTATTGCTTTACGGGTTATAATACGTTAATATTCCCAAGCTTATTAATGCTATATCGCAGATGGCTGGTTCTCCTGGCCGGCTCTAGTTAAACTAGACATTGATGTGTGGACAAAGCCCGATTAGTACTAGTATAATCGGAAAAGCTTGAAGAACCGATATGAAAGTATACGAAATAATGACAATCACAAAAAACGAAATAGGTGAGGAAGGTTCAAGAAACCTTTCTAACACGGTTAAGGACCTGATCAGCCAATACAAAGGCAAGGTTCTTGATAGCAATTTTTGGGGCAAACGCAAGTTCGCTTATAAAATAAATCATGATACCGAAGGATATTATGATGTTATTAATTTTGAGATGGCTGCGGAAAATATGCCCAAACTTGAATCGAAACTGAATTTTATTGATGGTTTAATTAGATATTTAGTCACTGCTGATTAAAAGGAAGGCAGTGGAGTAATAGGGAGGATAAAATGTCAAGAAGTGTAAATAAAGTTCTATTAATTGGAAATCTGACAAGAGATCCGGAGGTACGATACACTCCTCAGGGTAACGCTGTGGCGAGTTTTGGCGTCGCAACTAACAGAGAATGGACAATAGACGGCAATAAGAAAGAAGTTGTGGATTTTCACAATCTTGTTGCATGGAATAAACTTGCCGAGCTTTGTGGTCAGTTATTAACCAAAGGAAGCAAGGTCTACGTTGAAGGAAGACTCCAGACCAGAGATTGGGTTACGGAAGACGGCCAGAAAAGGTATAAGACCGAAGTCGTTATTGATGAAATGATTGTTCTTTCCAATAAGAAAACCGGAGTTTCCATGAACGACAGAGAAATAGCGGGGGAAGAAACTCAGGTAGTAGACCAGAGCATAGATGATATTGACCTTGACCAGGTACTGTCAGAGGGTGGTTTCGATACACCGGGGAGCACTGAATAAGAACAGCTTGTTAGATTTGACCTTACCAAGTGTAATAAACGTATATGGCAAAACCGACTAAAACAAAAAGGAAAATAGTTCACAAAAAGATAAGTACTGTGTGTTATTTCACACAGACCAATTCAAAACCGGATTACAAGGATATCCTTGTATTAAAGAGATTCGTTACGGATAGGGGAAAAGTGTTACACAAAAACATAACGTCTCTTACAGCGATGAATCAGAGGAAACTATCTAAGGCTATTAAGAGAGCCAGGTATATGGCCCTTCTTCCTTATACTGACAGACACGCTATGTAAAGTGTTTTTACATTTGTATACAAGGGAAAAACCCTAGTCTATCGCTAATCGATTTGTGATATTATATTCTTATGCCCATACTGTCCGTAAACATCGGCAGGTCAGAAGTTTCGCTTCTGGCTTTCAACAGCATCGATGATTTTAAGGTTTATAATTACCCGTACGTTATAAACGACCCCTCATTTCTAAAGGAACTAATTAAAACAGCCTCAAAGGAATTAAAAATACCGACTCTAGCGAAATACGATCTGTTAGTATGCGGTTTTCCGGAAATTCCGGATATCGGTATGGAAGCAAAACTTGCGATGACTTTGGATAAAGTTTCGGCAAGCATAAAAGAGTTCTTTCCTGTATTCGTAAGCAATTTCAGTATCCTGACAGCAAGCTCGTTCCTGTCCGCGGCAAAATTGGAGTATGTAGACGTGACCTTGTCGGATTTTTTCCCTAACTTATCGATATATCCCTATCTTGTGCCTAACGACAGTCTTGAGCAGTTCACGTTGGATAACTTTGTAAGGTTTTTCCCAAACGAACTTATAGCCAATAATATAAACGTTCCGATGGTCTTCTCAGGCGACCGTTTTGGTTACATGTTCAACAACGACCCGCTTTCATATATGCTGATCTTCGATCTGGTCAAAACGCTTGGTGTATATGAGTTAAGAGTAGATTCGAACAATATCCTGGCAAATTTGGCAATGATTGCCCGTTATGACGATAAATACTCGAACATTCTAGCGGAGTATAAGTTTGAAAGTTTGGGTGTGCTGATAAATGCTGAGGGAACTGTAGAAGGTCTTATAGAGACTGAGGATGGTACCCGGCAGCTTTTTGAAGTAAAGAACGAGCAGTTGTTCGTTGTGCCGCTGGCACTGGGGCGTAACAGGATCGTTCTTAAGAACGCCCAGCTTGGTACGATAGAAAAGACGGTCCTGGGAGGAACGCTTGGTCTTATCGTTGACACACGGCCTAAGAACAATCCTGAAATATATAACGCGACATACATCGAAAAGCAGTTAAACATCTGGGCAAATTCGGTGAAAGAAGTAATTACCTCACTTTAATATATGTATATCCCTGCTGTACTTAAACCAAAACAGGAGAATGACGTACTAATAGAAAGAGCTTTGCCTACCTCGGGTAATGTCACAGCCAAAGTAGGGGACAGGATCGAACCTTTCACCAGGTTGGGAATGTCAAAAGTATCGTACGAGAAGATAATTCTGGGAGAAAAGCTTAAAGTTGCCAGACATAAACATGAAGGAAGTTATTTTTATCAGGGAGAGAAGATAGGTTCTATCAATTATTCAAAAGTTACAGCACCGTATAATGGATACTTGTATAAGGAAGGTGAGGATTTTGTTTTTGTGCAAGAAGAGCGGGACTATTGGCTTCTATCGGGGGCATGGGGAGAGGTGGTTGGTGTGGTCCAAGGTGTGTCCGTTCTAATACGTACCCAGAATATCGATCTTACGTTTGTTGCGTGTACGAACCATAATATTCAGGGTGAACTTGTAGTATTTCCAAACCCAAGTGAGATGTTGGTAATGGAATATCTGGAAAACTTTGCCAAGAATGTGAACGGAAAGATAATTTTTATCGGAGATTACTTAAGCGAAGCAGTACTACGCAGGGCGGTGGAATTAAAAGTAGCCGGATTGCTTGTTGGAGGAACGGACAGATCGTCCTTTACTTTTGCCAAGGATAATGGCGTGTTCTTAGGACTGTTTGTGGGTTTTGGACATTGTCAGATCCCGAATGAAACGTTTGAGGTATTAAAAAACGTTTCAAATAGGTTCGTGTTTATACAAGGCGGAAATAAGCTTCTGAGAATACCCGTTCCGGAAAAGTTTGACTCAGCCGTGGTAAAAGGAAGCACGTCACGAACCCTGCTTAGAAATGTTAAAAAAGGTCTAAGTGTCTTAGTTTTGCAAAAACCCAATTTTGGCGTGAAGGGAAAGGTTGACAGAGTTTCGGGAAATAGTATATTTGTTAAGTTCCCGGAAAAAGACGAGACGTTTGAGGTTAAAGTTCCGAACATCTTATCTTTGGAATAGGACTAATCCGATTAAATATGACAAGATTTGATAGATTTCAGAGAATATTGATATCCTTCCTTATAGCCGTAAGCTTTTTCTATGGCGGTTACTATATGGGTAAGAGCGGATATTTGTTCGAACTGCGGAAGAATCCCCCCATTGTTACAGTAATAAACCAAACACCTTCCAACCAGGACCTGGATTTCTCATTATTTTGGGAAGTGTGGAATATGGTAGGCGATGATTATCTGGAGCGCCCCGTTGACCGCCAAAAGATGATGTACGGAGCGATACAAGGTATGGTAAATGCACTTGGCGATCCGTATACTTCTTATTTGCCTCCTCAGGTGAATGAGGTTGTTACGGACGCTATAAACGGAACATACAAAGGTATTGGGGCTGAACTTGGTCTCCGTGATGGTCAGTTGATCATTGTAGCACCTTTGGATGGCTCGCCGGCTAAAGAAGCGGGAGTTCTTGCAGGAGATAAGATACTTGAGATCGAAAGCAATGGGACTGTTGGTATCTCGCTTACGGAAGCGGTTTCAAAGATCAGGGGTGAAGCAGGTACATTAAGTACGTTAAAACTTCAAAGAAACGATAATGAACCGTTCTTAGTACGTATTAAAAGAGGTGTTATTACTGTTGCGAGTGTTACTTGGGAAAATAAAGGTGATGGAACTGCGTATATCCGAGTCAGCAGGTTTGGGGGAGATACTAACTCTGAGTGGCAGAAAGTTGTTAAAGAAATTAATGTAGAGATGGATGAACTTGATGTGGTTGTGGTTGATGTGAGAGGTAATCCGGGCGGATACCTACAGTCGTCAGTCTATCTGGCAGATGAGTTTGTCCAAAAAGGTGTTGTGTTGTGGGAAGAGAGTGCTACCGGAGATCTTGAGTCTTTTGATGCCGAAAGGATCGGAGCATTTGAGAATATACCGCAAGTGTATGTTCTGGTAGATGAAGGAAGTGCGTCAGCTTCTGAGATCCTGGCTGCAGCTCTTAGGGATCTGGTTAAAGCTAAGATAGTTGGCGTTAAAACCTTTGGAAAAGGAACTATACAAGATGCCAGAGATTTTAAGGATGGATCCGGTGTACATATCACAGTGGCTAAATGGCTAACTCCGAACAAAGTATGGATCCATAAGACAGGTTTGGAACCTGATATCATAGTAGAAAGAAGCGACGAGGACATTAATAACAACGTGGACACACAATTGGACAAAGTGCTAGAATTGGCTAAGGAAATTTAGAGGGATATTTCACGGAGAAATTTTAGGAGGAAGAAATAAATGAATAGAAATAAAACAAAAATACTTTTTGGAATACTTACACTAGGTTTATTTATATATATTTTTGTGTCGGCCGGTGGCGGACTTTCGTCTGTTAGCAGTGAGCTAAACAGAGTATACACAAGACTTTCTCAAACATTTACAAGCAGAAACGGCGATATCGCGCGGACTTTGGTGCGGCAGCAGGTTGTTCAGGAAGAATCTTCCATAATTGACGTTGTTGATGTTGTGTCACCGGCAGTTGTCTCAGTAGTTATAAAAACAGTGGATTTTGATCTGTTTTCCGGACCGTTATCCACGGAATCCGGCATAGGAACCGGTTTTATCGTGTCCGGCAACGGTTTAATCGTAACGAACAGCCATGTAGTAGACAGTGAACAGGGCGAATACTCTGTAGTTCTAAAGGACGGGACTACTTATGAAGTAGAGAATATACATTTGGACACTTCCACGGACTTAGCAATATTAGAAATTAGCGCCAGAGGGTTGCCGACCGTCGAGCTTGGAGATTCCGAAGCGTTGAAGGTTGGCCAACAGGCGATCGCAATCGGTAATGCTTTGGGTAGGTTTACGAACACCGTTACCGTTGGTATTGTTTCCGGAGTAGCCAGGGAATTGACGGCGACCTCGGGTCTTGGGGGAAGTTCTACCACATATGAAGGCGCTATTCAGACAGACGCGGCATTAAATCCCGGAAATTCAGGCGGTCCGCTTCTAAACTCTGCAGGTCAAGTAATCGGCATAAATGTAGCCACTACACGCGGGGCGGATAATATAGGGTTCGCAATACCTGTTAATACCTTAAAACCTATCTTGGAAAGCTTTTTAGCTGAAGGAAGAATCATCAGACCATACATGGGTGTTTCCTACACAATGATCACAAAGGAGATCGCATCGCTTAGAAGACTTCCGGAAGGCGCGTTTGTTTCACGGGTTGTCGTCGATTCTCCTGCCAGAAAAGCCGGATTAGAAAGAGGGGATATAATCGTCAAATTTGGAGGTAAAGACGTTGCAGGTGACAATTCACTGTCCCGGCTGATATCAGGGAGCAAAGTAGGGGATAGGGTCGACCTTGTGATCGATAGAAGCGGTCAGCAGCAAGACTTAAGTGTAACTTTGGAAGAAGCTCCCCAACAATGATAGAATTTTAACATTACATAAATAAGGCGTCATGAACCAATGTTTCAATTCATGACGCCTATTTGTGTGCTCCAACTCAGACCTTACTCCGCCTAATGGGTTTCAAAAACTTTCAAACTCCCCCCGAGTGAACGGGTATTACAGGACAGTTACATCCTACGCGAAAGCCGGCATGCGCTGGAGTTCTTCAACATCGACACCAAGCTGTTTCAGCACATCCAGCTGGTTGATGAAGTTCCAGTGATCAGTGATCTTGCCGTCCCGGCTGATTTTGTATAC
>LCBS01000015.1 GCA_000997355.1 candidate division WWE3 bacterium GW2011_GWB1_41_6
ATTAATATGTCAAATATTGATTGGGTTTATGACAAAGATCCTAAAAAATATAAAGATGTGGGCCCCAAGTTGTGCATATCGTTTATCAATTTGGGCCAATAGGTCAAAGTCGGTTTTTCTATTATATATTTGGAAATGTTAGGATATCTAAATGACTAGAATCGACCTGGAGATACACGACGACGTAATCTCCGTCCTAAATAAGTTCAAGAACATTAACGACTCCGGTATAGAACTTGAGATCCCGGAGGGTTCCGTGTTATTTGATAACGTAATCAACCTTAAGCTTCTCGAAAAAGAGGCGGAGAAATTGGGAAAGTCTCTTCATTTCAGAACTCTCGACGACGCGGGGATAAATATGATCGCCTCAATAAAAGATGAGGAATCGTATGAGCCTACCCTGCAGGAAGAAACCTCCATCGCAGAAAACACTACGTATCTGGTAGACAGCGCTCCTCCTGAAACTAAAAAGTTTTCGTTTAAACTACCGTCGTTTGGTTCATTTAACCTTGCGGGAATTGTCCCGGGAAGAGGGATCAAAGTTCCGTTGGCGATACTCCTTGTAGTTGGCTTACTGGGCGCAGGAGGGTACACGTTCGCCGCAAAAGCACCGAAAGCACAAATAAAAATAATTGTGAACTCGCAACCACTGACCCGGAGTCTTTCGGTAAAAGTCAAAAAAGACGCGACAAGCGATGCTGAGCAGAAGATACTGCGCGGATTTAATGTGGAAGCTATAACAACCGAAACGGCTACAATAGAAACGACAGGAGAAAAAATGGTCGGAGAAAAAGCCACGGGAAAAATAACAATAATAAATAAAACCGACACCGCAAAAACTATCAAAAAAGGAACGGAAATAGAGTACGACGATAAAGAACTTAAATATACACTAAAAGAAGACGTTACTATTCCTGCACAAGTAATAGCAGACCCTCTCGACCCTGCAACTGTAAAGTGGGGCGAAGCTGAAGGAACGGTAACCGCCTCGGATATCGGAGATACATATAATATATCGAAGGGAAAAGCGCTTGATGTGAACGGGTACAAAAACACTGAGTTCGTAGCAAAATCTTCGGAAGATTTTTCCGGAGGGTCCAGCGAAACTGTAAAAGTCGTAGCTGCTGATGATTTAAAAAAACTTTCCGCTGAAACACTGCAAACGAACATCGAAAGGGGGCAAAAAGCCCTCAACGAAAAACTTGGTCTTAGGCAAAAACTAATTCCGGGGTCTTCAAAAAATCAGCTCACCGAAGAGAAGTTCAATGCAAAAGTTGACGATGAAGCCGACCGGCTTGAGTTGACACAAACCATGTCGACAACAGGACTGGTATACTCGGCAGAAGAACTGGACACAATCCTTGATGAACTGGTAAAAGGATTTATCCCGGATGGCTACGTAATTTCCGAAAAAGAAAGGGACACAAACGTTGAAGTCCTCGGAAATTCGGACAGCACCGTATTAAACCCTACAGAAGCGGACCTTCAGGTTACACTTAAGGCATACGTTGTCCCTAATGTGGAAGAAGATAAGTTAAAAGAGGACCTTAAGGGAAAAGGCATCGGAGAAGCCCAAAAAATTCTTGGGGGAATCAGGAATATAAACACATACGAACTCCACATAAACCCCAACATACCGCTTCTTGCCCGTATTCCTACTAACACGGAAAATATAAGCGTGGAGATCGTAAGAAATGACTAACGAACACAAACACACAACTGAACACGAAACGCTGCTAGGGGTTGATTTCGGAGAAACCAATACCGGGTTGGCTTTTGGAAAAGCGGGGCTAGTATCCCCCATCAAGGTTATGCCAAGCAAAGATATCCATGCCGCTATACACGAAATAGTGAGATTCACCATTCACAATAAGGTGGATAAATTAGTCGTGGGACTCCCGTTAGCGTATGACGGTAAAGAAACGCCTCAGGCAAGAAAGGTCAGGCATTTTATAAAACTGCTAAAAGTCAGGATAAAAAAACCTATCGTACTTTACAACGAATACGGCTCTACAAAAGAATCGCTCAAAGAAACCATTGATTACGGCTTATCGCAAAGAGGGAGGCGGTCTATTGATCACTATTCCGCGGCGGTTATCCTTAAGAAGTACTTTGAGACTGAGAAGGAACATCGGAAGGATTAACTTTTATCCCCCGCATCTTCACTTCTTTCGACCCGCATATAAGACATTCAAAATTCTCACCGGGAACTAAACACGCAGGACAAATATAGATGTCATTCTTATAAATGAGTTCTTCCTGCCTGCAGTTGTTGCACAGGAACAAAACATCGTCCTGTGAAATATCGCCATCAATAGGACATACAAATCTTACGGAGCTCATATAGGAATAGTATCACAATACAAACTTTTGACTCAACAAAACAGCTCTGTTACATTTAAGCCATGACATTTCTTCTGGGATTTCTCATATTCGTCTATCTGGTGGCCGGATTTGTCTATGCAGTATACGTTCATAAAAATGGCAAAGAAAAGTGGTACATGTTCCCTGTCAATGTAATTGGAGGTCCTGTTATGTTTTTATATCTGGCTAAATTAGCAAAACAAAGGAGGCGCCCGCCTTACGGACGTATCTAATATGTTCAAGAAAATTATTGATGGTAAAAGAGCCGTATTTTTTGACCTGGACGGCACTATTGTAGATACTGAGCCTTTGTGGGAAAGGGCATTTGAAACCGTATTACAGCTCTACAATGCGGATTTTGTCGGATACGATGAACTTCCGGATGGGGCAACGGTACCGCAGAAATGGGAGTACATCATTCACACCAACGCTGAGTACCTGTCAGGAATACCTAATGTGGCAGAACTTTCAAGGCTAACCCATACGGAATATCTGAAGATTGTAGAAAACTCGTTGCTTGAAGCAAGACCAGGTTTCTGGGATCTGGCGGCTAAGTTGAAGGTCGATAAGAATCTAAAGATAGCTCTTGTCACGAACTCAACAAAAGAGATTACGCAAAAAGTTCTTAGTAAGATAGGGGTGACAAGCACGTTTGATCTGGTCGTGACAGGCGACGAAGTTAAGAAAGCTAAACCCGCCCCGGAGATTTTCTTAAAAGCCGCAAAAACTTTGAATGTAAAACCGGCAGAAGTACTGGTCTTTGAGGATTCTCTTGCCGGAGCATCATCAGCGGTGAACGCAGGAATGGATCTGATAGTTATATGGGACGGTGTTTTTGAAAAAACAGCGTACCCCGAAAACACTATTATGTTCCTGCCGGATTTTGAGAGCCTGCCCGGAAATCTGGACATGACCATGGAAGAAGCAGTTAAAACAGAGGCGCAGGAAATGCTTAAGGAACAAGAGGAACATAAACCTGATACGACAACCCCCGTTGCTTAATTGTTGTGGATAACTCGTGCTAAAGTTATACACACCAAGTTCTGCCCCAAGAAAACATAAAGTATATGTCCGCTGAAAATTACATTGATGTGGAAGCTAAAAAACTCTGGAAAAAAGTTCTGTCAGAACTGGAGATAGATTTGTCACCGATTGTTTTCAATACCTGGGTTTCGCGCGCTAGCGCTGAAAATCTTGATGACGGGTCCATAGACCTTGTATGCCCTTCTACTTATATTAAAGACCAGCTTTCGGGAAAGTACTTTCCGCTAATTAAAGGAAGTCTGGACAGACTGGGACATGCGGAGCATAAAATAAACTTTATTGTACGGGAAGAAAAAGAGGTTAAAGAACCTAAAGAAATAGGTCCTCTTTTTGCGGAACAAACAAAACAGACGGTCGTTTCTGCAGAGGTTTACAGAAAAGTAGGTCTTTCGCGCAAGAACACGTTCGAAAACTACCTAATGGGAAATAACAATAGACTCGCATACGCTATCGCAATGGCTGTGGCCGAAAATCCCGGCAAGTCTTATAACCCGTTCTTTTTGTACTCAGGAGTTGGGCTGGGAAAAACACATCTGATGCAGGCGATCGGAAACAAGATACTTCAGGACAAGCCCGATCTAAAAGTCGTTTACTGTACGGGAGAAACTTTCACGAACGAGCTTATCGAAACATTACAAAAAGGTAAAAGAAATGGAAAATACACCGCGAACGAGTTCAGGGACAAGTTCAGAAAAGCGGACGTTCTACTGATAGACGACGTTCAGTTTGTCGCCGGAAGGGAAGCAACTCAGGAAGAATTTTTCCACACTTTCGATGCACTCCACAGGGCCCAAAAACAGATCGTCATTACATCCGACCGACCACCGAAAGATTTCACCAATTTGGAGCAAAGGATCACATCCAGGTTCAGTATGGGGATTATAGCGGACATTCAACAGGCAGACGTGGAAATGAGGACCGCTATTCTCCGAAAGAAAAGGGATGAGAACGAAGACCCTATCCCCAACGAAGTGATCGACTACATTGCAGAAAAGATCGATTCGAACATAAGAGAGCTGGAAGGCGCGTACCTGCAAGTGTTAACACAATCCCATGCTATAGGAACCGAAATGACAGTGGAAAACGCGGCCAAAGCACTAGGACAATCAATAAAAGACGATGTCAGGAAACCGGTTAACCTAAACCAGATACTTAAAGCCGTATGCAACTACTACTCTGTCAAGGCAGTGGACATAAAAGGTAAAAAAAGAACTAAGGATCTGGTAATTCCTAGGCAGGTTGCGATGTACCTTATTAAAGAGCTGACTCAAACACCTTACATGACGATAGGTGAGTTCCTTGGAGGAAGGGACCATACTACAATTATGCACGGAGTCGAAAAGATCAACGGAGAGGTTTCGGAAATGGGAAAAACTAGGCAGGACGTGGCTAACGTAAAGCAGACGATCTTCTCGGTATAAAAGGCATTTTTGTGGATAAAGTAGTGTTTTTCTATAAGTTTTGTGGACAATTCGGTGTAGTTATCCACAAAGTTATCTACAAAAATTGTGACCTTTTCAACATAAAAATTCTGCGTAGAGACAGCACGGGGAAGTCCCCGTAAAAAGTTTTTAAGTGTTACAAAAAGATTTGTGGTTTATAAACACCGTCATAGGGGGTAAAATCAAAGCACTATAACAAATCCAAACGTAATACACATATCAACAATGCCTATTACTACTACTACGTATTTTATATATATAATCTTAATGAAGTTAAAGGTGGATAAAACATGTGGTTAATTTCTACACTTATTGCTAAAAAAATAAATAAAGTTATAAAACTATTAGGAAGAGGGAGTGGGTTCACATTCCCGGGACATGTCGTTCTTAAGATATTTCCTAACATCCTTTCTTCTGTAAGGTATCCTAGAGGGATAATTCTGGTGTCAGGTACTAATGGGAAAACCACTACAACCAAACTGATCACTCACCTTCTTGAGTCGTTCGGGTTGGGGGTTGTTCATAACAGTACGGGAGCTAACCTGCTTAACGGATTAGTTTCCACCGTTCTTATGGGGACTAATCTTATGGGCAAGCCTTTGGGTAATGTTGCTGTACTGGAAGTGGATGAGTTTGCACTTCCTTTAGCTTTAAAACATCTCTCCCCCACCGCTTTGCTCCTTTTAAATCTTTCGCGCGACCAGCTGGATAGATACGGGGAAACGGACATCATTTTGGATAAATGGAAGGAAACGGTGCCCGGATTGAGTGATACTACTATTTTAGTTTGTGATTCTGAACAGAAGGAGTTCCACGATATTGCAGAAATTTTCTCCGGGCGGACTTTTTATTTTGATTCGGATCCGACTTTTCTTGAAAAGACTAAGCTTCATGGAACGTATAATGCCAAGAATGTTAATGCTGCCGTTCTTACCCTTACTTTGTTAGGTTATGCCCAATCCGGTATTGAGCAAGGTCTTGAGGAATTTTCCGTAGCGTACGGTAGAGGTGAGGTAATCACAAGAGAAAACGTAGACTTTCAGATATTCCTTGCAAAAAATCCCGCAAGTTTTAATCAGAACCTTGACGTTCTGTCCTCGGGGAAGGTAGCAGGCAAGTCCATTCTCTTTGTGTTGAACGACAATATCCCCGACGGAAGGGATGTTTCATGGATATACGATATCTCTCCTGACAAGATAAAAGACGCATGTGAAGGAAAGGAAATATATGTCAGCGGTACGCGTGCGTTGGACATGGCTGTGCGTTTATCTTATGCGGGTGTAAATACTCGTACTGAAAACATATCTGAGAATCTAAGCTCTTCTATCTCAAGGCTGTACTCCGACTCCAGAGACGCGTCCGTAACAATATTGCCTAACTACTCTGCGATGCTTGAGACACGGGAAATTCTTATCGGGAGGAAAATATTATGAGTAAATTGATAATTGCATATTTTTACCCGTCCTACCTTAATCTTTATGGAGATACGGGTAATGTGGAAATTCTGAGGGAACGTGCACGCAGAAGGGGTATAGATGTGGAAGTTGTGTACATCGACCCTACAGTTTCCTTAAGCTCTGAAGCAGTTAAGTATTTTAGTATCGTTTTTATGGGCGGAGGTCCTGATTCCGGCCAAAAATTAATGTACGAAGATTTATATAAGAACAAAGGCCCCTACTTAAGGGAGTATGTTGAGAAGGGGGGAATTAGTTTGTTCATATGCGGGTCCTATCAGTTAATGGGGCACTATTACAAATCTGCTGATGGAACTATTTTGAACGGTTTAGGAATTTTTGATCTTTATACAGAGCATTTCGGTAATCATAAACCGCGTTGTATCGGAAATGTGACGTGTGAGATTTCGGAGGAACTCCGCCACGACCCTGTTTTCAATTCGGTGAATAAAGTCGGCAGAACTTTGGTGGGGTTTGAGAACCACGGCGGACGTACGTACCTTGGAAACTCTTTATTGCCTTTGGGAAAGATAATTACAGGGTACGGGAATAACGCCGAGGATGCTTCGGAAGGGGTTTTATATAAGAACAGTATCGGTTCGTATCTGCACGGGCCGTTGCTCGCCAAGAACCCTCACCTTGCCGATTATTTGATAGCAAAAGGCCTTGGGATGGACTCACTTCCTGAGCTTGACGATACCTTGATAATTTCTGCTCACACTGCCGCCGGAAATTTGAAACAGTGATAAAAAACATTCATAAAGCGCTTTTTTACCTGCTTGTATTCTTAATACCGCTTAACCTGGGTAAGCACTACGTTTTTGCGTGGTCGTATGTACGAGGGCTGCTTGTTGACTATCGAGTCCCTGTTATATATGTAACCGATGTTATTCTTTTTACGGTACTGCTTCTTTGGGTTTTATCCTTTAACAAAAGCTTGGTAAGGAGGTTGCTGTCTGTTATGAACGATAAAGGCGTTGTGCTTCTGCTATTTTTTCTTTTCTCTTTGATCCTTTCAGCTCTTGGCTCTGAAGACAAGGCGGTGTCTTTTTACTCGGCGGGTAAGCATTTCTTATACGCAGGTCTATTTTTCTATGTGTTGTTAAATTTTGACACAAAGATAGATTTTTCTATTCTTGCAAGAATATTCGGTATATCAGTTCTATTAGTCAGTTTACTTGCTTTTGCTCAGTGGTACTCCCAGGGGTCTGTTTTTGATAACTACCTTTTTTTTGGGGAACAGCCCTATATGTCCTCTACTCCCGGTATTGTTAAAGAGAGTTATTTTGGAAGAACAGTGATTCCTCCGTACGGAACATTTAGGCACCCGAACGTCTTTGCCGGGTTTTTGGCTGTTGGGTTACTCTGGCTGTTAACTACGATTCCCGAGAGCAAGTTTTCCATGCTGGCTTTTGGGATTGGTTTTATTGCTCTAGTCCTGACTTTCAGTACTTTTACATGGGTTGTATTTTTACTCGGGTTGCTTGCGTTGTGGGGGTTGAAAAAGTATGGGGGTAGCGGAAGAAAGGTAATTGTCGCTGTTCTTCTGGCAAGTGTTGCGGTTCTGATGGCACTGCCTTTGTTTTTGGATTCTCCCGCTTTTTCGGAGACACGTTCGTTGTCGAGGAGAGCTAGCATGCTTTTGGTGAATTATCAGGTTATAAAAGACAATTTATTATTTGGAACAGGTCCTGCCAACACTTACAAATATGCAGATGAGTGGAGGTTTATCCAGCCCGTTCACAATGTTCCCGTACTGATCTTTGCAGAGAGCGGTGTTTTTGCCTTTCTTTCTTTTAGCGGACTGATATGTATTGCGTTAAAACGGTCGCTTAAATACCCTCTGCTGTTTATCATGTTTTCGTTAATCCTTCTTGTTTCCTTATTTGACCACTTTTTTTACACTATTAATCAAACTCAACTGCTGTTCTGGTTGACGTTGGGAGTGCTTTTTACTTATAATTTAAAGCAATGAGAAACAAATATTTCACACTTGCCCTATTAGTTGTTCTTTCGTTCGCTTTAACTGCCTGTACATTGCAAGATCTTCCCGTTGTAGGCAAATATTTCGGAGGTTCAGGTAGTCCTGCGTCGGGGCCTGTCAGTTTAACCGTATGGGGTTTATGGGAGGATAGGGATATTATGGAAGGTCTGATACTTAAGTACCAAGAAACTCATGAGAATGTAACCATCACCTACGACGACCGCTCCATATTAAACCCCCGTGATTATAAGGAGCGCGTGCTTACCCAAATATCAGGCTCCCTTGATGCAGACGTCGTTCTCGTACATAACAGCTGGGTTCCCCGTATTACTGCAAATCTCTCCCCCATGCCCTCAAGCTTGATGGATGTTAATACTTATAAAAGTACTTTTTACCCTGTAGCTGCAGATAGTGCAGTTGTTGGCGGGAATATTTACGCCGTTCCCTTTTACTACGACGGGCTTGTTCTTGTTTATAACAGGGATCATTTCGACGAGGTTGGCCAGCAGGAACCTCCTACGGCATGGGAGGAGTTCCGCGTTCTTGCGCTTAAGCTGACGATTTGGGCAGGAGCAGGCGGGAGCAGCTCATTGGTACGCGGGGGTGCTGCCATAGGTAATGCTAATAACATTGAGAACTTTACGGATATACTTGGGCTGATGTTCGCTCAGACGAGCGTAAAGATCCCCGATGACATTGACGGCAAACCTGCGGCCGATGCGGTAGATTTTTATACAACTTTTGTTAAAGACGATAAGATTTGGGATGATACTATGCCTGAAGCAGTAACGGCTTTCGCTCAGGAAAAAGTTTCTATGGTGTTTGTCCCTTCCTGGAGGATCCTGGAAATCATCGAAGCGAACCCCTCCCTGAATTTCGGTGTAGCCCCGGTTCCCCAAGCTCTTCCAAATCAGCCCGTGTCTTACGGTAGTTTCTGGATGTGGGCAGTTCCGGCGTCGAGTACTAACGCGGCAGCAGCTTGGGACTTTATTAATTTCCTAAGCGCGGAAGAGCAGGAACTGGCCCTTTTTGATGCCGGTTCTAAGATAAGGTCTTTCGGCGTACCCTACGCTAGAGTGTCTCTAGCCCCTGAGCTTAGTGATCACGAAGTGCTTGGACCCTTAATCGCCACAGCCCCCTTTGCTAAAAGTTATGAGATAGCCGCCCGTTCGGGGAACGACAAGGCAGTGGAGTCTATGAAGAACGCTATTAACAAGATTCTTACTACTACCGATACTGATATTACTACAACCTCTGTTCTGACCGAACTTAAAGAAGGTAGGCTTTAAAAGTGCGCTAGGGCTCCTTATTACTGCGAAACGTTTACTTCGCTGTGTATAATCCCCTTATGAGAATTTTTGCGATAGAGTCGTCATGCGATGAAACCGCTGCCTCACTGGTAGATGACGGAGTAAAAGAAATAGCTACGGTTGTTGCATCCTCCTCAAAGATCCACGAACAAACGGAAGGAATAGTTCCGGAAGTAGCCGCCCGAAAACAGGTGGAGTACGTCGTTCCCGTTATATCGGAAGCTTTGGATAAGTCCGCCAAAGCGCTAGGGTTGAAAACTATAGAAGATGTTGTGAGAGGCATTGATGCTGTAGCAGTCACTTCGGGCCCCGGTTTGATTGGATCCTTGCTGGTTGGTGTAGAAGCGGCTAAGGCTTTATCACTGGCTTGGGGAAAACCGTTGATCCCTGTGAACCATTTGGTTGGGCATATCTACGGAAATTGGCTGGAAGCGGAGGTGCTTCCGGAATTTCCGGCCGTAGTTTTGGTTGTGAGCGGAGGTCACACCGATCTTATACTGATGAAAGGCCACGGGTATTTCGAGTATTTAGGAGGAACGTACGATGATGCAGCAGGTGAGTCTTTTGACAAGACCGCGAGACTGCTTGGGATAAGTAGATATTTAGGGGGCGCTTTACTGTCCAAGAAAGCCGCTAAATGCAGAAAGAATACGTTATCCGGGCGCCTTCCACGTCCCCTGCTACACGAGGATAATTATGATTTTTCTTTTTCCGGTCTAAAGACGGCGGTTAAGAGACTGGTGGAAAATGAAAAAAATAAAGTGGAAGTTGTTGCATGTGAATTTGAGAACGCTGTGGTGGACGTGCTTGTGGAAAAGACTATAAAAGCTATGAAGGAAAAGAACGTACGTTCGGTTATTCTTGCCGGAGGTGTCTCAGCCAATACTCAGCTGAGATCCCGCATGAAAGAGGCTGCAGGTGAAGTTTCCGTGTTCGTTCCCCCGTTGAAGTACACAGGCGATAATTCCGCGTATATTGCCTCAGCCGCTTATTTTAATCAGGTATACAAAAAGTACGAGGATATTCAGGCGAATCCTTCGCTTGGGGTAATGGATAAGGTTTAGTCCGCTCAACTGCCAGCCAGTTTTTGGAACTCTTCTATCGTTAGAATTTCTGAATTAGCCTCGTTTCTCTTTTTAATCTCTAACTGATTGCCGGTTTTTTTTGAAATCACAACTCGGTAAGGTATTCCTATAAGATCAGCGTCCGAGAATTTCTCTCCTGCCGAGACATCCATTCTATCGTCGTAAAGAACTTCAACACTGCCCTCCAGCAAAGTTGCATATACGTTATCTGCTTTTTCTTTTACTTCTGGATCGTCCAGATTCAGCCCCAAAATGTGGAATCTGTAAGGAGCTACGTTTTCCGGCCAGATTATTCCTTTTTCGTCATTGCACAGTTCTACTATGGTTGCCATGAGCCGCCCCAAGCCTATTCCATACGAGCCCATATAAACAGGCTTTTCTGTCCCGTCCTCATCCGTATACGTTAAACCCAGAGGTTCTGAAAAACGCGTCTTCAGTTTGAATATGTTCCCGACCTCTATCGCCTTAACTTCCTCTAGAGAATTTTTATCCAAGCCCAAGTCTTCTATCACATCATCAAAATAAACCTCTTTGTTGATGGCTATCCTTTTCTCGCGGTCCAGATAGATAGTATCTTCCCCCGTTTCACAGGTGGTTTGGTATTCGTGGCTGAATTTACTAAAAGCTCCTCCGCTTGCGAAAGTAATGTAAGTACTGTCACCGATTCCCGCTCTGTTAAAAATATTATAGTAGGCTTGTTTTGCCAGTTCATAGAAAGCGTTAAGTTCTTCTTCACTGCGGTTGAACGAGTAAAGGTCTTTCATTATGAATTCCCTGGCTCTTAGCAAACCGCTTTTTGCCCGGAGTTCGTTTCTCAGTTTATTTTGAAATTGGAATATGTATAAGGGTAAGTCTTTATAAGATTGGACGTATTTTGTCAGGAGTTCCGTGAGAGGTTCCTCGTGCGTGTTTGCAAGTCCCACGTCGGCTCCTGTGGCAAGTTTTGACTTGAACCATACATCTACAACCCTGTCATCCCAGCGGCCTGTTTTTTTCCATGTTTCGGGGTTTTGCAGAGTGGTCATAAGAACCTCCTGCCCTTCTATAGCTTCTATTTCTTCCCTTATGATCTGTGTTAATTTTTCCAGCACCTTTAATCCGAGCGGCATGTAGATATAAGCGCCCGCCATTTCTTTCTGAACGAACCCGCCCCGTATTAATAGCTGTGCGTTAAGACTTGTTTCGTCCTTTGGCGCTTCTTTTTTTGTTTTTCCTAATAATGTGGAATACAGCATAACTACGCTATTCTAACCTATTTATTGCGGTGATTACAACATCCTTGTATACCCGTTGATGGTGATTACACTCTTCTGCTGAGAGAGTAGCATCTGACCGAATCTGCCCCTGCTTCATAAAGGGTCTTAGCTGCTTCTGTGAACGTGGCTCCGGATGTGCATATATCGTCCACCAATAATATTCTCATACCCTTAATCTGTGCAGGTTCTGCCGCAAAAGCGCCAGAAACGTTCTCGTATCTTGCGAGCCTGCCGTGCTTGTATTGAACGTCTGTTTCCTTGCTTCTTTTTAACAGCTCCGGGTTGTGAGGTATTCCGCACTTTGAAGCTACTATCTTTGCTATTATCTCCGCCTGGTTAAATCCCCTGCTCCTGAACTTACGTTTATTTAGAGGAACGGGAACGGCGGTGAAATGTTCGTAAAATTTATGGTTTGTTTGTAAATTAACAGCACCTTTATAGGCTAATATCTTTAAAGCTGCGAACTGTTTTGGTCCGTACTTAGACTCCTTTATACACACTCTGACAGACCCGTCGTAATCGTATGTGGAAAAAGCGTTAACTTTTCTCTTTAAGGACCTTATGTACAAACCGTAATTATTATTTTCCGGAACGGGACATGTACAAAGGCACTGCTCGCAGAACAAGCTTTTACCGCTTTTACAGAACATGCACTTTTGAGTAAATATCAGATTTAGTAGTTTATCCATAGGTTATGCACAATGCTATATTTGCTCGTATACAAGCAACAAGTCAACAGTGAGCCTATAGCTTGTTGTGAACACGAACCTGTAGTAATATAAACGACAGTCATAAATTTTACAATAAGGGGAATTCTATTAGAATTAGAATATGATGCTGGACACGTTCATAAAAGAAGAAGTCGATAAAATAACATCCAAATATAAAATAGAGCAAAAACAAGTAGAGGATTTGATCCGGAGTAAGATCGATTCTTTTGAAAAACTGATCGAATTTATAAATGAATCCGACGATCTTAATAAGATCTATAGGCTGCACGATTATAAAGAATATTCTAAGAAGATTAAAAAAGAAATATATTATTCTTTAAGAAGGTACGAGCGTTCTGACGATAACCTGCCGTATAGGCATGTTTCGGTCACGGAGAGAGAGCCTTTTTTAGATGAATTTAACAGACAGCTTGTGGAAAAGACGCCCGGTGTTGTAAACATATTGGATATTGGCGGCGGTATGTTCCCCGCTACGTTCCCTTTTGACAAGTTTCCTGATCTTGAGAATTATGTTTGGGTTGATAAAGACAAAAGATCTTACGAAGAACTAAAAGAACTTAACAATCCCAAACTTACGTTATTTAACGAGTCTATTGGCACACATTCCTGGGAGGATTATTTACCGCAAGGTGTTGAAGAGTTTGATCTGGCATTAATGGTTAAGTTAGTTTCTGTTGTTTGGCGGCAGGAAAGAGATTTGGTGGATAATCTTACTAAAGTACCGGCAAAAACAATATTGATAACGGCTCCGAAAGAGGCGATGACTAAAAAACAACCGATCTATAGAAGAGAGAAGAAGGTCTTACTTAACTTTATACGTTTAGGTGATTTAAAAATCGTTGGGGATCTGGATATAGAAAATGAGTTTGGGTTTTTTATAAAGAGGTAGTTTTGAAAAATAATAGATCTATATTATATTCTCCTTGGGTTGCTTTATTCTTGCTCAGTTAACGTATCGATAGTAAAATCCAGAAAACCTATATAAAAAGGAGACGAACATGTCAGAAAATAAAAAACTGCGTGTGATCGTCGGTGACGAGAACCCTGATTGGGGGCAGAAAATTAAAAGGTGGTTTGGTAAAGACTTCCCTAACTCGTTGGGGCTGTGGGTAGAAGTGATAAAGAGAACACGCTGCTTGTGATCGGTATCAAAATCCGAGGGAATTCCGGGCTTGAGTTGGCAAGTTTCTATGCCAAGCAAGGTTACAGAGTCGTGGTTTTAGGATCGATAAAAGGCGAGTTATTGAAGCTGAAATCTGTTCCTAAAGACAAAGGCATGCGCCAGCTACTTACAAGCTGTTTCCTTTGCAAGTTTCCCTACGCACGCTAACTGTTGTGTACCGGTAATGAACGTTCTCATTACCGGTATTTTTCTTGTATACTGGTACTAATGAAACTGCTCTATAAGACTGCTCATTTTACGGATCAATCCATTAAAAAGATGTCCGGTGTTCTGGAAGAGTATATTGCTTTTTTGCAGGATGTCGCGCGTAAGAACTCGTACAACCAGCCCGAAAGCTTTATTAACGTCCCCTTTGATGAGAAACAGATAAACCAGGTATTTACGGTGAACAATCTCACCGTCAACCAGCATTTAAAATATGTTCTGGTTTTGGGTATAGGGGGCTCCAGCTTAGGGGCCAAAGCAATATACGATGCAATACAGGGACACTATTTACTTCTACAACCGGAACACTTTCCAAAAGTATTTTTTATGGATACTATCGACCCTGATTTCCGGAAACATTTGGAAGTTCTCTTAAAAAGAGAAGCGCAGACGCCTGAAGAAGTTCTTATAACCGTAGTAAGCGAATCGGGAACGACACTTGAAACAAGGAATAACCTGGAATTTCTCATGCAGACATTCCCCCATTATAAAGAACGGGTTGTTATCCTCACTAATGTCGATTCGCCTCTGTGGAAAGAAGATTGTGAAAACCCTGATAAGTGCTTGGTGGTACCACGCAAGGTGGGAGGGCGCTATTCCGTGTTTACACCTGTCGGGATGTTTCCTCTATCGGTTGTAGGAGTCAATATACTTGGACTAGTAGAAGGGGCGATGGAGGCAAGGAAAGACGGGATCCTGCCGGGTGTTGAGGAGAATAAAGCACTTCTCTCGGCGGTAGTAAGTTATATGGCCTATGAAAGGGGCCTCACAACACAGGTAAGTTTTGTATTCAACCCCAAACTTGAGTCTGTAGGAAAGTGGTGGTGCCAGTTACTTGCCGAAAGTCTTGGAAAAGACGGAAAAGGTGTCACCCCCTTGATTTCGGTAGGTACGAACGACCTTCATTCAATGCTGCAGCTATACATTGACGGCCCACGGGACAAATTCTTTAACTTCATTTCTTGTGAAAGTGAAATGTCTCGGGAAGTTAGAGCGGTTCTGTCAGGTGTTAAAAAATCTTTTGACGAACACAAGATTCCTTACACGGAAACCATATTGGATAGAATAGACGAACATTCCCTTGGTTATTTTATGCAAACAAAAATGATGGAAGTTATTATGCTTGGAAAACTGATGGGAATAAATCCATTCGGGCAGTCTGCCGTTGAGGATTACAAGAAATACGCACGGGAGTTGTTAGCCTGACAGCATTACAAGTAGTCTCTGAGCCTCTTGCTTCTGGAAGGGTGCCTTAGTTTTCTTAATGCTTTGGCTTCGATCTGGCGTATACGTTCCCTTGTCACGCCAAATTCCCTGCCGACTTCCTCCAATGTTCTCGATCTGCCGTCCCTCAGTCCAAACCTAAGTTCCAACACTTTTCTTTCGCGGGGATTCAACGTTTCCAGCACCTCTCCGATATGCCCCTTTAGTAATTCCTGGCTGGCGGACTCGAACGGAGACAGCCCGACCTCATCGGGAATAAACTCTTTAAGTCGTGTATCCTCCTCCTTTCCTACAGGGGTCTCAATGGAAGTAGTGTCCTGGGATATTTTTATAATTTCCTGAGCTTTCTCAAATTCTATGCCCATTTCCTTTGCCACTTCATGTGGTGTAGGAGGCCTCTCGAGCTTCTGTTCCAGCTCACGTTCGATCCTTTTGTATTTGTTGATAGTCTCTACCATGTGAACCGGAATTCGTATGGTACGCGACTGGTCGGCAAGAGCCCTTGTTATTGCCTGACGGATCCACCATGTTGCATAAGTTGAGAACTTAAAGCCCCTTCTCCAATCGAACTTTTCCACGGCGCGCATCAAACCGATATTTCCCTCTTGTATAAGGTCCAAAAAAGTCAGTCCACGACCCATATATTTTTTAGCAATAGAGACCACAAGCCTTAGGTTGGCTTTGGTTAGCATTTGCGCTGCTTCCTCGTCGCCTTTTTCCGCCCTTTTGGCCAGCGTAACCTCTTCGGCTGCCGTTAGAAGATCGACTTTCCCTATTTCCCTTAGATACATTCTCACGGGGTCGGAGGACACTGTTTTATCCATCTTTACTTTGGAAAGGTCGATTTCCTCGATCTCTGCAAGCTTGGCGGCTTCTTTTTCCGAGTCGACGTCAAAAACATCCACACCGGCCTCGAGCAATTTCTCGTAAAGGAAGTCCAGTGTTTCAATATTTTCTTCGGCTTCCGGGAAAATCTCCAATATCTCGTTTAACGTGAGGAATCCCTGTTTTTTACCTTTTGAAACAATTTTGGTGATTTTCGCGTCTTTTTTATCTGTTACGTCTTTGAACTTTTCTTTCTTTTCCGCAGTCTTTTTTTCTTTAGTAGCCATAAATTTTAAATTATTTAGAGCAGCCTTTCTGAAATGTTTTTGAACTTTTCCGAAAGTTCGCCAACTAACTTAGTATTTTTTTCCAACTCTGCCTGTTTGATCTTATCAGTAAGTTCTTTTAATTCTTTTTTGGCGGTCTCCCTTTTTATTCTTGCGAACGCAGTCTCAAGTTCGATTTCCAGCCTTCTAGGCTCTTCCGTTATATGTTCCACATCCCACAAGTATAACTCATTCACACTATTTTGATTTTCCTCTGACAGCGTGTTACTAAAGTATTTTATATCAAACTTCCTTTTTCTTCCAAGATTATATTCTTTTAGCTCCGTGAAAATTTCCTGTAGAACAGGATTAGTAAAGTCCTTCTGTGCCAGCTTATACAAGATAGATTGAGCGGTGTCAAGAGGCGTTTTTAAAAGCAGTGCTATCAAATATTCCTGAGGCGATCTCTTTGAGAGGGTGTAGCCCTCATTTCTTATTTCATCCTTTTCCTCGGAAAGATTGTCTGCGTCCGGTTTGGACTTCCCGCTAAGTATTCCATGAACGGTTTCGGTGTCAAGGTTTAGCTCTTTGGATATTAGTTTTATATAGTGATCCAGAAGAACACTACTTGTCACTTTTGAGAACTTTTGCCCCAGTTCCTCCATGATCTTTTTCTTTCCGAGCGCGCTTTCTTTGTTATTCTTTTTCAGTGCGTCCGCCACAAAGAAATCGTATACAGGAACGGGGTTTTTTATTGCCGCTTTGGCTCCCTGCGGGTCTGCCTTGATGTAGTCATCCAGATCAGCGTATTTATCAGGAACGATAACCACCTTTACATTAAGATCCTCTTTCTCTGCCAGTTCGATGGCTCTTTGGATCGCGGCAGCTCCAGCCGTGTCTGAGTCGAAGCAGAATATAGCGTCTTCGGTGTAACGCGCAATAAGTTTCAACTGCATTGCTGTTAAAGCTGTTCCTGACGTAGCAACCACGTTTCTGATGCCTGCCTGACAAGCGCTTATAACGTCCACAGGGCCTTCCACAAACACTGCCCCGGATTGTTTTATAGCAACTTTGGCTTTATTGAGCCCGTAGATAAATGAACTTTTGTGGAAGATGGCCGTTTCCCCTGTATTAAGGTACTTAGGGTCACGGTCCAAAACAGTTCTACCGGAAAAACCGACAATCTTCTCGTCCATTCCCGTAAAGGGAAACATGATTCTTCCTCGGTACTTATCAATGTATCCCTGTCCTGAGCTCTTACGTACTATTACGCCTGCGTCTGCCATGTCGTTTGGATCGTACTTCTTTTTTAATAGAAACTGGTACACGGTGTCCCATGTTTCGGGAGCGTATCCAAGTTTGAACTCTTTTACCGCTTCACCCGAGAGTTTCCTTTTATTCTTAAGGTAGTCGAGGGCATTCTTCCCGCTTGGGTGCCTCGTTAATAAATAATGGTAGAACTCAGCGGTCAGGTGGTTTATTTCAAACAGTAATTTCTTTTTTCCGGCTTCCGGGTCGTACTGAGCACGTTCCAGCTTCACTCCGGTTTTTTCTGCCAGTTGTTCCAAAGCCTGCGCAAAATCAATTCCCTCTATATTTTGAAGAAAAGCGAATACATCGCCCCCTTGCCCGCACCCGAAACACTTGTATAACTGTAGTTCCTGGGAAACCATAAAAGAAGGTGTTTTTTCGGAGTGGAATGGGCACAAACCTTTATAATTCCGGCCGGCTTTTGTCAATGTAACATAATTTCCGATAACCTCTACTATATCGGCTTTTTGTTTTACCTCGGAGATTTGGTCCATTGGCAAATGTATAACATATTAAACGCTTATAAACAATTGCGGTGTGTGAAATGAATATAGGCGGATTTAAAGCGAACTTAGTTTATACAGAGGATCTACGGTGTCGACCGCGGACAGCGCTGATATGAGCCCCATTAGGAAAAAAGACATTAAAAAGTAAATAATACTTAATACAAAATACTTTTCTTTCCTTCCTTTTAAAACAACATTGAGATTAACCAGACCAAAAAATACATTTGTTACTCCTAAAGCAATGCCCAGCGCAGGGTATGTCCACGAACCGCCTTCGTTCCCGCTTCCGGTCATTTCATATAACCGGCTTAATTTAGGCGCTGTAACAAGAAAAAACATTCCCATCACGATTACCTGAAAAATTCCGAACAAGACGTTAAGGATGCCGGCAATTTTATATTTCATTTGTATATTATATACGTTTTTGAACAGAAACAGGAAGCTTTCGATTTGGTATGATACTTGGTATGGTGATAAAAGCGATAATTCACGATTGGGACGAAATTGGAAATTTTCTCACAAAAACCAGTTCAACTTTTATGAAGAGTTAACTCTTTAATTACTCGAAAATGTTTCATATTACTGGTCCAAAAGGCAAGATCGTTTACTACCGAAGTACTGGCTAATAAAGAATCTGCTATTCCGAATCTGTTTTTTAAACCGTATTTATCTAATAAAACATAAGAATACTGCGATATGTCCTCATTGATTTCTATTATTGGAAAGTTGTTCAAAAAGGTTTTATTTATATTCTTTTCTTTTTTGTCTCTAGATCCATAGATTAATTCACATGTCGAAATACGCGATATGTGAATAGAGTCCGCAATTTTATCAAACTGAGGTATAATCCTCCGATCACCTCTCTGTAAACCGATCAAAATGGAGGTGTCTGCAAGAATGGCGGATTTACTTGCCATACCAGGAATCATTTCTTAAATTATTAGCTACCTCACTGTTAGACAGTCCCTCCCAGTCTTTTCTATCTTTATACATACCTATAAACTTTGTACCCTTTACATTGTACGGTTTATTTGCCTTTTCAGTATAATGATACTTTACAGGGTTAATCATTAAAACCGCTTCTTTTCCATGTTTAGTAACAACTATAGGGCCTGCTTTTGCCATTTCCAGATACGTAGCTAAGTTATGTTGAAGATCTCTTACGGTAACTTTTTTAATTTTATTATTTTTCATGTTTATAACTTAGCACGTGTTATACATTTTGTCTAACATTATATGTTTAAGTTAATTTAATACTTGTAATAACGTTACGGTTCTTTTGCTGATCTTCTACAATAGTTATTGTTTCTACTATAAGAAGTTTGTTATTAAATAAATTATTAAGTTTCTTAATCTGCTCATTCGAAACATTGTCGGAAGTGTTTATAAAACCTAAAGAAATGTGGGGGTTATACTCATCCAAAACAAGCAAATAGCGTCAGTACAATATAATCTACCCTATCAAAGACTGGCCGAAGCATCAAAAAGTGGTGATTTAAACAACTGGCGGAGGGCATGGGACGCACTTGGAACTATTTTCAGTCAGAAACAGGGTATAATTTGTCAAACACTTTTCTAGTCATACCCCAATGTTTTTTGTAGAAGTAATAGGAATTTTTTCGGATTATCTTTTTTCTATTTTCTCCAAAAGTGTCGATTTCTTTATGTTTAGTTGTGATAGCACAGTTGTAATATATTTTATGTCCTTTGCTTCTTAGCCTTTTACACAAATCCTGGTCAGCGTGATAGCGCATATTACCATCGAAACCAATTACTTCTTCAAAAATATTTCGCCTAATACAAAAATTCGCTTCTGAAACCCAATCTACTTCCACTTCATTAGGCTTTTCAAAAGTAATCTCAAAATTTCGGGTTATCTCATTATAAGTGCTCTTGATGTATTCCATAACTTCGGAATTCTCCCAAAACTTAAAGGCAAATTCATGAACAATATCAGCTTTTGCGTCTCTGATAGGACTCATTTCATAACCATAATTCCACCACATAGGTTCGTCTTTTGGAGTTAAAATTAAACCACCAACAAGAACTTTATTTGCATCTGTAAACAAAGCATTTAAATGTTGAATAACATTGGTGGTTATTAACTCCATATCTGCGTCTATGAAAAATATCAAATCTCCTTTCGCTTTCCCTAAAACTCGGTTTCTATTACCAGCAGGACCTAAATTTTTATCTCCCTGGATTACATATATATCCGGAATAGATTTTAAATAAGAAACACTTCCATCAGTAGACTGATCATCCATAACAATAACTTCATCAAAACCCTCTTTCACAACTCTAGGCATCAATATTTTTAGATTTTCTAGCCCGTTATAGTTTGGAATGGCTAAAGTGATTTTCATAGTTTAAGTATACAGTTGTGGGATTGGAACTACAAAACCGTGTAGTTGCGACACTTTGATACATGGCGGAGGGAGAGGGATTCGAACCCTCGTGGCGCTTTCGCACCGCGCCGCTTTCCAAGCGGGCCGATTAGTCCACTCTCGCATCCCTCCGTGCCGTTTTAGATTCTAACATAGCTTTTGGTTTATAGCCTACTGCTTTTGAGGAACGAATTCCGCCACAATCAAGTTACCGAAAGGTAAGTCCATCTTTGTTTCAACATCAACAAGCTTTTTAGACAGTGATTTTACCGGAACAAGGTAAGAAAAGGTATTGATCGTCGTGCTTCTAACTAGAGAGTACCCGTTCTTTTCAAAACAAGCTGCAAGCTTTTTCTTATCGAACCTGTTTATATGCTGAGCCCCGTTCAGTCTTGGAACGAGTTTAAATAAATCAGCCAGCCATTCGGTTATGTTCCATACACCTCCATAGTTGGGCGTGCTTACCACTACCTTGCCTCCCGTGTTAAGTAATCCGTGTAATGTAGTTAAAAGGCCGTCTACTGTTTTTGTATCAAGGTGTTCTATAACGTCCAGTATTAGGACCAAGTCAAATTTACTTGTTTGTTCCATTGAGGTTATTCCGTCAATATCTAAAATAATAGTTTTAACATTGCCTATGTGGTTCTGTTCGCAAAGGCTCTCAATAAACTTTGTCGAATCGTCGTTATAATCAAGCGCGGTAATTGCACTAAAGTCTTTGCTAAACAAGAGTTCGAAAAGTCCGGAACCAGCTCCTATATCCAACGCTCTTTTTTGAATCTTGTCTTCAACAAAATTCCTAAGAACATGAAACTTATTTTGATGCCAATTAGCGTGTATTGGATTACGGCTGAAATAAGCATTGAACTGATAGTCCCCACCGATTCCAATTTCTTTTTCCAGCACTTTTATCATCGCTATATTATAATACTGATGATGTTTGCATTCCTAACTTTACCCCTATGATAAAAGTATTTGTCAGATCGTTAATACCTTTCTCGGTGTTATTGTATGTGATTTCTCTTGTTGCGTTAGGGTATACGAGTTTTCCGAGAGATTTTATTTCCTCGATCTTTGTTAACTCGGACTCAGTTTTTCATACTTATTACGTCCAGGAAATATTTCAGGCAGGTAAAGACCCCCGGACTTGGTTATTACCCCATTCATTTCTTATCTTTCCGGAGTTTATGCTGTTTCTTGTGGTGAGATTAGTTGTTGGCGGTAACGTGGGGTTGGTAAACTTTATTACAGGAGTTCTTACCTTTGCAGTAGTCCAGCTATCCGTTGTTTTTCTTATTGTAAACGCTTTTGATTTTAATAAGAATAGGGTAGCGCAAGTGTTTACTTTATTAGCTTTTCTAAACACCCTTCTTACTACTACCCCGTTCGTGCTTTTCTTTTACATGTCTCTTGCTCCCCATTTTCATTTAGGAACTATCCTTAACGCAGTAATCTGTCTGCTTTGCGTAAAGAAGTATTTAGATAACAAGAAGTTTGGATTATTATTGGGTTTGGCAAACACTCTGTTTATACTATCCGATCCTATATTCTTGTTTTATTTTACATTACCCGCTATTGCTTTAGCTGTGTTACAGCGGAAGAAAATTGCACTAGATCAGTTCAGATACTTGCTAATAATATTATTTGCATCTAGCAGTCTAAGTTTATTTTTGTATATTCTCCTGCCTACAGCGCGTGGGTATTTTACAAAAAACATAATCCAGGTGTTTCCTTACGAGTTGTTTAGTGTGTACGTCAGGTTAGGTTGGTATACCGACTTTATTTCTATATTTAACCCCACCCCACTCCTTCTGGCTGTAATTGTAGGAGGCGGGTTTTCTTACTTTAAACTTTCCAAGAAAACATCAGGTTTTTCAGATAAAACTTTCTTTAACGTTTTTTTTACGCTTTTTATTCTGTTTAGTTTCTTGGCTTATTTTATTTTTAGACGGGGACTGTTGCTTGACTTAAGGTTTGTTTTTCCCGTGTTTTTAACGCTTTTGCTGTTGATTGTTATCTTTGTCAGTTCCTTAATTAATTCCAGGATTGTGCTAACCTTGGCCATGTTTGTAGTCACAACGATCTTACTTGTACGCTTCACCGTTCACAAAAGCACTTTTAGAGATATTGGGCAGGAAGATAGTAAACTTTCTGCATGCATTGGAAATTTGGTCGAAGAACAATCTTGGGATTACGGTGTATCAGGCTTTTGGTTGGGCAGAAAGCTGTCCGTTTTGAGCAATTTGGAGATTAATATACTGCCTGTATATTTAGATAACGGTCGGGTAGTCGGGAAAGTTCCGTTTGGGGATATATCCTATGCGGGCGGGCATTCGATCGATTATGTCGTGTCGAATAAAGATTTTGGTATTGAGTGGGCGGAGGAATGGCTAGGCCCTCCGGATTCTCACTGGACGTGTGAGCCCAACACTTATGTTTTTTATTACGCGAATAGTAAGATAAATGAAAACCTTCAGGTAGTTTGGTAGTTACTATCAA
>LCBS01000016.1 GCA_000997355.1 candidate division WWE3 bacterium GW2011_GWB1_41_6
GTCTTGGGTGACTTTAGGGGGAGGATCACAAAAGACACTCCGGTTCAGATCGTCTACCAACTGGTAAGTAATATAAACTACCTTAACCCCTATATTGAAATGGAAACGGTTGAGAATCAGATGACCATCAAGAATATGGATCTTTTCCTGAACCGCGTGAAAAAATTTGAGATAGATTACCGTAACGAGACAAAAGAAATTCCTACCATTGTCGCCTTCATTGACTATATTGAACTTATGATCCAGGCGGGAGACAACCCGGCGCAGGCAGAGATCGAAGATATTGAGACCATCAACCTGATGACGGTTCACTCAAGCAAGGGTCTGGAATTCCCGGTCGTTTTTATGGTCGACCTTATCTCAAACCGCTTTCCTACCCGCAACCGCACCGACGAGATAGAAATACCTGAAGACCTGATAAAAGAAACGCTGCCGGCCGGAGATCCGCATATCCAGGAAGAGCGCCGTTTGTTCTACGTGGGAATGACACGCGCGCAAAAGTACTTGTTCCTTACTTACGCAAAAAATTACGGCGGGAAAAGGGACAGTACGCCAAGCGGATTCTTAACCGAGACAGGCATCAAGACGGAGCAGGTTGATTCATCGGAACTTCTAAGAACTCAGACGCAAACCGGATTGTTCGGGGTGGGATCGGGATTTAGGGAACCCAAGATCATAAAGACAGGGAACTTTTCACCGACATTTCTAAGCTATACTCAGATTTCTACTTATTTGACGTGCCCGTTAAAGTACAAGTTCTCATACATACTTAACATACCCACACCACCCAACCACGCATTAAGCTTCGGTTCATGTATACACAATACATTGAGGGATTTCCATATTCAGCTAAGATTTAGGCCTGAAACTACTTATGACGAACTCATAGATATTTACACTAAAAATTGGCAGCCTCTTGGTTTTATAAACGAACAGCACCGTATGGAATATTTTGAAAACGGCAGGAAACTGCTGGAAGATTACTACCGTAAAAATATGCCGCTGAAGGTAAAACCTCTTGAGATCGAAAAAAGCTTTAACATAAGAATAAACGGTATAAAATTCGGCGGCCGCATCGACCGCATAGACCCGCTGGAAGATGGGGGCGTAGAAATAATAGATTACAAAACCGGCGGGGCAAAATCACAAAAAGATGTGGATAAGGATGCCCAGGTTGCCTTTTACGCGCTGGGGGCGATAGAGGCGCTAAATCTCAAGCCCAAAAAACTTACTTTATATTACGTAGAAAACGGGGAAAAGATCACTACCACAAGAACTGAGGCGGACCTGGAGAACAAGAAGAAGGAAATCGCTGAGACTCTGGAAAAGATCAGGTCCGGTGACTTTGAGAGCACGCCGGGAATGCACTGCAACTGGTGTGATTACAAAGAAATTTGTCCGTTTGCATATAGGGGATAGTTTAAAGCGGCAGCATGCGGTACTTCGCAAGAAATTTCAGAAACTTACTATGATACTTGATATAAGGGTAAGGGAATCTGATAACCTCACCTCCAAATTTCTCTTTAAAATAGGAAAATCCTCCCCACTTTTTCGTGAAGATAGGAAAGCGGTCATCGTCTATTCCGTCCATATCCATCACTGTGTAGCCCAAGTTCTTAAAACGAACGAGCGACTCCCACATCATTTTATGTCCTGCATCAAGCTTTCTTCCCAGTTCCGTCGTTCCGGCGTGAACATACCATACGGCTTTTTCGTAAGTTAAAAAGAATTTTCCCCCGGTGAGTTCCCCACGGCTGTCGTAACCAAGCACAACCGTACACTCCTCACCGAAAACCTCCGCTTTCTTTTTAAGATCCTCAAAGCTTTGGACGGAAAACCCCTGCTTTTTTGCGGACCTCCGCATTAGTTCGTAGAATTTTTCGAGTATTTCCGGATCAGGGTTTGGATAGAACTTTACCTCAGCCCCCTCTTTACCTGCACGCCTTATAGAGTACCTCCCGCTTTTTGAGATTTTCTTCAATAAGTTTTTTTCATCAAGAGCAAGATTTATATAAATAGTCGAGGGAGGGGAAAGAGGGCTCAAGCTTATTATGTATCCGGCACTTTCCAGCAAAGAAATATCCTGGCTGATATGTGGTTCTATCTTGACGAACATTGCATTATTCTCTAGAGCAATTTTTTCGATCTCCTCCAGATCACCGGAAGTAAGGGGCTTGGGGTGTTGGACTTTTACCAATCCGCCGATTTTGATTTTCATTATCTCAACGTTCACTCCGAAACTCGTTAGATAAGAGTTCCATCCTATCCAGTTAAGATAGCGGCTCCAATTGGGCGATTGTCTTATATCGGGAATGTTTATCTGAGAGTTTTTAGTATTTTCCATCTGACGTCTTGGGCAAAGTTGAAAGTATCGTAAAGGGGCTTGTTTAGAACCCAATCATAAGAACCTATATAATCAACGAACTTTCCTCCAAACTTTAATTTGAAACTGGTGAAACCATGCCACGTATCGCTCTCATCCTCCGGGTTCTTTGCAGCGCCCCACATATCAAAGGTGTGGCACTCTTTTTCTTTGCCCAGTTTTATTGTTTCCCAGGCAACGAGGGTACTCGCAAATAAGTTTTTGTGTTCCTCGGAAGACCCACCGTAAGGATAATAAACTACGTTATCATAAATGAACAACATCCATGAGGCTAGGACCTTCTCCTCGTAATAAGCTGTCAGCATATGAACGATACCTACAGGGTGCAGCATATCCCAAAGCTTTTTGTAATAGATTCTTGGATGAATATAGTATTTCTGCCTAACAGAGGTATCTTTTAGTAAAGTATAAAAAGCGTCGAAATCTTCTTCGGTCTCTCCGGTTCTAACAGTCACACCTTTGCGCTGCGCCAGTCCAAGATTATAACGGTGCTTCTTGTGCATGTTACTTAAAAGTTCTTCATCCGGACTGGTAAGGTCCAAAATAATGTTGCTTGAGGCGAATGTTTCACGGGGAGCGGGAATACATTTATCGGATAAGACTGCGGTTGCGGCAGACTCCTGCTGGCTGCCCTTTATAATGTTCGGAACATCGAAGTTAATGGCAATACAGGAATTTTCTGATAATGACGCTTTGAGAGGCTCCCAATCTATCCTTAGCGGATCTACTTTTGGACAGTAAGCGTAGTAAATTGAGGTGAAAGGGATCTTATGTATGGTGTACTGAACCTCCCCCACCCGAACCGCGGGCGTTCCGTAACTGCTTTTGAACTTACCCCATTCGGGCGATTGAACTATATGTAGAGCCATAATCCCAGTATATCATTGACTTCGGGCACTTTATACGATATTTTCAAAGTGGGAACATCCCGCTTTAGGGCGGAGGTGAAAAAAGAGAGAACCGTCCGGTACTTCCCAATGCCGGGCCAGAGAGTCCGTGCACTATTGAAAAATGGACCGTGTACGGACTCTCAACCGATTTTTACGGGGGTTTAAATACCTATATGGAAACCAAAGACATGCTAATAATTGGAATAGTAGTTCTGATCTTAATGGCTGGGTCCCTTTATTACCTAAGCAAAAGAACCCCCACGGACTCCGGGCTTTCCGTGGAAGAACTTGAGAGGAGCGCGGGATCGACGCAGTCGAACCCGAACAACACGCAAATAAATGAAGACGAATTAGATTTAGAGGATAGTAGAAGCAGTAATATGCCAACAACGCAAAATCAAAAACAATATCCTTCAGCACCGGCAAATACCCTTGAACAAGGAAAGGACTTCAGCGCTGTCCTTAATACAACTAAGGGTGATATAAAAATAGATCTCTTTGAGAATCAAACACCTATCACGGTAAATAACTTCGTTTTCCTAGCACGTGAAAACTTTTATAACAACGTGAAATTCCACAGAATAATGAAAGGTTTTATGATCCAGACTGGCGATCCTACGGGAACAGGCAGCGGAGGGCCCGGGTACAGGTTCAATGATGAACCGTTCGATGGAGAATACGAACCGGGAGTCGTTGCCATGGCTAACGCAGGGCCCAATACTAATGGAAGCCAGTTCTTTATCATGCATGGAAACACTCAATTGCCAAAAAACTATGTTATATTTGGGAAAGTAGCTGATGCCGAAAGTATGGCGATCGTGGATGCTATAGCGAACACTCCCGTAACGGCGGGACCATCCGGTGAGCCATCAACACCAACCGAAAATATTCTTATCAATTCCGTTATTGTAAATGCCAATTAGAACTAAAGAAGTTCCTTTAGAGAATCCCTTAACGAATTCTTGCTGTTCTCCAAATATTTTTTAAAGTTTAACATCGACACTTCCAACGCAGGGTCGTTCTGTCCGATAAGATTCTTGAAAGCCAGAACTTTTGCAGTTCTGTTTCCCGTAAGATTTTGCCCTAATCCTCTATCTATGATTATGTCCTTATAAGCTGTTTCCTGCCCTTTGATATAACTAAACAAATAAACCGGTAGCAGGCATAGTCCTGCTTCGGTGAGCGTCTGAGCAACCGAGAAAAATATTCCGTAGTCACATGCTCCCATCCACTCGGATATTTCGGTCTCATTAAGCCACGACAAGAATCTAAACCGCGGGTTATTCCCGTACCTCTTTGTCATTTTATTGCAAAACCGCGTGTTCCTGCCACAGACAAAAACGAACTCTATGTCGCCATCCAGATGTTTGTCAAACAAAGGAATGAATTTCTCCGCCCTTGATATCCAGGCACCGCCTGCCATGATCAGACAATACCTCTTGTCAGGCGAAAGGCCAAGTTTCTCTTTGAAATAGATTTTATCTTTAAAACTGTTAAGTTTCTCCGCTACATCATAAAATGCAGGGCGGGCAAGCGGGCCTGTGGATATTATTTTACTTTTGGTTTTTGCGGAATCGGGCAGAGTTTTTAAGGACTCCTCCCAAAGAATAATATAATAATCGGGATGCGGCGGTGAAAAATAAGACGCGTGCGTTGTAGGATCAACAAGCACTACCGCTGAGATTTTCCCGGCTCTCGGGTGAAACATAGGATAAGTGGAAAGAATCAGATCGTAGTCATCATACTCATAAACATGCTTCATCAATTTCTTTTCTTCCCCTTGGGTAAATTTCCGGACAGGAAAGTGCGAGACGTAGCCGCGGTTGGATATTCTGTAGATAGACTCCCATGTTTTCGGGATCTTTAACAGATGAGTATAGATAGTGTTAAGTAAGGAACCGATCAGAAGAACGTCACTCTTGTATCCCCACGCATCAAACCAGTACTCAAACACTTTTGCCACAGTAATGTGACCTGAGCCAGCCAACGCCGTAACTATTGCGATTTTTTTACGGGGAATTTGATTCATACGATACTTCCCAAAAAATGCATTTAATCCGCCCTCAATATCCTATATGCCCGCACCCAGTCATCAGCAGAAAGATTTTGCGGGCGCAGATTACCGTCGATCCCGGTCCTTGCCAGCTCATCCTTATCAAGTACCTTATTTACTTTCTTACGCGGACTCGCATAACCGCGGTGCAAAAAACCCTCATACTTCTTGATTTCCTCATGCACGACAGCCTGCCCGGTTTTCCGGACCATTTTTATAATACCCCCGTCCACCTTTGGTGAAGGAACAAACTTTCCTTTGGGAACTTTTGCTACGTATTCCACATCATAAAAGGTTTGAACCACACTGGACATGTATGATGCATCGGGCACTTGTGCCGCAATTTTTTCCGCAACCTCTTTTTGAATCATTAAAACGCATATACGTGGCAAACGTTCCATCTCAAGAATCTTATGGATTATTGGGGATGTGATGTAATAGGGAAGAGAGCCGATAACCTTGAAGTCATTTTTTGGAATAAAAGTTGGCAGCCAGTCTAAAATATTAGCTTCCACTATATTGATGTTCATGTTCTGCAGAAACATTGTCTTTAAAGTTTCAACAAACCTGATATCGATCTCAACGGCATGGACCACCGTCTCATCGGACACAGCCTGCTCGGCAAGTTCCTCCGTTACCGCACCCAAACCCGCACCTATCTCAACTACCTCATCACCGGGCGAAAGCTCCAATCCGGCTACCATTGTTCTTGCCACTTCCCGGTCGGTCAGGAAGTTCTGCCCTAGCTCTTTGTGGGGAGTATACATTTGTTATTATTATACTTCGTAGTTAGGTGTAAGAAAATAAGTGCTTCAAGCATATACCTGAAGCACTGATGTTTCACATTACAGGTTTAATCGTGTTTTTTGGGTGCCGGGAAACTCCAACCCTTACTCGCTTTCCAAACAATCTCGCCTGCTTTCTCAAAGTATTTATATTCACTTATAAGAAAGTAACAGTATAAGAAAGCTAACGGTAATCCTAAAAACACAACAATTTCTGCGAGTAACATTGCTTTTGTCAGTAGGAAGAACAAGAATAACAACATGGAGATCGTGCCCTCTATTACAAACAGGACCCATAGGATACCTACGATCAACGACCATGGGAGATTCTTCCACTGATACCGTGAATCAAAAAAGAACAACGGTATTCCCAAAAACGCCGGGGAAATTACCAGCAGAAACTTATCCCAAAGACTCGCGCTTGTGTACCACATTACAAAAGTTCCCAATAGCTGCTCTTCCATTTCATTCTCTCCTTATTAGGTTTTTTATATTATACAATTATAGTCTTTACTCCGGGGCGTTTGTTAATAAATAAACCTCCGTCCAGCCCGTCCTCCACGATCCATCAGAGGCTTTTTCATAACCAAGATCGACCATGTCTCCTTTTATCCCTCCCCCTATATCCTCAGCTCGGCATAAACCGTATCCCGCCACATAAAAGTTAGTTCCCAACGGAATAACAGAAGGGTCTGTGGCGCAAACACCCTTTTTCACAAGAGTTCCGCTATAAGTCCGCCCTGTGCATCCGATGCAGTTTCCGTCATATTTGGTCGCCCATACTTTTAGCTTGTACCAATATTTCAGTCTGCCGCTCTCAGTTCCTTCCAGCATGCGCCATACTATTTTCGTACCTTTTGAAATGATCTCTTCGACGGGGTCCGCTTGTTCGGTTGATAAAAGTCTTTTATCTATTACCTCATCCTCCCAGAAAGTTATGAGGTAATGGTATGTCTTTGTTCCGCTCACTCCTTCCTGCTTTACCTCCTCTTTTCCGTACTCAACCTCCGGGTCTTTTTCATAGACCGTGCTGTATGGGATAGGAACCGATTCTTCGGTTTCTTTTTGATCAAAGGCGGTGGTTGTTGTAATAAGTACAGGGTGGGCGATCAGAGCTTTGGGTCCGTTAGGTTCCAATTCTTTTTCAGCGGCGGTAGATACACCTAATACTTCACCGTAAGCGGGAGGAACGGCAATTTTGAAAAAGGCAAGTGCAATGAGAAACAAATATAGTATCCTATGCATTACTTATATATTATATCCAATCTACCAGTTAAAGTTTTTTCTTCTGAAATCAAGCTCATCCATAAAATCGTCAACCTTCTTAGGCGTGATGTTACGGTTGTACAAACCTTCATATTCGATCAGTTCCTGGGGGATCTCGCCAAGGAAACGGCTGGGCATGTTCGATTGGATATTCCCAAAGTATAAACGCGATCTTGCCAGTGTAAGAAAAACCCGTTCCATCGCCCGCGTGATCGCTACATAACATAACCTCCGCTCTTCCTCCAATTCGCTAAGTTCCATCAAAGACTGTGAGTGAGGGAACAAGCCTTCTTCCATTCCGATCAAAAATACCACGGGAAATTCCAAACCTTTTGAAGCATGTATTGTCATTAGTGTAACCGCGTCCATATCCGACGAACTCGGTTTGTCCGAACTTTCTATTAATGCAACGTTCTCCAAAAAATCCTCAAGCTCTACGAACTGCTGTGCCACCGACCTTAATTCCTGGACGTTCTCGATCCGCGCTTTATTCTCTTCCGTGCCGTCGTTCAGCCAGTTAATATAGCGCGAGCCCTCCAACACCCTGTCCATTAGCTCCAATGTCGAGTAGCTTTCTTTTTCTTCGATCCATTTTGAGAATGGAAGCTTTGTTTTTTGATCAACTTCGGTCAAATCCCATCCTCCTGCTTTTAAAAGTTCGGCGCTTTTCTGTCCTATCCCCCTTGGAGGAACATTAATGACCCTTTCCCAAGAAACAGTGTCTTTGGGGTTATGGATTACGCGCAGATACGCAATTACGTCTTTTATTTCCTTGCGCGAATAGAATCTTAGACCTCCGATGATACGATAAGGAATGTTGTTGCGGATCAGAGATTCTTCAATGTTACGGGACTGGGCGTTCGTGCGGTACAAAACGGCCATATCACGGTAGGCCTTTCCGACAGATATTTCGTCCAGGATCTTGTCTGAAATAAATTCGGCTTCTTCTTTTTCACTGGCGCCCGTAAAACTTACGATCTTATCCCCTCCGTCCTTTTCGGTCCAAAGATCCAGAGGAATATGAGACTCATTGTTTTTGATCACGTTTGTAGCTGCACTCAATATAACCTGGGTTGAGCGGTAGTTTTGTTCGAGGTTATAGATACTTGCATCAGGAAAATCGCGCTGGAAATTCAGGATGTTCCTGTAATCAGCCCCGCGGAAAGAGTAAATTGCCTGAGCCATATCACCTACCACATATAAATTCTTATGAGCTTCGGAGAGTAGTTTTGTAAGAGTGTACTGCGCTTTGTTCGTATCCTGATACTCATCCACCAAAATAAACCTAAAGTGCGCCTGGTATTTTTCCAGGACCTGGGGAACTCCAATGAACAAATTTACCGTTTCAACCAAGAGGTCATCAAAGTCCAGGGCGTCGTTCTTGCGCAGGCGTTTCTGATATTCGGGGTAGATCATTGCTACGGTTTTCTGGAAATAACCATGGGCTAACTTTGGGTATTCACCGGCCAGGATCAGTTCGGATTTAGCGCCGGAAATCGTTCCCAGTACGGCACGGGGATTGATCCTTTTCGGATCAACACCAAAATCTTTCATTATTCCTTTGATAACAGAAAGTTGGTCATCCGTATCATAAATAACGAATGATGGAGGAATACCGATCAGATAGCCGTCTTTTCTTAGGATCCTCGAAGATATAGAGTGGAACGTACCTCCCCACGTTAACCGCAGTGAATTACCTCCGCCCAGAAAAACGCGGATACGGTTCTGGATCTCGCCTGCGGCTTTGTTTGTAAAAGTCACGCATAAGATATTATTTTCGCTGACATTGCTTTGGGAAATAAGATACCCGACACGGTGCGTAAGGACACGTGTTTTTCCGCTACCAGGACCTGCAACGACCAGTGCGGGACCTTCCACGTGTTTTACCGCTTGTACCTGCTGGGGGTTCAAACCTTTAAAAATTTCGGGTTCAGTTTGGGACATGAAAGTATGATATCACGAGATAAAAAAATTCCCCCATTGTGTAAAAATGAGGGATGTTGAGCCATGAAAGCAGGTATGCCTGTATTACGGCCTAACTACTCACTTGACTTCTATTTTTGTCCAATTCTGCTTTTCAGACCACTTGACAAAGTCATCAAATTTCGGGGTGGCAGGGTGCAGACAATATGTAAAATACTTCCCCGCTAGGCTTAAGAAATCTTCTTTCTTCACTCCCCATGAAACCAAGAGTGCCAGCCACTCGTTTTTGGAAAATTTTTTCCCGTTATAGTAAGCCTCGCCCATCAACTGATGAAGCGCTGCTTCCGGGTGCTTTGCTCCCGGGTGGCGGAACCGGCTCGCAAAATCTACAAGACCGTTTGGTGTGTGTATATCGCATACGGCCATATTTCCTCCTTATCTGTTGGTATCAGCCTGCACGCAAGGATTTAAGAAACCGCGCCTTATGCCGGGATACCTGTGTCTTCAGATACTTCACAAGCCAAGTATTAAAGTTCCGGAATACCAAATACCCTCCATTCGTATTACAAGGACGGAAGTTCTTGGATCGTTTTATCAGTTCACGCAGGTTTACCTTGTTCGTTACCAACAAATTTAACCACTCCTCATAGGTAAATTTCTTCTGCCGCGCTGCCGCTTGTCCCATAAGAAATGCTAGCGTGCAGTGTGCCAATTTGGGCCCCCAATCCAGCTCATCCTCAATACTGTCAAGAAACACAACCATTTTTGTTGATAACACTCCGTCCGGTAACATGGTTTCTCCTTTCATTTATTTGGATTTTTATTGGAAACTATACTATATAAATAATAGTAATCTTGTGCAACTGTTACAACAAATTATGTTCTATCGCCACGCCTACAGTCCCATAGCCGTGGTCCAGCATCAGGACCATATCCCCTTTTCTGTCAGTGCTGTTTAGAACAACCCCCACCAGTTCGTAACCTTCGTTTGATGCGTAAGTTACAAGAGTCAGCCCGGCTTCTTCCGTATAACCGGTTTTTACACCGACAACTCCCGGGTATGTGGCTAAAAGATTTGTCTGATTATATAAAGGCAAATATTTGTGTGTTTCCGTAAAGGGAAGTTCTATATCAACCGTTCCGACAATGGACCTGAACCTTGGATTTTTCATTGCGTATCGTGCTAAACGTGCAAGATCCTGGGCTGTGCTGTATGTAGTATCATCCAAACCACTGGGGTCGGCAAAGTAGGTATTCATTAAACCCAATTCCTTTGCTTTAAAATTCATCCACTCAACAAATCTATCGGAACTTCCCGCTACCCCTTCTGCAATCGCATAAGCAGCGTCATTTCCCGAAGGAAGCAATAATCCGTACATCAGTTCTTCCAGCGTGTACACCTCTCCTTCTGTTATTCCCATTATGTTCTCACCTGTCCCTGCAGCCTTTTCGCTCACCCTTATCTTACTATCAGGGTCTTTATGCTCGAGGGCGACCACAGCCGTCATGATCTTAGTCAGACTTGCTATTTTTAAACGTTGTTCGGAGTTCTTCTCGAACAGCACTTTTCCGCTATTAATATCCACCAAAATTCCCGAACTTCCCGATATCCCAGGCTGCGTTGCGGTTCCCCATCTCTCGCCAAAAACCCAATTGGTATCAGGTTCATAAAAATCAAGGGTAGATTCCATATAAGCTTTCTTGGAATCCGTTCCAAACCGTGAAACAAACCCAACCACGTATTCCGATGTACTGACAGGCTTTGGGGAAGTTAACAGTGCCAAAACCATTGTAATTGGCACCACAATAAAGATAAACTTTAAATACTTGTTAGAGAGGCTCATATTTTGAAAGACAGAAATTATGTTATCATACTTAATGTCAAAAAATTTAATTCGTCTAGGAGGACTAATACTATGATCCAGTTATTGGACTTTTATGCTGACTGGTGTGGGCCTTGCCAGGTTATGAAACCGGTCTTCAAAGAAATAGAGAAAGACTATGAAGGAAAAGTAGAATTTAAGCAGGTGGATGTGGAAACCGACGGCACACAAGCCGCTCAATTCGGAGTTATGAGCATACCTACATTTGTTATACTAAAAGAAGGAAAAGAAGTATCAAGAAAGATCGGCGCCATGCCAAAGGATGTTCTAAAAAGCTGGCTCGATGCTAATCTCTAAGAACGCGTTTCGCACGAACTTATGACTGCCCGTATCGCAATAAATGGATTCGGCCGTATTGGCCGGGCCGCATACAAGATCGCATTAGAAAAACCTGATGTGGAAATTGTTGCCATTAACGACCTTACAGATCCAAAGATACTGGCGCACCTTTTAAAGTACGATACCGCTTACGGAAAATTCCAAAAAGAAATAACGCTTGAAGAAAGTACTCTGGTTGTAGGAGATCAGAGAACTAAGGTATTCGCCGAAAAAGATCCAACACTTCTGCCATGGAAAGATCTGAACGTGGACGTTGTTCTGGAATGCACAGGGCGTTTTACCAAAGACGACGCAGCACTTGCACATATAAAAGCTGGGGCTAAAAAAGTGATTGTTTCCGCACCGACAAAAGGCGGAAATACTCAAACATTTTTATTGGGAGTAAATGATGATCAATATCTTGGCCAGAATTTAATTTCAAACGCGTCCTGTACAACCAACTGTATTTCTCCCGTAGCTGCAGTTATTCACAACCATTTTAAGATCTTAAAATCCGCGATGACCACCGTTCACGCAATAACAGCCGAACAAAACCTTGTCGACGGGCCACCTCCTCCAATGCATCCGGATCTTAGAAGGGCGCGCGCTGCCGGTTATAACATGGTTCCTACGACAACAGGCGCGGCAAAAGCCACTACCGAAGTCATTCCGGAATTGAAAGGCTTGTTCGACGGCATTTCTATAAGAGTACCTATTATTACCGGGTCACTTTCCGATATAACAATGTTAGTTTCCAAGAAAACTAGTGTGGATGAGGTGAACCAAGTTCTGACCGAAGCATCCAAACAGCCAAAATACGCAAACGTAATGACAGTCAGTACTGAGCCTCTAGTTTCCTCAGATATTATCGGCACTCCTTATTCCGCTATCGTCGATGCGGGAATGACCAAAGTCGTGGACGGGGATCTTGTTAAGATCCTTGCCTGGTACGATAACGAGTGGGGATATTCCAATAGGCTTG
>LCBS01000017.1 GCA_000997355.1 candidate division WWE3 bacterium GW2011_GWB1_41_6
AAAACGGATGATTCCAACATTCGAATGTCATTAATCCCTGCTTTTCCCCCATAGGTTTCTATTTGATACTCGTGAAGTATTAAAATCTCTTCAAGAGATAGGTATTTCACTTATTAGCAAGCTCACTAAATACTGCTTTGTATTTTTTGCCAATATTCTCCGCAATTTTTAGGAATTCCGGAGATACTGTAGAGGTTTTCTCTTTTTCGATAACTATTTTATCCTGTACATTTTCAATATATAGATCTTGCCCAACGTCTAAATCAAGGATATCTAATAATGGTTTGGGTATTATGATACCAACTGAATTTCCAATTTTTGTTAACTTTTGTTTGTACGTCATAGTAATAACATGTTATAACATTATAAACTGATTGTCAACTTTTAATGTTCTAGACCACAGTGCTCAGCCATGAAAGCGCAATTCTGATAATAACAATATTTGTCTACGCCCTAGAAGGAAGTTCAAACCTAATATATAATGGATCAAATGAACACCGACAAAATAGAGGGTCTAGAATATCCTAATCCAATTATTAGCTATACTAAGAAAGCTTTCCCTTTTGTTGTTGGCGGTGTTTTTGTACTTATTTTAATGACTATATATTTCTTCAAGGTTTTAACACCGAGATACGAAAAAAACCTTGAAGCTGCGGTACACGATAAACAAACTGTCATAGATAATCTCAAACTAAAAGAACTATCTTCTACAAACAACACTCGAGAATGCACCACCAACTGTGTTGATCAAATATATAACTGGGAAAATGTGCAAGAATTTTACTCTATCAAACTCAAAGAAAAAGAGTGGATAAAGTTTGGCAGCAACAAGGTTGGAATAGAATTTGAGTACCCGATTGAATCTAACAAACTTGTTCTGTTTGAGTTTAACGAGTGGCCAAAACAAGAATCCGACCCCTCGGGCATAGAGTACAGCTGGTCTACCAGAGAACTAGGGACAGAATATGGAAATGACAATTTTGCTTGGGGGTCTTCCAGTGATCTAAAGATAGGAAGAATGAGTGTAGATATTTACAAATGGGTAGAGAAAGATGGAAATTACTTCATCCAATCTGCAGGAGGTAATCAATACGAGGTAGAAAAATTACTTGTTAAAGATACACCTTTTGGTACTCAGGCTCTATTTTATAAAAGTCCTTGTTTCTTTTTCTGTAACAACTCTTCAATGCGCTCACCTGACCAAAATATATTAATTATTAACCTGCCCTACCACAAGCGGCCCGGTATTGAAAGTATCCTTTTTGGAATACCAGACAATTTCTCTAATGAAGACCTTGAACGTATAATAAGCTCAGTGAAATTGACGGTTGATTAAGTTTTAGAGAACAGCCTTTTATAATGCCCCATTTGTCTCATTTACATCCTGGAGAATAAACTAGGTTCTAGACCTGTATGCCCAGCCAATAAACATCCGTTAGCTATTCGATTAATAGAAATCCAATGATATAATCATCTTACTAATATTCTCATATACCAAGCATAAGGAGAGACACGTGAATCAAAATCCTACCGTCGTGGTATTAAATAGTTATATAAAAGGGGAACCTGAAGATAAGGAGTATGTGATATTTGGTTCCTTAAAAAGCACTGAGTGGGTTTTAAACCTAATGTACTATAGAGGCAGGTTTTTGGGAACTATCACTCTTATTAATCCGGGACGAAAGACAATTACAAAGGTGAAGCAGTGGTTAGCTTCGTTAGGGGTTACAACGACTGTTCAAAATACTGTTGCGTGGGTTATTACAGAAAGGTTAAATGAGCTTGAAGCAGTGTTTGAGTCCTCAGATAACCCTATTAGGAAGTAAGGAAATTGAGAAAGACACCTGCTTTATCATAGATGATTAAGGTGTCTTTTCTTTCTTAAGTCAGTGCGGACAGGAAACATGCAATGTCCTCAGATTTCGCCATAACAATTACTCAATCTCCAATACAACTTTATAAGTCTTGTCATCTAAGGTCGTTTCAATATAAACAGTACCTGCAGAAACAGTCAAACTTACAGCACCTTCTAATCTAATGTATTTCCTATCCCCGATATTCACATATACTTCCGACCCCTCTCCAACAACCAGGTGATAATCTGATTGCCTGGTTAACACACCTTCCTCTGTTCTGGACATGTTTATACCCATTTCATCCAGGTGACTACATAGTTCCTGCGAATTATCTACCCGGTCTAACAATTCGTAATAACCTCCGTGCGCATCCTTATCCAAAATCATAATAAATCTTATCTGTTTGGCAGACACAGATTTTAAATGGATTTCTTCTGCAGACGGAACACCATGGCTCAAAGACACTACATTTTCACCGGCTTTTGTTATAACCGCGTCACCGGAAACATTGGTTATTTTATCACTTATTACGGAGCAGTAACGGTCTCCGTCCTTTCCAAAACGGGCGATTAAGCGCGTAGTTTCAGTATCTCCTATTTCTACCACAGTGGCGGGGGAACCGTATTTGTCTTCTGTAGTGTATATGTTTACGCCTGCGGGAGTGTTTTCTGACTCATTGTTTATGATTGTCATCTTATTTATACCTGCGAGGATTCAATAAAACGTGCTGCCGAATTGTCTAAAAGCTTAAATAAAGTAGGATGCAGGTCTTCTATTCCACTAACCACCTCACCATTCCTTAAAAGCTGTCCACCGGGATCTACTACGCCTCTTCTATTCACGAATTTTCCAGGTATTTGTAACTCACACCTTGGTATTGTAGTATCTCCTCTTATATTGGTATTACCTTTATCATGTAACTTAAAGAATTCCCAACTCTGTTTTGTTTTTATATCTACACCAAGTAAAACATCATCATCACCGCGAGGGTTCACTACAACTATATATAAATCAGTGCTCCTTTGCATATCTTCTATTGAGTGCGCACTTCTTACGGAAAAGCGTCTTTGGTGAACGAATGCTTTTAATGACTTTCCCGGATGGTTTGCTTCATTTACAGATATGTACCTGTTAAAGTCTTTGCTTCTTAAGAAATTTGTCATTTGTATCATAGTATCTGATAGTAAGTGATAACCTACCACCTCTGCCCTGAAACCGCTAACTGCTTTGGCCATACCGGAAATCTCATCTTCGAACTGTTCTTCACCCATTTCCAACACTAACCCCTTGTACACAGCTGAGATTTGGCTTACTGAAGTCTCAAAGGCTTGTGGGTTGCTGATACCAAGGTCACGTAGCTTTTTTCCTGCATCTGTAATTTCTTCATATATCCTGTCATCTTTGTATCTATGTGGAATATCGTTAAGAACAGCAAGTTTATACCAAGAAAGGGTTGCTTTATCCTCCGGTTCCTGAAAATGTGTCTCAAGATCCTGAATAGCGTTCCTGTTATAGTTCAGCCAAGCATCCAAATGGTCATCTTCTTTTAATGAACTAAATGCCTCCTCACGCATATGGATACAATCCCCAAGCGCTTGAACAACTTCAGCGATAGGAGGTGTCTCAAAAGTGTTGTTCGAAGTCATATCACTATTGTAAATGTTTGTGAGTTATTCTGCATTATATAAGGGTGTAAGTTCCAAATTACTGAATAGGTTTCGACACACTATAAGTTGCCATTTAGTGCTTTTTGTACTAGAATACCGCCACAAAATATACGATAGGAGGACATCAATGAAGGTTGTGTTTACAGAACCGATTAATGGCGAGGCAAAGGAACTTGTAGAACGGATCATCGTACGTGGAAAATTTGCCGTCGGTTGTGAGGTAAACGCGTTAACGGGATTAAATATCAAAGTATCGTACTGGAAACCGATTGGATTTTGGCAATGGTTCAAAACCGTACGCTACAGAATCCCAACAGGCGCTATAGTGTTGAGAACCACAGCGGCGTGGGATTTCACCAATAGAAACCTGTATACAATCCTTGTGTTCACCGGTAAAGGAATTACTGAGTGTGTAGGAACATCGTACACAAAGGGTCCCTTCAAAGCAGGTTTTTATATGTTTGACAAATACCCCAACGAGTATGTTTTTGCATGGACACATGGATACAATATGTTGGGAATTGTAGCTGCCGTTAGATCCATATATCTATAAGGACTGTGTAAGGTGTAGCGGAATGAAGACAACGATTAGTAGCATTATTAGTCTTTTTTGCAAAAAAAGCACTAGTGTAAAGAAAAACGAAGGAAAAGGCTGATCGGACATCTGAACAGCCTTTCTATGAAATGAGTTCAGCATCCTAAGGGAATGTGACCAAACACCACGTTCCCTTTTTTATTCCGGTTATCATATTACCCTATAACATTGATTTGTCCTATCTGTAAATATATACTCCATTTAATACTCATTCCATCATGTGGCTCTTATGAAAGGAGTTGGGAAATGGCTAATAATAGCCAGGAAGAAGTATGCATCTGCCCTGAGGGAGAGGTGATGTGCAGGAAGTGTAGAGGATCTGGAAGATACCCAAGGCTAACTAGAAATCCTTGCACCGGCTGCTTAGGTACGGGCGTCAACTTGGAAATTCTTGAAATCGACCCGAACTGTCCGGTTCACGGACCGTCTATCGGAATGTCTAGACCTGGTTAATTCAATACAAATAGTGGAAGGAGGCGGTGTTGAAAAAAACATCAGTTCTTTGGAGTTTCGCGTTGATTTTGGTCTTCAGCGCAGTCTCGTTGATATTTATCAAATCGACGCCACAATTTGCAGGAGCGTTTGCAGGAATAGCTGTTTACATCGCCATAGGATTTTTTATAGAGAGAAGGTATGGTAAACGTACGATCGGCTCCTTCTTTTCTGGGAATGCCTTGTTAAGATTTGGAATATGGTTGGCAGTAATATTTGGCGCATCCTGTATTTTCATGGTATACGCTTTATTATCAACCTCATTTGTACTTGGCTTTTTGGGAACACTGACGATGGGAGCAAGTTTTTTGTTTTCTGCTCTTGTCATCATAGCCAGAAATCCCCAGAGTTGTACGGATAGGATAGAGTAAGTGTCAAACTTAAACCCTGAGACTCTATAACCTTTTTGTAGAGTCTCTTTTATTCCTTTATTATAAAAAAGAGTAAAAACCATTGACATACACATCACATTATTGTGCAATTAGCATACTGCTTTATGAAAAGAGAATCCGGTCTTATATCTTTAATTTTGATCCTTCTTGTTATTACAATTCCTGTTTTCTTTTTCTCTTATAGATATCTTTTAAACAAAAGGGCTAATGAAATATTCGGTGCAAATATTGAGAAACTTTCACCTACGGACGATGCATCCGTTTCCTCAACTGCACCTGAGATTTCCAAAGGTAGTGAAACAAAACTCAATGTATCAGCTGATCCTAAAGAGATCACATATCTAAAATTCAACCTAGCAAATCTAGCAGGAAAGGACGTGATGTCAGCTCAACTGAACATTTACATTGAAAACGGAAAGAATGTGACACAAAAAGTTAAACTAGTAGATTCATCAAACTGGAACGAAAGTACCCTTAATTTCAACAATAAACCCTTACTGGGCGCTAACATAGCTAATATATCTACCAAACAATTCGGGAAATACCTTAAGCTCGATCTAACAAATGCAGTAAAACAAAATATTGGTGGATATCTTTCAATTGGTATCGAGCACACTAAAAAAGTGGGCTATTCAGTCTATGCATCAAAAGAAAGCGTAGGTAACCAGCCATTCCTTGATGTCTTATATGATGACGGAACCGTACCCACACCTGAACCAACCCCAATTCCGGAACCAACCCTCGAAACAGGATACTGCGGGGATGGAGTAAGAAAAGGCACTGAGGAGTGCGATGGAAGCGATTTCGGAGGGCTATCATGCCAAAGTTTAGGGTATACAGAAGGGTCTGTATCATGTAGCTCCACATGCCTAGTCGTCAGAACTGCTTGTACTTCCGGAAGCACAAGTGAAATTATTACTGTTGATTATTCCAAGGATAACGGACCTGTGACCAACAGAGCAACAGGATTTATCGGTGCATTCACAGATACACAACCACCATCATCTTTATACCTTGCAGTTAAACCAAAGCTTCACTCATGGAATACTTCTTATGGAAACGTCAACAGAACATTGCAGAACGGTATAAGATTCCAGCTCAAACTTCACAATATGAGTCTAATTCCAAGCACAGCTACAGGCGATTGGTCAAAGTGGGAAAATCATGTTAAAGCAAAGGCACAGGAAGCTTTAAATAAAGGTTATACAAATGTTGAGTTCGATATCTGGAATGAACCTGAATTTGAATCATATTGGGTGGGGGATATAGACGAAAGATACTACCAAATGTGGAACCGGGCATATAAAGCTATTAAAGGCGTTAGTGCTGATTTCCTTGTCGCCGGACCCAGCTCTACAAGTGTTGGCTGGACAAAAGGTGCGTTCTTCACAAGAGCACGGGCGGACGGCACACTTCCCGATGTACTAACTTGGCACGAGTTAAATGACGGCTCAAATCTGTACAATAATGTTATAAACATGCGGGCTCATTACAGGAATAACGGGCTTCCCACACCTAAAATAACAATTAATGAGTATTTAGGCGCTGGTTACAGGTATAGACCCGGAGTTATTGTCAGATTTATGTCAGAAATTGAAAGAGCGCAGATCAGAAATGCCTCTAAAGCATGCTGGCAAGAAGGCGGTACCTGGAACTGCGAGATCCATATGGATAATACTATCACCTACCCGGATCAGAAACCAAGGTCAGCCTGGTGGGCGTACAAGTCGTATGCCGATATGAGCGGTATCATGAGTTCCGTTTACAACTCAAATTCTTTCAAGGGAATTGCTTCTAAGGATTCAAACCTGAAGAAAGGTTACATTCTTATAGGTAATACTGCGGCAAGCACCGATGTTAATATAAATGTAATAAATATTAACCAAGCACCGTTCTACTCCACCGGATCTACTTATTTAGTAGATATAAAAAGGATTCCTAACACAGACGCGAACCCGCTTACAGCCCCTATAAGTATCAGCCAAAACCGTATCACACCAAATAACAATGTGCTAACTATACCCTTGTCCAACGTACAACTTTACGATGCATACTTCATAACTATTACCCAATAAGTTTAGCTAATTTCTTTAACATAGCCTGTAAAACCAAACTTTCAGAAAAGGAAGGGACGAGTGAAAAAGTATGGTACGATCTTGATCGTATTTATTCTGATGATGACTGTGTTAGGAACTGCGTTCGCATAGAAAATCTTACCAGTAAACAAGAGCTTGCCAACTTACCCCATAGGTAGTATAAAAACATATAGTATTATTAATAAGGTCATCTTCCTTAAAATTACCTAAATATGTTGATAACTGATGAAAAATTATATAACTTAGTATTGGCAGAAAACCTGGTAGACAGAGAAATACTTGAAGAGGTTTTAATTTTCTCGAACAATTCAGATATTTCGCTTGAAGATGCACTTTTAGACCGGGATCTGGTAACGGATTCTGAACTAAGCGCAGTTATTGCTAAAGAGTTAAAGATTCCCTTTGTAAGATTATCTCAAATAGCAATTCCATCAGACCTATCCCATATTATTCCTGAAAAAATAGCCAGAAAGATGAAAGCTGTTGTCTTTAAAAAGGATGAAGCAAATGTTTATGTAGCGATGGTGGACCCGTCAAATTTGGAGATCAGGGAAATGATTTTCAAAAAAACCGGTAAAAAGGTGGTTGTCTATCTGACAACAGCACGCGATATTGAGGGAGCTCTAAGGGTATATAGAAAAGATATACAAAAAGCGCTAAATTTGCTGCTATCGGGTGATTCCGAAAATACTGACAAGATCTTTGAAGAAGTTCCTGTAGAAAAAATAACGAACTCATTGATCGAATACGCATATCAGGACAAAGTTTCTGATGTTCATATAGAACCTGATGAAAAACACTGTCTGATTCGCTTTAGGATTGACGGCGTTTTGCAGGACGTTCTTAAACTCCCAATATTCCTGCATGACCGTATAGTTATGAGAATCAAAATAATGTCTAATCTAAGGACAGACGAACACCTAGCTCCCCAGGACGGCAAGATGAGAATGAAACTGGAAAGGGAAAATCTGGATATCAGAGTTTCTATCATACCTGTGGTAGAAGGAGAAAAGGTGGTTTTGAGACTGCTTTCATCCCGTTCCAGAAGAATGTCACTTGCTGATCTGGGAATGGGTGAAGAAGACATGAGAAAAGTTACAAAAGCATTTAATAAATCGTTCGGAATGGTTCTATCTACAGGACCCACAGGCAGCGGAAAAACTACCAGCATTTACTCAATAATCAAGATCCTGAATTCAAGAGGGAAAAATATTACAACTATAGAAGACCCTGTAGAGTACAGGATAGGCGGAGTTAACCAGATCCAGGTCAATCCAAAAGCAAATTTGAATTTCTCGAACGGATTAAGATCTATTTTAAGACAAGACCCAAACATAATTTTTGTCGGTGAGATCAGGGACGATGAAACTGCGGCTATCTCGGTTAACGCAGCTTTGACAGGCCACTTAGTCCTAACTACCTTACACACTACCGACGCATCTACTGCAATTCCCCGCTTTATTGATATGAAAATCGAACCTTTCCTCGTGGCGTCAACCGTCAACGCGATCATTGCACAGAGATTAGTTAGAAAAGTTTGTGAAGTTTGCAGTGAACCTATTGAAATAAGAACAAAAGATCTGACAAAAAACCTTCCTATAGACGTAATAAAGAAAAACTTCGGCAGTAAAGAAAATGTGACCGTTTTTAGAGGAAAAGGATGCAAAGTCTGTAGAGGGACCGGATATTCGGGCAGGATAGGAATCTTTGAAGTAATTGAGGTTAGCAAAAACATCAGAAAACTTATCAATGAAAAGTGTGACGCCTCTACGATATGGAAAGAAGCCGTAAAGGAAGGGATGACAACCATGTTGGACGACGGCTTAAGGAAATGTCTAAAAGGAGAAACAACAATTGAAGAAGTACTTAGAGTTACAAGAACGGAGTCACTATGAAAAAATATAATCCCGAAAAGCTAACAATTTCAAATAACGATAAAATGATGCTGGTAAGCAACCTTTCAACTCTGCTTAGTGCCGGTATACCGATATTTGAAAGCATAAATACATTAAAAGAAGAGTCAAAGGAAAACGTAAAGTATTTCCTGGATGAGGTCAGCGACGACATGATACAGGGTAAAACCCTCAGCGATGCGTTCAGAAAGTTTCCAAACGTGTTTAGCAATATTAATATAAACATTCTCAAGGCTTCCGAACATGCCGGAAATCTTGAAGAAGCGTTAAATGATCTTAAGATCAGTGTCAGGCGCGATATTGAGTTTAGGGATAAGATAAAAGGTGCGTTGCTGTACCCAATGGTGCTGCTGGTCGTCTTTTTTGTAGTGGTATTAGTAATATTATTTGTTGCCATACCAAAGATCGCTACGGTGTTTTCAAATCTCCGGGTCGAACTTCCTTTGCCGACCAGAATCCTGATCTTTGTTTCAAATGCTTTGACTACGTATACTATCCCTATTCTTGCTGCAGTTGTTCTGATAATTGTCGCGTTGGTCTATTTATATAAAAACAACAAAAAGAGGTTTCTTTTGGCGCTTTCATCCCTGCCAATATTATCCAGATTGTTCCAGGAAATTGACATTACGGTATTTTCCAGGAATTTAGCGCTCTTATTGAACTCAGGTGTAGCCATTACAACAGCTTTAGAGCTCACACAGGACGTTGTGTTAAGCAAAAACGTTGGCAAAGCTATCGAAGACGCCAGAGTTGAAGTTCATTCAGGAGGAAGGATGTCAGAAGGTTTCAGGAAGAACAAGAACGCCTTTCCCGGGGTGATGGTGAAAATTGTTGAGGCAGGTGAGAAAAGCGGGCGATTGGACAGCGCAATGCAGGATGTTTCGGACTACATGGACTACAACGTGTCTATGAACCTTAAAACAACCACCGCATTGCTGGAACCTGCGATCTTGGTTATAGTAGGTATTTTTATGGGAGGTGTCATGATTTCCATCATAGCTCCCATATACAACCTGATAAGCCATATTCAGGTAAACTAATGAGCAAAACTCTGAAAAAAGAAGCAGGACTCACGTTAATAGAGCTTATTATTGCGATGTCGATTTTTGCAATCATTACATCGATCGCTTCAGTCAGTTTATTGAACACACAACATAAAGCTTCGATCAACGCCACAACCACAGTTCTAGTAACTGATTTTAGACAACAACAGATCAAAGCAATGACAGGGGACACGGAAGGACGCCCATCAGGAAACCGGTATGGGGTTCATTTTGAAACGGATAAATATGTTCTTTTTAACGGAACGTATACGGCCGGCGAGCCATCTAATTTCGAGGTACCTCTTGAAAGTACGTTATCTTTTACGGGAATTACAGGAGATGGAAATATAATCTTTGAACAGGGAAGCGGGGAATTGCTGGGAACGAGCGGCGTAACGATACAAGACTCACTAAATAACGATCAAAAAGTTATTCAATTAAATAATTTTGGGGTGGTGACTGATGTTAACTAGAACGCTAGGAACTTTGAAAAATGAACGTGGGCAACTTTTAGTGGAACTGATGGTAGTTATAGGATTATTTGCCATTCTGGCACCAGTAATTCTTACCGGATATGTAAGCTCGGTAAGTGGAAAGGCACAGCAAAAGGAACGCCTTGAAGCCATAAGTTTGTTAAAGGAGGCTGAAGAAGCGGTTAGAAGTATTAGAGAGGCTGACTGGGAAAATCTAATCCCGTTGAATACCGAAATACATACCACAAGAAGCGGTACGGGATGGGTATTCGCTCCTACAACCGAAACTCTGGGAAACTTTTCTAGAAATATCGTTATTAGCGAGGTATATAGAGATGTAAACGGGACGATCCTTCCAACCGGAACTCCTGATCAGATCGACCCGTCAACTAAAAAAGCCAAAATTTCAGTTAGCTGGACAAAACCTATACCATCCACCGTTGAATCAACGTTGTACCTCACAAGATACATCAATAACGCTTCAAGGACAGAAACAACTTATACGGACTTTAACAACGGAGTCAAGGCTAGTGTTGATATTACAAACACTATCGATGGTGAAGTGATACTCGGTCCGGGAGGAAGCGCAGACTGGTGCGCTCCGGGAAACCCTATTGTTTCTCACAACTTACCGGGAAATGGTGCCGCTGATAACGGTGCAGCCGGTAACGTCGTAGCGGGTTCCAACCTGGCTTATGCAGGAACGGGAATGAACGCATCCAGCTATCCGTTTTATAGCATTAAAATAAACAGTTCGGTTTTTCCTCCGGTAATAGACTTGATCGGCTATTATGAAGCACCGGGACTAAAAACCAGTGATGTATACGGGGCAGATGATTATGCTTACCTCTCACCTGATAAAAACACAAACGAGGAGGTAATCATACTTGACGTCTCGGGTGTAAATCCGTCTTTTGTTAGTAAGATCGACATTTCAGGCACGAAAGGTTCAAGAGCGATATTTGTGTCCGGAAATTATTTATATTTTGTAGGTTTTAACAACAAACTTTACGTATATGATGTTACAAACCACAGCTCACCGACTGCAAAGGGCAGTATTACCGTCGGTGAAGCTAATAAAATCTATGTTTTAGGAGACTACGTTTACCTCGCCATGAACACAACCACTTCTCAGCTTAAGGTCATAGATGCTTCTGATAAAGATAACCTCAGTGTCGCAAGTTCCCTTACAGTAAACGATAAAGAAGGAGTTGATGTATTTGTAAGGTCGTATTTTGACGGTAGCGGAGATATGCAAACAAGAGCATATTTGATAACAGCACTGTCTTCCGGTAGCAACTTTTTCATAGTAAACGCAAATGACCCCGCCGCTCCGACTGTCATAGGCGGTGGCTATTCTACTACACCAATGGATCCCAAAGGAATTACAGTAATAGACGAACGGGCAATTATTGTCGGTGTGTACCGCCCTCAGTATCAGGTTCTAATTGTAGAAAGTGATGCATATGATTTGTGCGCAATCGTCCCAAAAGTCGGGGATCCGGATATTGATGATATAAACGATATTTCTTCAATAAGAATCGATGACCATGCCTATTCATATCTTGTTACCGGCAACACCGATAAAGCCTTTCAAATAATTGAGGGTGGTCTTGGCGGGGGTGGTTTACATGTTCCAAGCGGCATTTTTGAATCACAACCTTTAGATCTAGCTGGACGTGATGTCGCTCTAAACAGATTTTTTGTAAACTACGATAAACCTGCCGATACGGATATTAAATTTCAAGTTTCGGGCGCAGATCCGGGAGGTACCGGCTGCAGCGACGCGCTATATACGTTTATCGGTCCTGACGGGACTACAAGCACCTACTACAGCGACGGAGGATTTATTCCGTGGAACAACGATGGCTTAGATTATGAAAACCCATCCCGGTGCTT
>LCBS01000018.1 GCA_000997355.1 candidate division WWE3 bacterium GW2011_GWB1_41_6
ATAAAATATACCACAAATCAGATATCGAATTCATGCGGAACCGGCGCTTCTATTGTTATTTCGGCTTTAGATTCGGGATGTATAAAAGTAATTTTATGCGCGTGCAGCAACATTCTTGAAAATTTTTCTTTCCATTTATCGAACTGCGCAGCATTTGAGTACAAATTGTCTGCAACTATAGGGTGTGCGTAAGCGGCGAGATGAACTCTGATCTGATGTGTCCTTCCGGTTTTAGGAAAACACTTGAGTACGGTAAGCTTATCCCCTCCCCTCTCGCTCACTCTCACTTTTTCAAACAATGTCACGGCTTCTTTGCCGCCCTGTACAACCGCATACTTCATCCTGTTCCTTGGGTTTCTTTTAATAGGCGCATTGATCTCAAATAGATCGTCTTTAACCTCCCCTATCACTACCGCAATATATTCCTTTTCTACTTCCCTTCTCTTGAATTGTTTCTGGAGCCGCTTAAATGAGGCAATATCTTTGGCGATCAGCAGTACACCTGAAGTATCCTTATCAATTCTATGAACAATTCCGCCTCTTTGGGAAAACTCGCTCTCCTCATCATCCGTAAACGTGAGGTGATCAAGAACCTCATCCTGAACAGTACTTACCACCGTAGTCAACGAACGGTTTACAACCTTACCTGACGGTTTATTGATCGCTAGAATGTGGGAGTCTTCGAATAGGATATCGAGGTCATTCATGAAAGTAATTACCAACTTCGTTCACTATCTTGTCGGGCGTGATCTCCGATTTGATAAGATATCCATTCGCTCCAAGTTCAAAACAGTCGTTTATAACGTGCTCTACACCAAGGTTTGTTAATAGCAACACAGGTTTTTTCTGTAAAGTAGAGTTCTCTTTTATCTTTTTTAGGATATTTACACCGTCATTCCCGGGCAGTACTATATCAAGAAGCAATAGTTCCCAGTCCTCTTTAAGGGCTTTTTCCAGTCCGGTAGTACCGTCCGCGGCTTCATGTACATTGTACCCCGCATCCCGTAAAACTTCGGCGTAAAGCAGGCGGATATCCGCTTCATCTTCTATTATTAAAATTGTTTTACTCATACTACCTCCTTTTTAGTAGTGTTATATAAAATACTAGGACAAGTATACCTGACATAACCATAATATCCCAAACGTTAAAAAGGAACAATCCTAAGAACGAAAAGTAGTCTTCCACACATCCATTCCTAATACGCTCAGCAATGTTAAACGTCCCGCCTGATGCAATTAAAGATATTCCTAAAGTGACCTGAGCGCACTTAAAAAGCTCACTCCGGAAAATATACAGAAGCGCTGAGAATAAGAGCATGTTTATTAATACAAAAGGAATTAAATCGTTCTGATGGACTGTGTAACCAAAAAAATGTGCGTTACATTTACTCGTTAGCGTGGGTAGCATGTTCAAAACAAGTTGTTGCCTCGGGGTAAGCTTCTAATCTTGCTTTATCTATAGGTATTCCGCATACTTCGCATAAACCGTAAGTTCCGATCCTGATCTTGGCCAAAGCTCTTCTTACTTGTATCTGCACCTTAGTTAAAGCCGACGCCCTTAGGTCCACAACTTCTTTTCTATTATCTTCAAGCAAAGCGTCATCCATGAGTTCGGCATTATCGGTATCCCTACCCCTGTCATTGTAAGGATCCTCTTCCAATAACAATTTCTGCTCTTCCGTCAGTCTCTTTTCTTTCTTAACAAGAATGTTCTTAATATTTTTAATAAAATCAAGTGAAAAGTTCGTTTTGCTCATGCTTTTTTTCTCCCGTAAATATAAGTTGACCATGCTTATGATAATTAAAAAAACGTAAAATATCAAATAACTGGTCTCTCTGAAATAAATGGCAGAGATACCCGCAGATGCTATGAGCAAAATAGAAAACACATAGCCTGATTTCAAAATGATATTCCTCTTACGTTTTAAATAAAAAAGCACTGCAAAAACAAGTGGAATAGATATAAGAAAGTCATCCCTGTCATATACAAACACCATACCTAACAGGACAGGAAGAGAAGCTGCGTATACCGATAAAGAGAAGATGTCCATGATCCTGTATACCGACCATTTCCAAAAATGAACTATGGTATAGACCCCTAAAATTTCTGCTGAAATAACTACTAATATATCTACTTTCAATACTGCAAGTAAGCTAAGAAGTACGATAAACATGATATCGAAGATCTTTTCCTGGTCAAATCCTTCTTTCTTGGCCTCACTCCAAAAAAAGTAAATAAAAACCAGCAGTGAAATGAAGACAAAAAGTCCATATACAGGGATGTCCAATGTTCTGATATTTAAATTTTGCGGAAGTAACATATTATGCCTTTGAGAGATATTCTCCGGTCCGGGTGTCGACCTTGATCTTATCCCCTATTTTAATGAACGTGGGCACCTTCACCGTGGTTCCGTTATTGACGGTAGCTTCCTTAAGTACATTTGATACTGTATTGCCTTTAAAACCAGGCTCCGTGTACGTAACTTCAAATATAAGACTGTTTGGGAGGTCTATCGATACCGGTCTTCCCTCAAAGTACATCACGATCACATTTTCACCCTCCATCAGATACTTTGCGTTATCTCCTACCACATCGGCCGGGATCGTTATTTGTTCGTATGTGCCGGGGTCCATAAAAACATAACCGTTATCTTTATAAAGATACTGTGCGTTCTTTCTCATGACATCAGCATCTTCCACCCGTGCTGACGATAAATAACTTTTTTCAAGAACGGCGCCTGTAAGGAGATTTTTTGCCTTTACCTTAACGTTCGCCCCTCCCCTTGCTGATTTAATATGTTCGTACCGGACAACCAAAAAGGGTTGGCCGTTATCCTTGAATATTCGTCCTGTTTTAAGTTCGGTGGCAAGCATAATTATATATGGTATTATAGCAAACAAAACGGGGCGGATTTGGCTTTTAAGGAAAGGAGCTGATAATGGATATTTTGATAGTCGCTCCAGATGAGACTAGGGCTATGGATATTGCCCTGATAGTGGGTATAAACGAAAGTGATGAGCATAATGCTCATTTGTGGGTATGGCACCAGTGGAAATACTGTTTGCCTGTTGGTGTAAAACCTTCTTCACAAAGAAACCCACGTACCCCGATGGGCGTGGCCATCGATCTGGGGGTGCATGCTGTAATTTTAGACCTGGGTAAGAAAAGGGGTCACGACCTGTCAGCACGCGCGATCGGATTTAAATTTATAACGATCGTAAAACAACTGGGGGTAAAGTTGTTAGTGCTTAACCCGGCCGATAAAGATACGGTTATGAAGGTAGGAGAAGTTACTACCTATGAGAATCTATATTCTAGTCTCTTCAATACTAATGAGGAAAAGGAACCCGTTAACAACCCAGAGACGGCGTGAATCCTCATACCCTGATGCGGTCTGTTGCATGACATGTAACCGGCCGCATATTTATTTGTCTACGAATTATGATAGTAGTTTCAACTATGTTGGTGCCGTGAGTGAGAGTCGAACTCACACGGGATTAACTCCCAGTGGTTTTTGAGACCACCGCGTATACCATTCCGCCACCACGGCAGGTATTTCGTATTATACTATAACATCAAGTTGGTTGGGTTATTCTCTTTGGGCTTCAGTTTCGTAGAACTTGGTTCTTTCACCCTTAAAGTATAGTGAGATTTCTCCGGTTGCACCGTTCCTATGCTTAGCCACCAATAATTTATAGTTTTCCCTATCTTCCTCATCCGGGCGGAAAAGGAACAGCACCACGTCAGCATCTTGCTCTATGGAACCGGAATCTCTCAAGTCTGATAGCTGAGGTTTCTTATCCCCTCCCCTTTGTTCAACAGCTCTTGATAATTGCGACAAGGCTAAAACAGGGACTTTCAACTCTCTGGCAAGGTTTTTCAATGACTGTGATATTTCCGATACTTCCTGTACTCTGCTCTCCAGGTTCCTGCCTCTGACAAGCTGTAAATAGTCAACTATTATCAGACCGATCTCTCTTTCCGCCATCAGTCGTCGCGCTTTAGTACGCATATCCATAACGCCAATACCGGGTGTATCGTCGATAAATACGGGAGCCTCTGCCAATTCCCCTGCCGCGATACCGTATTTTTCAAAATCATCAGGCTCAAGATTACCCGTAGCAATCCTCCAGTTGTCTATATTACCCTGAGCCGAGATCATACGGTCAACGAGCGATTCACGTCCCATTTCCAATGAAAATATGGCGATCCCGACTTTATGGTTTACAGCGGCATACTGCCCGATGTTAATTGCCAAAGACGACTTACCAACCGAAGGCCGCGCCGCTACTATAATAAGGTTCTCTTTCTGCAATCCCGACAGCATCTTATCCAGCGTCTTTAATCCGGTAGGAACACCGCGCAACGCTCCCCTATGCTTGCTAAGCTCGTCCAGTCTCTCAAACGTGACCTCCAAAGTATCTTTTACGGGCACAAACTCCTGATGCACCCTATCCTGGGAAACTGAGAACAATAATTGTTCGGAACGGTCCATAAGCTCGGCAATATCCGGTTCGTTATGAACCATTTCCCCTATCTGCCCGGCAACACTAATCAAACTTCTTCTGGTCGCATCATCTTTTATCATGCGGGCATAGAACTCAACATTAGCCGCAGTCGGCACAAGGTTCACAAGTTCCGACAGATAACCTACCCCACCGCATTCCTCCAACAAGTTACGTTTCTTAAGCTCGGCGGGAATTGTGATCAAATCGGCGGGCTCACGACGTTCATAAAGATCGACTATAGCTTCATAGATACTTACATGAGATGGTTTGTAAAAATGTGGAGGCCGTAAGAACTCTACAACCTTAACAATGGCATCCTTGTCAATAAGAAGTGCCCCTAGTACCGAACGTTCGGTATCCATATCGTAAGGCATCTTCAGTAATTCTTCTTTTTTCCTTATTCTGCCTCGAGTTGTTTTCTGCATATGATCGCTCAGAACTAATGTTGGGGAGTGAGGATCACCACTTCAGTTTCACTGGGAACCTCGTTCCTGGTGGTAATTCTTAGTTTATCCTGTTTCTTTGCCGATCCTTCAACGCCCATTTCCTCTAAAAACTTCTCGACCGGCTCAAGTTCTTGTGATAATCCTGAAAGGTCTTTAGTCTGGTAGTGCATGGGGATCACTATACCCGGTTCAAGAGATGATATCACTTTTACTGCGGTCTTGGCATCAATAGTATATTTACCGCCTATCGGGATCAACAGAATGTCAACACGTGAGATTTTTTCTAAGGTTTCCTTTGATAGTTCATGCCCAAGGTCGCCTGCATGCAGAACTGTAAACCCATCCATTTCTACATGGAACATTGTATTACTCCCCCTATCCGCACCTTCCTTATTATCATGGAACGTTGAAATGCCGTAGATAAAAGTTTCTTTGGTTTCATATTCCCCGGGCCCGTCTATTAGAAGAGTGTAGCCACTTATACCCTCAATATAGTTATGATCATAATGGTCATGCGAACTCAGAACGACATCCGCTTCCAACTTGGGAAGTTTATATCCTGTTTTTTTAGGGTCATACGGGTCAATAACGATAGTAAGGTCTTTACCTTTTATTTTAAAGCAGGAGTGTCCGATGAACGTGATTTCCATGAAAGTATCATATCATAAAATTGTTTTTCTTCTAGGTGAACCGAACGGTTTGATAGAGTTTCGTAATACCCTATAGGTTGACTTTTCTTCGCGCTATACTATAATCAACATATAAAATCCAAACAAATATTAAGAAAGGAGATTTTCATGCCAGAATTTATAGGAATTCTCGTAAAATTAATCCGTATAGAAGGTCATCGCCAGGACTACCAGATAACACCAACAAGCATTAACCCGTTACGAAAGAATGTCGGCTCTCCGGAAACAGCCAAATGGATGTTACAACTCTCCCAGAGAGTCTTTAAAAAGACCGGTCCTGATGGGGTTGTCTACTGGTTCCCTGCAGATATGAAAAAGTATGAACTTACTTCCTGGATGTTCCACCGCGGAAATATTACGTTCAAGGTCAGTGCGGAGCATTTGGATTTCGTCAAAAGCCTGAAGATATGGAATGTTTTGGAACACTTCAGAGTAGAGGTTTAAGTTCCACGTGAGCCGGTTTTGCCTTTATCTCTTAGACAACTCCGGCTCTTTTTATCCTATAGTTTGACTTTCCAAGTCTGTATAATATAATCCATATTAAATCCCTTACAAATCCTAACATAAGGAGCTTATTAATGGAGAGAGATGAGTTAAGAGAAGGACTGCGTCAGCGGCTGGCTAGGAAAGGCGGGGTGGACGAAGAAAGTTTCGGGAAAATTTGGAGAAGCTACATTAGACTGCCCAATATCTTGTCGGGACCCCTAGATAGATACCTGGAAACCGGAAAAACCGCTGAGATCGAAGAACTGTCAGTCCGGGATTTCAGCTACAAGAGACTGGGAGAAATGTTCCCAAAGTCCACACCTTTTTCCCGGGTCATGATCTTAGGCAAGCTTTTCCGTAACTACTCTCAAGTATCGGGTGAGCTGATGACAGCGTATAGGGAAAGAAAAGCTAAAGGATAAAGGAGGAGAACGTGCACAACTATATTGGACTGCTCGTCGAGTTGCATGTTATAAAAGACACGCTAAGAATCTTCCAGATCACCCCGACAACTATAAACCCAATTCTGGAAAACGAAGAAGCGTATTTGGAAGGATTCGTTGTCTGGGAACGCACAAACACCCCACGTATTTTCATCAACGTAGAGTTTGATGATCCGGCAAAATATTACTTCCCGGCGGATATAAAAGTGTATGAATTATCTAGCTGGATATTTCAGCAGGGAGATAATATCTTGTTTATGATAGACACTGAACATATGTCATTCATGCGTAGTCTTCGTAACTGGATGGCTATCTTACCTTATGTTCAAGATCTGTAAAAAAAGAGCCGGTATGCTTATAATTCTTAGCATCACCGGCTCTAAATTTATCTACATATAAAAAACCCGTATAATTCATGCTATGAAGTGTGTAAAATGCATAGTATCAGGAAAGGTGCAGGGAGTAGGTTTTAGATGGTCGGTAAAACATGAAGCCGATACACTGAAAATAAAAGGTTACGCTGAGAATTTATCCGACGGTTCAGTTGAAATTCTTGCTTGTGGTGATAACGGAAACATCGAGAAGATCATGGAGTGGCTTAATAAAGGAGGTCCAATGTTCGCAAAAATAGGTAATGTCAGGTTACACGAGGTTTCACTTGACCAAATGCCGGATACTTTCGAAACGAGGTAAAGCATATGAATGAAAAAATGAACAAACTACAAGCACAACCATATAGAGGAGCGCGCGACTTCTACCCCGAAGAAATGCGTATCCAGAACTACATCTTTGATACATGGAAAAAGGTGTGCCGAAGATATGGTTTTGAACAGTATGACTTCCCTATTCTGGAACCGTTCGAGATCTTTGCCGCCAAATCAGGCGAAGAATTAGTCAACGAACAACTGTTCTCCTTTGAAGACAGGTCCGACCGAAAACTGGCGATCAGGCCGGAGCTTACCCCCGGAACCGTGCGTCTGCTCGCCCAAAAATACAAAGAGATTGCAAGACCCGTCAAATGGTTTATGATCGGCAATAATTGGCGCTATGAAAAACCCCAGATGGGGCGCGGACGCGAGTTCAACCAATTGGAAGTCAACATTTTTGGCATTGAGGACATTACTGCTGATTTTGAGATCTTCTCCATTATTGTGGACATTATGAACGAGTTCGGTGCCACGGAGGGCATGTACGGTATCAAAGTCAGCGACAGAAGACTTATCACTTCCCTACTCCGTGATGTGCTGGAATTGGATGAAGCCGGTCAGGTAAAAATAAGAAGGATCATGGACAAACGTTCAAAAATGTCTATTGAAGATTTTAAAAAAGAACTGCAAACCGCAGGACTATCCCCCGAGCAATCAGAAAAAGTCGAACTTTTTATGACTGCTGATCTGGACAGTTTAAAGAACATTATCCCCTCTGAACTTTTAAGCAAAAACGAAGGCTATACTGGCATAAAAAGATTGTTTGAGTTACTGGAACAAAATGACATTTCCAAGTTCGTTGAGTTCGATCCCTCGATAATCAGAGGTTTTGACTATAGCGACAAACTAGTTTACGAAGTATTCGATAAAAACCCTGAAAATAGACGCTCGATCTTTGGCGGAGAGAGGTTCGACGATCTTATTAAGATCTTCGGAGAGTATGAACTTCCCGCGACCGGCTTTGCTATGGGTGACTATACTTTGCTTGAATTCTTAAAAGGCTGGAACTTATTACCCAAACCGGAAAATGCTTTAGATTATTTTATTACTCTGTGGCCCGAAGATTCCGAAAAATTCAGGCCTTATACACTGGAAATCACCAGGGAAATAAGAAAAACAGGAAAAAGTTGCTTTGTATGGACGGAAGCAGGTTCAAAACTTGATAAACAATTAAAGTACGCAGATAAGAAGTCGGTAACCGCGGTTCTTATCATAGGTGACGAAGAACTGAAGAACAGGTCCATTACAATAAAAACAATGGACACCGGTGTTCAGGAAATTAAACCTTTAGAAAAATTCCTTGACGATATAAAATAAAGTTGTGAAACGCAACAATCTGCCCAAAGCTTTATTACAGGTACAAATGGCATTCCTCATATCCAACTTGATATGGGGTGCGGCAGGACCTGTTATTAAATACACTCTTGATTACATACCACCGGCCACATTTGTATTTATAAGACTGCTACTTGTCGGGATCATCATATTTCCCTATATGATATATGAGCTTAAGAAACATGATGTACACCATTCTGATTACCTTAACCTATTTCTGCTTGGGGTCTTCTCCGAAACAACGTTATTAATAACATTTTGGGCGATTAATTTATCAAGCGCTCTGGACGTTACAGTGATAGGAGTTATGGGAACAATCTTAACCATCTACTGTGGGCACTATTTCTTTAAGGAAAAAGTGGATAGGAAGATAGAGATAGGTTTAGCCTTTGCAATTCTTGGAACGTTTATCGTTATTTTTGAGCCAATACTCAATATTCAGGCGGGTACTTTGTCGGCCACAGAAAGGGTCATAGGTAATTTATTAGCAGTCTTATACAACATCACCTGGGTGATATTTGTTTTGTGGTCAAAAATGGTTATGGGTGACAAATCAACACCTCTTAAGAAAACTCTTAAATTCATGCACCTAAAACCGATGAAGTACGACTATCCCCCGTCTTTGATCACAGGAATAACTTTTTATGTTGGGGTTATAACTGTTCTGCCCTTCGCAATATACGAAAACATCTCAAAACCCGGTTTAGTGGATATTATGAATATTGACTACCATGGATGGATCGGTTTGATGTACATGGTATTGTTGTCATCAATAACCGCCTATACCTTACACCAATGGGCACTTCATAAAGGCAGTGTCACAGATTCTGCGGTTTGGGCATATACAGGAACCATATTTGCATTTCCGGTAGCATATCTACTTTTAGGAGAGGTCCCAAACACATATATGCTTATCGGAGGACTACTTATTGCTCTCGGTATTCTAATTGCAGAGAGCCGCAATACTTGATATACTCCTCCAGTCATGAAAAAAGACATTCACCCACAAGTTCATACAGATGCATTAATTACCTGCGCGTGCGGTAATTCTTTTACTACAATTTCTACTCAGAAGAACATTACGGTGGAAATATGCAGTGCGTGTCACCCGTTTTTCACAGGACAACAGAAGTTCATAGACACGGAGGGTAGGATCGACAAATTCGCAAGGAAAATGAAAATGGCAGAAGAAAAGAAACTGCAGGCGAAAGGAAAGAAAACCGCTAAAAAAGGTCAGGGTCAAACTCAGGATAAGACTTCACTAAAAGAACTTCTGGAAGAGTCCAGAAAACCCCGGGAGTAGCATCAAAACCCTATAATAAGGATAATATTTATATTCTATGGAACAGATCAGGGTTAAAGATATTAAACTTAAACTTCCCATATTCTTACCGGACGCCACTCGCGCCGTCGTCAAATCCCTTGATTCTATTGATATAAAAAACATCGATATCGAAGGTGTGGTTGTTAATACACTGCATCTGGCAGATCGTCCAGGTCTGGAACTTCTCGGAAAAGTAGGGGGAATAAAGAAGTTCATGAATTTTGATGGGCTCGTTGTTTCCGATTCGGGTGGATGGCAGATATTCTCATTGATACATAGGTCAAAAAATCCTGGCAAGATTACCGACGATGGGGTTGTTTTTTATGCGGGAACTAACCGAAAGAAAATATTTTCACCTGAAGAATCTGTAAGAACACAGTTCTCGATCGGTTCCGACGTAATTATTTGTCTGGACGATTTCACACCCCCAGATGCATTGGAAGTTCAGATAAGAGAGGGTGTTGAGAGAACTGTCTTGTGGGCACGGAAAGGCAAAAACGAATACTCAAGATTGATACAGGAGCAGGGTTACACCCAAGAAAACCGGCCATTGCTGTTTTCTGTGATACAAGGAGGTTGGGATAAGGAGTTAAGGAGGTACTGCGCGGAAAAACTTGTGGAAATCGGCTTTGACGGATATGGGTACGGTGGTTACGCAATTGATGATAATAACAACCTGGACCTTGAATTCTCGGATTTTACAGCCAAACTTATTCCGGACAATGCGTATAAATTCGCCCTGGGAACAGGAAAGCCTTGGGAGCTTGCGTCTCTAAGAAAGTCGGGATGGGATATTTTTGACTGTACCCTACCCACCCGCGATGCACGTCATCAACGTATGTATATATTTAAGTATGATCCGGCTGGAGCGAATCTTTGTGACAGGGACAATTTTGGATTCATTGACATCGGGCGTACCGTTTATAAGGACGATATGTCCCCTGTCGATCCTTACTGCGATTGTTTAACCTGCAAGAATTACACTAAAGCGTATTTGCATCACTTGTTTAAAACTACCGATACTACGGCTTTGAGGTTGGCTACAATTCATAATTTACGGCATTACATGGTGATAATTGAAAATATCAGATGTATTTAACTGATATAATAACCCCGTGGACCAGGTAAAAAAGAACCTACAACAAGAAATAAAAAATATCGAAAGCCAGATCTTGGAAAATAAGCGGTTGGTAGATAAAGATCCCAACCCCGACCTTCAAATCCTGGCAGCTGATGAAATAAAAGCTCTTGAGAAACAAAGGACGGAGCTCGAGATGTCCCTTATGTCACTGGAAAATGATGTGTTTAGTGAAGCGACGCCCGAGGGAGGTCCGGAGATCAATCCAAACACAGCAATTCTTGAAATTAGGGCGGGAACTGGCGGTGACGAAGCAGGTTTGTTCGCATTCGACCTTTACCGAATGTACTTGAGATACGGCGAAAAAATGGGGTGGAAAACTGAAGAGATCTTTTTGTCCGAAAACATGGCAGGAGGTATAAAAACAGCCACCATCTCTATAAAAGGAAAAAATGTATATAACATGCTTAAGAACGAGTCAGGGGTACATAGAGTACAAAGAGTACCTGTAACTGAAGCGGGAGGCCGTATACACACATCTACTGCAACCGTGGCCGTTCTACCCGAGGTAAAGAAAGTTCATATAGAAATAAAACCGGAGGATGTGAAGATGGATTTTTTTAGATCTGGGGGTGCGGGAGGACAAAATGTTAACAAAGTTTCTACTGCCGTACGATTAACACATGAACCGACGGGTATTGTGGTTGAATGCCAGGAAGAGCGCCACCAGGCAAAAAACCGTGAAAAGGCCATGGAAATACTGAGATCAAGGCTGTATAACATGATGCAGGAACAGCAAGTTCAAAGTATTACTGACCTGAGGTCCGGCCAGGTGGGATCCGGCGACCGTTCAGAAAAAATACGCACATATAACTATCCGCAGGACCGTATAACCGACCACAGACTTAATATGAACTTTCATAATATCCCTGCAATAATGAACGGCGAGATAGATAAGATCCTTGAAGAATCCTCTAAACTTCGTTCCAATGACAGTAATTCAACTACAACTATTTCCCTTGATAGTGAGTAACTTCAGCCGCTTTCTTGACTTTACTTTTAGATAAGGTATGCTGTCCATTACTCCGAGTGTGCTGCTCCACTTAAGATTTAGACCATTCGTAAACCTTTCCCAATAACCGGATTAGAAATACGCCAAAGGAGGCGCTGTTATGGAACCCGAGAAGTTAAAGGGGATCATCAGAAGTTACATCGAGGCGATAAACAAAAATGATCCTAGGGCTCTGGATGGCTTTTTTGCACCCAATCTGAGAACCCACACTCTCCCGACGGGCTACCCCAGAGGAACGGAAGGCCTCAAAACACTCATCAGCACGTACCAGAAGGCCTTTACCAACTTCAAGCTCAAGGTGGATGACAT
>LCBS01000019.1 GCA_000997355.1 candidate division WWE3 bacterium GW2011_GWB1_41_6
GAGGTGATAAAGTCCGCCAAACTCCTTTGCGTGGAAACCTCCCTGATAATTCCGATCAGGTAATTACCTCTTATTACATTATCCCCTACTTTGACACCGTGAGAACTCCCCTTATCCAATACGAATGATGAACCCGTCAGGTCTTGGGCATTTCCCATAATATCTGCAAGTGTAAGATTTCTTTCTACGGAAGTTTTAACACCGATCTGTTCCCTTAAGGTTCTGTTTTCCTCTTCGGTAATCTTTAGTTCAAGTATTTTGGATTCCAGTTCGGCATTTTCCTCCAAAAGCCTGACATTATCCCTGCTTATAAGCTGCAACGAAGTGAAAAACCCAAAAGTATCGTTCGTGCTTGACGCCACCTGCTTTAGGCCAAATTGGAAAGGGGTAAAAGTCCACTGAACCGCACTTTTAACAGGATTTATCAGTTCAAAGAAGCTTAAAAATAGGATGACTAGACTGGCAAGTATGTAACGCATAAAGTTTTATGGTCACCGGATCCTAACTTTATTCAACAGGTCCCGGTCATCAAGCACTATACCACAACCACGTACCACGCAGGTCATAGGATCTGGAACAACCTTTACAGGCACTTTCAACTCGTGTGACATAAGTTTATCCATACCCCTCAAAAGTGAGGTCCCACCGGCTAAAGTAATGCCGTTTTTTAAAATATCCGACACAAGCTCCGCGGGCGTCTCTTCGATGGCATCTTTTATGGCATCGATAATGGAATAGACCGGCACTTTCAACGCCTCCCTTATTTCAGCCGGGGATATTTCTATGGAACGCGGCAGTCCTGACTTTAGGTCCCTTCCACGGAAAAGCGCTTTATGAGCGGCTTCACCCTCATATTCGATCACGTTACCAATGCTGAACTTAATTTCTTCCGCAGTTCTCTCTCCCAATAACAAGTTATATTTGTTCTTAGCGTAATCCACGATCTCCTGGTCCAGCTCATCACCCGCAACTCTTAAAGATTTATTAACCACGATCCCACCCAAAGATATAACAGCGATTTCACTGGTTCCCCCGCCCATATCCACGATCATTGTTCCCTGGGCTTCCAGAACGGGAAGACCGATGCCTATTGCCGCAGCCATCGGCTCGTCCAATAAGAATGCTTCCCGTGCACCGGCGCTTCTAGCCGCATCAACAACTGCTTTTCTTTCTACTGAGGTAACACCCTGAGGAACACCGAGAACGACCCGCGGTCGTGGAAGCTTTGGAAACTGTGACGGCATCTCATGAACAAGTTTAAGGTAATATTCAAGCATTTTTTGTGTAACGGTAAAGTCTGAAATAACCCCATCCCGCAAAGGCCGTATCGCGGTTATGGAGGCGGGAGTCTTTCCTATCATTCTCTTTGCTTCGCTCCCTACAGCAAGTATATCTTTGGTTTTTTTGTGGATAGCCACAACGGTTGGTTCGCGGACAAGTATCCCCTTTCCTTTTACATAGACAAGAGTATTTGCCGTACCCAGATCGATCCCGATGTCGTATGAGAAGCGGCTCCAAAATTGATTAAGCATATCATGCAGAGTTTAACACGAGTTTATACCTTTCGCTATGCTCCTTTCGAGCGAAGCGAGAATGCAAACGAAGTGCTAAAATACACATATGTCAGTAGTTCCAATCATTACTATTCCGGACAAACGTTTACTGCAACCATGCGAAAAAGTAACGGACTTCGGCAGTGGGACACAAAAAGTAATACGGAACCTGAAGGATACTTTGCAAAATGCCAAGAATCCCGAGGGTGCGGGTTTGGCAGCTCCTCAAATAGGGGTGCTTAAGCGTATCACCATTGTCAGGAACTATGTTTTTAACCCCGCCGATAAAGAAACTCCGATCGTTCAGGAGTTCGTTTTGATCAATCCCAAGATCATCAGCCAATCAAAGGATACTATAGTAGAATATGAAGGGTGCTTAAGCGTACCCAACTCATACGGCAAAGTAGAGCGTAATAAGAAAGTTAAAATAAAAGCACAGGACGAGAGCGGAGAAACGATCCGGCTTACAGCATCAGGTTTCTTTTCAGCCGTGATACAGCATGAAATAGATCATCTGAACGGTGTCTTATTTACTTCCAAAACAATCGGCGGTCTACTTACAGAAAAGGAATTTGATCAATTCCTGGATGTGGTAGCAGGATAAGAAGCCGGACTAATAAATTAAAAAGTTTATAGAAAGATAAAATGATAAAAATTGCGTTTTTCGGAACTTCGGACCGTTCTATACCCCTGCTGGATGCTTTAAATGATTCTGATAAGACTGAGCTTGTTCTGACCGTAACCAAAGATGACGTAAAAACCGGACGCAGTCAGGAGTTAAAAGAGACCGGTGTAAAGAAATGGTCTAAGGAACACAGAATAAAATGTCTAACAACTAATTCCCTACGCGGCGACAAGGATAAGGTTATTGAACAACTTAATGACTCAGACGTGGTTGTCGTAATTGTTGCTGATTTCAGCTTCATGATACCTGTAGAAATTATTAAAACTCCCCCATTCGGGTTGGTCAATGTTCATTTTTCATTGCTGCCACGATGGAGGGGGGCCAGTCCGGTTCAGTTTGCCATCCTAAACGGCGACGAAACCACAGGTATTACTTTTCATTTGGTAAGCAAAGAAATCGACCGTGGAGCGATAATAGGAGCTATTGAGTATAAAATAGACGACAAACCCAATGCGAAAGAGCTAAATGATGTCCTTTTTAAAACCGCAGCCAAAAAACTACCAAAAATAATTCATAATTACGTTAGCGGGAAAATCCAACCACAACCCCAGAATGAATCCTTAGCTACCTATACCTACTCCCCCACCCAGCCAAAAAGTACATTTGTTTTTAAAGAAGACGGGAGGATTGATTGGAGAAAACCGGCTATGGAAATCGACAGGATGGTAAGGGCTTACAATCCGTGGCCGGTTGCCTGGACCACTCTTAGTGGACTTGCTAAAGCAAAGAACATAACCATCCGCAAGGACAAGGATACTGATCTGAAAGTTAAAATATACAAAGTGGATCTGGTTAAAAATGAATTGGAAATAGCAACGCTTCAAATTGAGGGCAGGAAAATAATGGATTGGAAAGACTTTTTAAACGGATACGCTGATTAGGGGTCCTTTAAAAGTTTAGATTTGAGGCAACAACAGGCTCTGTTTCAACACTATCCTGATTAGATTCAAACTTAATTCTTTTAAGACAGGACGCGCAGATTTTCACGGTAATTGCCGTTCCATCAACAAGAAACTTCTTACTTCGCAGATTGGGCTGTTGTCTGATATTTGTTCGTCGGGTAACACGACGGCCAATCCCCCTCGGGACCTGATTACCTTTTAAATACCCTTTTCCGCATATCTGACAAATTTTTGACATAAGCTTCGGAGCGTGTGCTTGTCCTATAACAATAATAATGAACGAACAACGCCTATGGATTAAAGCATATTATTGGAATGTTGACAACGGGAGAAAGACAGAGCGGTGTGTTGGAAGTGACCACCGCTCGATAAAAATGTATCAGGCATACCTTAGTTACAAAGCTAGTCTACCAAGTTAGCAACGCATACATCTAATGTTCTTTGGCTGCAGTTGCAAACCGGAAGACGGCACTTTCTCCGCCTCTTGCAATTATTTGGACGGCTGTCTCTTCCATACCCGGAATCGGGTGGATCTGCCCATAGAACAATCCCTGCAGGCACTGTTTGTGTAAGCGAATCCTGCTCGTGTACTTCGACCTTTCCACTATTACCAGCTGTACTACCTTTTCTGCTCATGTATGACTCCTTCCTCACGTACAAGTGTGTATTATAGGTTATACTTATTATAATGAACTACGCACAAAAAGTAAATTATTTGTTAAAATGCTATAGTTCGCATAAACGTGTTGAAATGTGCACAGTACGCCAGCGTAGCTCAATGGCAGAGCAACGGTTTTGTAAACCGTAGGTTGTGAGTTCGATCCTCACCGCTGGCTCCAGAAACCCTTTCCAAAACTATCGAATTTTTGTAAACTCTTTTCACAAATCTAATCCTAATGAAGAAAGGGGCATAATATGAGTAAAGTAAAGTACCAGCGGAAAAAGGTTGTCATAAGGGGGTTCCCAACCGAAGAGTCAATTTCTACAGAAGAAACGAACAGTCTTCTAAAGCGAGGAGTTCTAGTTTTTATGTTGGAAGCTATTGATCTCCACCAGCTGATCAACGCAGTCAGCAAAGCTCTTAATCACCCAAAACGACCTTACCTGAACTTCGAGCTTATCGACAGTGAGGGCAACGTTGTTGAAGTCAAAAGGGATCTGGTTATAGCAAAGAACTTTCTCACCTCGTAGACGGAAAAATAAAAATACCTTGGCCGTAATTTTTCTTGGATTACGGCCTTTTTCTCCACCCACTCTATAGACTCTATAATAACTTAATGATAAGATTTCACATGAATTTGATCTTTAGCCGGGATACCAAAGCGGTCAAATGGAGCTGACTGTAAATCAGCTGGCGTAAGCCTACGGGGGTCCGAATCCCTCTCCCGGCACCACTCTAACTATTAATTCTACTATTACGCAACTATAAACTATAATCCTTTTGCCGTTAAACCATCTAAAATAAAAAGGAGTGAGCTATGAATAGAAAGGTGATTATCAGGGGTTTTAAAAGTCCGGATGCGGTTTCCAATCTCAGTACGGAGGAACTTAAAATTGTGGATATTGCTTTTGAACATCTAACTGTCACCGACGTTGGTAGACTTAACACTGCGGCACTAAGGTTTACGCACTATAAACAGTATGCGGTGAATTACGAACTAGTGCAGGAAGGAAAACCATCTCGAGTAATTAGCCGTTACCCATGGGCAGTAAAGTTCCTGAAAAACGATCAAAACTAGAACCTGCCCGTCCGTTCAAAAGGTCGCACTCCCCAGCGGCCTTTTTCTTTATTTGGGTTACAATATGATCGTATGGGTATAGACTACAAAATATGTGAATGGTAACATTTCATGTGGTTTGCATGTTGTTGTAGATGAACATGCCCACTTAGCTCAGTCGGTAGAGCAACTCCATGGTAAGGAGTAGGTCCGCGGTTCGATTCCGCGAGTGGGCTCCATAATAGCTAAACACTAATCCCCTATCAATAATCCTTATTGACTGACAAAAGTAATTTATTTTATAATTTGAACCTGATCATTCAAACTCAACCAATATAAGGAGAGAACTATGCCTGCAGGTGAACTCAGTTACTATGTCATTGATGGTAGTATTAAAACCGGCCATCGAAACCGTGAGGGTCGTGTTGTTGATCTCAGAGAGGCTTGGCTAGAAGTAAAAGGTTCAGTCGATGAACTTAATGTTAAAATAAAACCTCAAAGAAGGTCCTGGTGGGAAGTATCTCAACTTGGAGAGCCTGAATTGAATGCATTTAACATCAAGACATCGGTCAAATCTGTAGAAGAATACTATTTAATCATAAGTCGTAATGTTGTACGTACCTTTATTACAAGTTTTTCTATCAGGTTTCTGGATGAGGTTATAACGATCCGCTGTGATGTTTATGTTAACAATGAGGGGAAAGTGGCAAAGGTCGTGATTCCATACAAAATTGAGTAATTGTTCCATAGTGTAGGATTTACCTGATCCTACACTTTCTTTATGGATAAAAACCCTGAAACAGTAATTGCCCGCGAATTGAATTACATCTATAATGCACTGGCTTAAGAATACTTAAAGGGGTGTCGTTCAGTGGTAGGACGGCGGTCTCCAAAACCGTTAACGAGGGTTCGATTCCTTCCACCCCTGCCATGTAACCTGTAGTTTACAATACCGAAGTTTGAGCATATAATCCGACTATAACGATATAAGGAGTAGTGGCATGACAATTATTCACACCGATTTCCAACTGCCTGTTTTTGCAGGGTTTTTTCAGAATTTTACGCTCGTAGGACCAAAACCTCCACACAAAGTAGTATTTTGCTTCAACAACACTGCTGTTCTTGATGCTTGCCGGCTCATCGGCAAGATACGCAAAGATACTTTTTGTAACTATAGATTCTTTGGCGTGCTTTATGGTGAAGTAGATGAACTGTGCATATGGTGCGATCAGCATGAAGTTTCTGAAGCAAAAATACTGACCTTCAACGGTGAGTTTGTAAAAAAGGTTAAGTAGTAGGGCACTTACTCCAGTAAGTTCTTAACAACAATCCAAGAGATTGTTCCCTACTCCTCATTTATCCAAGTTCCCGATGTAATGCACAAGCCCCTTCCAAAACACAGGAAACAAAAAAGGCCAGTTGGGTATCCTGACCTTACCATTCTTATCAGACCATTAGAAATGCTGCCCTCCCCAAGATATTTCTGCTTGCCGCTCTCTAATTATGACTGTCCTGGATATTGCTTTGGGCTGACCTGACAACTGAAGTGTGACACAAGCTTCATCGGCACCAAAGCCTATACTTACTATTTCATAGATTAGACCTTCAGGTGATGAAACAGTGCAACCTTCAACAAAACCGTTCCTTGCAGCAAGCTGTCTCGCCCATTTAAATGATGCATCCACAATATCATCTGTCATGGATATGGAGCTCTCCTTTCCTTTTATTTGTTACCTGCATAATAATAAAATTTCCCAACATAGTCCACTAGTGCCTGCCAACTCTTAATTTACAAAGAGAAAAAGGTCAGCCCGTTTGTAAAGCTAACCTTTTTATAAGTTATTATCATGCCCATCTTCTCAATGGAGCGAATAAACGGTTCGGTTTCTGAGGTGTAATGCTCCCTCCTCTAACAAATCTTTGAGTAAGTGGTATATAGCGCTTACGCAGTCAATATTGGGAAATTCTCCTTGAGCAGCTTTCCGAATCTCCTCCTCGGTTGACATAGGATACTTTTTAAGAAAGTCAATAATGAATTTCCTAACTTTCTCAGTATCTTCCAGCGAAAATAATCGTACATCAGACATCGTTAATCTCCTTTCACTCGATTTGTTTAATTTTGCTGATTATAGCACTTTGATAAAAGTTCCCAACATAACCAACTAGTGCCTGCCAGATTGCACGTGAGTAACTTCTGCGTATAATGGATTCTATGAACGATTTAATAATTTTAGTTTTAGTAATAATAGTAGGGTTTGTTGTGTATCCTAAGGTAATAAAGCCAAGATTAGAAAACAAAATTAAGGATATGGAAACTGAATTTCAACGAAGAAAACAGCAGCGTTAGAAGTTCCCATCATAGTCAACTAGTGCCTGCCTTGTTTATCCTATAATATTGCAGACTACTTACTTCTTACATATAATCAAATTAAATAGTTATATAAAACTTTGTAAGCTCGCAGAAAGGAGAGAGTATGTGCACCTGCCAAGTTAGCTGGGTTATCTGTGGCTCTTGCCGTGGAATATCAATGGGAAGACATGATATTACCTGCACAATGTGCGGCAACAGGGGCAAGGTCTCGGCTATTGTAAAACCAGATCCTAATTGTCCTGTACACGGAAAACCTACTACCCAGGAAAATCTAAGCTAGAGGGAATATTAGCAATCATAACTAACTTAAGTCTTAAAAGTACCCTCCTTTTAAGACTTCGATCTTACTTTAAAAGTTCCCATCATAGTCAACAACCCCTGCCAATATACTTTATCTGATATAATCCGATCAAACACATCCCAAAACAAATAGGAGACAATAATGAGCGAAAGCATGGTTGTGAAAGAAGACCAGATCGAACAGATGGGCAGTGTCAATTGGGTGGAGATCGCCAAAACTCTACCATTTGAAAGAGACAGCATACTGGTATCAACCGGCATCACACACGAGGTATCCCTAGCTATAGCATCAGACAGATGGGAAGTAGAAATTGGAGGATATATTCTTGTTGACGGTCTTTGGCACGCAGCAGCCCGGACAAAGAAATTCTACAAAGAAACATACATCTTAAAGCCTCTGTACCGTTTTGGCTCCAAGGTGTATATCGGTTTTGGCAGCCGGTGGTTGGGTTCAGCGTTTTTCCAAAATATCGTGCTGTTCACACTCCCATATGAGTTAAGCTGATCAAATTAGCATAACACATTAGATATACCGTATCAGTTTAAAACCTCTTCCTAATAGAAAGAGGTTTTTTCATTGTGTATTTAAAACTCTGCTCTCAGAATTAAATAAATCATTGACCCTGCTAACAAGACGACTATCCCAACCACTAGCCACACAGAAATCCGAATTTCTATAACATCTTCCCCATCTTGTTTTTTCTCTGGAATCCCCTTTCCCAATACATCAGCAATCAGGAGCAAGACCACTCCAAAAAGATCGATCAGATCTATAAAAATACCGACCGGAAGTAGCAGCATGTGGGTAGTCAGCAAAGAGACACCAAGCCGTAGGTACAAAGGCATGGTATCTTTATCAAAACTAAAGGCATACTCCGAAAAAGTCTTGTACAAATCCCGATGAAAAAGTGTTTGCCAAGCCGATGCATCAGTCAGTAAACTAAGGAGTAATATGGTGGTTCCTACTGTTGCAACCATCCTGAAGATCACTACTAATCCCCGCTTTCCAAGCATACCTTCTTTTACCCAAGACTCCATACTCACCTGAACATTCGGAATAAGCAACCCGCCGAAGTTCAGTACAGTATCACCAATCTTTCCACGCCAATATGTTATTGGGATAAGGCCGGTATAGCTGATTTTCGTCACTTGCATAGCAAAAAGCAGCGATCCTATAACCTCAACAACCTGCCTTATCAGAAAAAATAGAAACACCCACATGAAAACATATAGGTAATCCATCAGCCCTCCTCCTTTGTATCCGTGTTATTTGACTGACATTATTTTACCACCTCAATCCTCCGGTGGTTTTTTTATTTGGACTATTATTCATAAAAAAAAGCCCGGTAGTCAGAGTACGCTACCAGGCCTGTACAAAGCTAAAGGAAATAATTTCTTCACCCCTTTTTCTTTTTGATTTTCAGCATTGTAGCATAACTTATTTGATTTTAGCTCTTATTACACCTATAATCGGAAAAACTCATAAATCCCGAGAAGGAGAGTGATAAATGTCACAAAATGAACTTTATGTAGTAGTTCTTGTGTTAGCAATGGCAGTATTTTTATTTGCGAGTGGTTTATTGCGAAACCGGTATAAACGACTACAAAACGATACAGAAACCGGCAAAGTTACTATTAGTCCGAACGGTAGTTTCCAATACGTCATTGTATGGACCGATCTGGGGCATAACACTTACTTAATTGACCCTAGACGCGGTATTTGCGGACAAGAAGGAAAACGAAACGCAATTGCTTTTCTCTTAGGCAATGACACTATCGAGCAGTTTACAAAACACATTGTCAGAGAGAGTATGAAGTGGCCCAACAAGATACGTGTCACACATATCACACCCATGGGATATAACTTGCGAGGTGAACGATTTTTTGGTGAGGACTACTCCGTCCAGTATTAGGTTGATGAAGGATGACGTGACCGAGCATTACGGACTACAGCTGTACTTATCTTGACCGCACTGACAGCTCAAATCAACCAAACTTATAAAGATCGGTCAAAAATCGCAAACCCCCGGCAAGGTACATCCTTGAACGGGGGTTATTTATTTTTTTCTATTCCCGAACAACAAAATAATACGGAAATCTGCCAATCCTTCCTAATTCCTCCAAACGTTCTATGGCTTGGTAAACTTCGATGTATGATAATCCAAGCCGTATTTGGTTCTGGATTATAGGTGGTGCTATAATTTTGTCACCTAACAATCTAAACTAACCAAAATGGAGAGAGATATGAATGATTTCACAGGGCCTTGGTTTTGGGTTATCGTGCTTCTCACAATAACAGTTATATACCTCCTAGTCGTATCCTTCAAACAGCGGAAACAACTGGATATACTGCTAAAAGACTCAAAAAGGGATAGTGAAATTAATAAGACGGTAGATTGCCAATGTCAGGGACCAAAAGTATGCAAAAATAAGATAAGCGTTCCAGTTAAATCGTATTATTCGGGGCAATCTTTCGGGCACCTGTTAATTTCAAGGAAATGTCCCAATTTGAAATTCTATCAAGATAATCCTGCATTCCACAAATGGTCTATGTTATCAGGAGATGATTATATTTGGGTTGATAGCATAATGGAGGAGTCCGAAAAACCCGTTGATTAATTAACATCTTCTGATTTGCAAACCGGACCCATGTCCTGATGACACAGAACAAGGGTCCTTTTATACCTATATTGGTTGGTATTTTAAAAATAGGTATCCGCTAAGGGAAGTTCGATGATCCCAAATTGGATACCTTTTTGTTTTTACGTAAACTTAACGAACCCTATGCTGCGGAGTGGGCCTTCATCTGCCGCATAATCCAGATCCGATGTGATCTTTCCGTGGGAAAGAAGAAACCCTGTATTCTTGTACGTTACACTTGGAAGATCAGGATCCCCCCAGTCACCACCCGTTAGAGCTTTGTATAAACTTAAGAATACTTCCTGAAACGCATCGCTGTATCCCGGCTGAACTATGGTTATGGTATACATTGTTTTCTCACACGTACCACCGTGCTCTGAACATACCAAAATGTCACCCGGGTTTTCAGGGGCCACTAGGTTGCTTTTGCAGAACGGACACTTTATTTTCTTTCCTTTTTTCCTGCCCATGTCGTTTTCCTCCTATATATGTGTGGGTTCGTATTGTTTATGGAATTCTAGCATTAATGATACGTAAATCAGCTATTTAAACACCCATCCTTCTATAGAACGTGACATGCCGGCACCAAAGTTATGAATACGTATAAGCAACTTACCCGCCTCATTTTATTAGAGGTGTGTAAGAATATGGTTCATAATCAGAAATCTAACTACAAGAGGACCCATTCCGCCGGGTGAAGGAGAAACAATACCCAGATGGTCAATTTGTGACATAAGATCAAAGTCTCCCACGGTTCTTCCGTCGACAATCGAAGATCCGAAGTCTATAACATGACACCCTTTGCTTACATCATCACCTTTTACAAGATTTGGTATACCCGCGCTAAGAACCACTAGATCGGCATTGATCGGAGTTCCTGTTGTATAAGCATCCACAATTTCCACAAATGAACCTTGTTCCTGCAAGCACCTTGCAACAGGCCGTCCTACCAAGTAGCCACACCCTAAAACTGTTACTTTTTTGTTTCTTATATCAATCTCATTCTTCCTTAGAAAAATATTCACTCCCCACAATACGGGCGACAGCCGTGATATATCTCCCTCGTAAAAATGTTTTTGACTTTCGTTGGAGATCATATCTACATCCTTTTGTACCGGAATATTGTCCAAAATGTCATGCAAACTCTCCCTTGGCAGAGGAAGCTGGATAATGCCACTATTTACTTCTTTGCTTTCAAACAAGGCTTTCACACCTGATATAATTGTTGCGTCTGGTAGATGTTCGCTTATTTTATGTACTTGTACGGGAATACCTAACTTTTCGCACAATTTCACTTTAAGTCCAATATATTTCTCCGAAACCGGGTTATCCCCTATTTGAACGATCAGCAGTGTCTTTAAACCCTTTCCACCGGCCTTTATACCATTTATTTTCTGAACTATTTCTTTTTCTAACTCCACTGATTCAGCTTTACCGTCAAAAAATTCCATTCAACCATTATACAAGCTTACTCGGTGTTAACACACCTGCGTTTCCTTGTATATTCGCTTCGCGATTATACTTGAAAACCATGTAGTAAGTATGCTATTTTTATAGAACCCTAAATTCCGGGTAAATTCGAATCCATAAGTACCTATAAAGGAGAATCAAATGCGTTACTGCAAGGAAAGAAAGAGGAACCTTTTTATTCTTGTCCGTAAGTTATCCAAAGGAGCAAAACAGTTCTGGACGGGTAAAGGATGGTCCTGGGCGAAGCAGGAGGCGGTAACGCTAGAAGAGAGGCAAATCGTTAGGCTGCTAAGAAAACCGCCAACCGGGTAGTTTCCTCGCAGCCGGTGCAATAAGTTAAATCGTTTAATTGGGGTAGCCAATGCGGATATACACGTCGGCCTCACCGCAAGCAGCTACCCTATTCACTTCATATTCTTCAAAATCAGAGGAAAGGAGAACTCCATAATGCGGATAATTGTAGTACCTCGTGAAACCGATCAAAATTCTGTGATATCGGTTATGGACAAAGGTGTGGGGCAAGGATTTGTTACCCTCCTTGGTGAGGACAAAGCAGCAATCGGCTTGGTAAATGACGCTTCTAATGCAAAATCTTTCCTTTCAATCACAGATGCCCACAGGTTTGTAAGAACAAACAAGAAAGCGATACAGGAACTGTTTAGTACCACCTGACGATTTTTTCAAAACCGGACTCTGCATGTCTGCCTTTTTGAGCCTGTATCTTATGTTAATTATAAATCCATTCCCGATGTGACGGGCCACTGACGTGAATCCCGCATTTATAAGTGGGTTTCCTAAGCATTGCCCCAAGGGACTTTGCACTCAGAATCCCGATAAAGCGAAAACGTTGAGAAAACAATCGTTCAGCTTCGACGTGCACATCAGGAAACCAGACAGAGTTGCCTCTGTGTGGAGATGTAATCATCTGAGGTAACTATAGAAAAAAAAGTAAAAACAGTCAATATGACGAACAATGCAAATGGATGTCTTACAAATTTTTTTTTTTACAAAGTTGTGAGACATAGGCCATTTATTTATATGTGATAGGAAAAAAGAAGCAATTTTCTGATGCGGACAGTTTTATGACGTGATTAGTTCAAACCCAATATATTTAGCGCTATACCAATAAAAGAACCTAACAGCCTTGAAGTTGTGTTAGTAAGGATCAGGAACAAAAGTATAAAAATTCCGTAAGGAGCCATTTGTATCCATTGCACCGACAAATTATCTGGCAGTAGACCGTTCACTACTTTAAACCCATCTAGCGGATGAATAGGGATAAGGTTAAAAAATCCAAGGATCAGGTTGAAGTAAATGACCATAAAAACAAGTGTGTTCAATGCTCCTAATGAGCCGAAAGCCTTTAGGACAATTGTCAGAACAATCGCTAATAAAAAGTTTGACATAGGACCTGCTAAGGAGATCAGAGCGGCGTCACGTTTGGGGTTTTTTAGGTAAGACGGGTCAAAAGGAACCGGTTTCCCCCACCCGAACCCTGCGATAAGCAATAACAAAGTTCCCACAGGATCCAGGTGGGCCAACGGATTTAGTGTAACTCTTCCAAGCGACTTTGCTGTCGGGTCACCTAATTTGAATGAAGAATAGGCATGGGCAAACTCGTGAATGGAAATACAAATGATCAAAGAAATTGCCAGTAATACAAAGGCTGCCGGATTTTGAGTCAGAAGTTGGATCGGTGTCATTGGGTTATTATACAAGCTTGCTCGGTGCTGCGCACCTGCGCGTGTTTATTACTTATTATTCTTGGTCTAAAAGCAAGGAGCATCCCCTACACAAATCCCTTCCATTTGTACACCCTCCAATCTTATACCCGGAGGATCGTTGATCAGAACACTAACTTCACTTAGAGCCGGGGTTTCATCGCCGGTAGCAGATGTAAATTCAATTTGGTAATAGAAGTTATCACCGGTCCATTCAAGATCCACCAGATTGACCGAGTTAATACCTTTCTTCATAGTGTCAGTCCCGCCAGGAGTTCCTGCAGAGTTATACCAGGTTTCCCCATCCTGACTGAATTGTATCGTAGCAGTTGTATCTTCAGGTTTATCGGTAAGATTGTATACGAACCTATTAATTGTTTCCACTTCATAACCGGATAAGAAATTTGTTGATGTAAGTGTACCTGAGGATGAATAATTACCGCTGGTAGTAAAACTTACCCAATCACCGTATGTAATACCACGGGGGTTGGTAGCATAAGCCCTGATGTAATAAGTAGTTAGAGGGTCTAAAACCGTGACATCAAGAGAGTATGAACCGGTGGTAAAATCCCCCTCTTCATGAACATCCCAAGTGTCTGTTTGTGTCAGCCCATACTTAAAACCTCTGATAGTCGGGTTCCCTCCATTCAGTTCATATATATTGCCATTACCTAAAGACGAGTCTGCCGTCACCAAAGTAGCATATTGAGTAGAAACACACGTACCGGGTGTGTTATAAACAACAATTTCATCTAATATTGGTGCTGAGTCGTTTGTCGGGGAATTTGATTCAAACTGCACTTTGTAGTAAAAATTGCGCCCCGTCCAGACAAGTCCTGATAAATCAATAGCATCTATATCGGCTATATAGTTTCCTTCAGAAAGCGTATCCCACCCGTCCTCTACACCTGACGAACTGTACCAGTTGGCAGCGTTTTGGCTGAACTGGACTTTTAGGGTT
>LCBS01000020.1 GCA_000997355.1 candidate division WWE3 bacterium GW2011_GWB1_41_6
GTATAAGTGTTTTAAAACTGCCATGGACATTGACTACATAAAAACACTTCAGCCGGAAAAAATTGCTGAGGAAGTATATAAGAAAAACGTAGAACTTCTCGAACAACGAAGAAGGACGGAGCAATTGCTTTATTGGGTATCTGAACTTATATTCGCTGTTGACGATAAGTACAATATTACCCTCTTCAACCATACCGCCGAACGACTCCTAAAGAAAAACTCCTCCGATGTACTGGGGAAAAACGCAAATGAAATAATAAAACTTAGAACTGACAAAGGCCAGCCTATCACCGTTGAGGAATACACTTTTCAGGGGGACCCAAGCAAAGGCTCGCTCGAAGGAGCAATTTTAACCGGTGTGGACCAGGATTTTTTCGTTAACGTAAAAACATCAGTTATTCAACTGCAGGACTCCAAAGAATGCTTAATTACACTTGTTGACGTCACTAAAGAAAAACAGCTCGATAAAACTAAAGATGATTTCATTTCTATTACTTCCCACGAACTGAGAACCCCTCTTACGATAATAAAAAGCTACCTGTGGATGCTGGAACAGGGCAGGGGCGGTCCTATGAACGAAAAACAGACTGGATACCTAAGTAAGGCTATCCGTGGCGCTGAGAGGATGCTGAACCTTGTAAACGACACACTGAATCTCGCAAGGATCGAGCAGGGAAAAATCGCGTTCAAAATGGAACAGATCACACTTAATGACTTCTTTAAAGAAATCCTGGAGGAGTTCAAGATCAAAACTGATGAAAAAGGATTGTATTTAAAACTGAACGTTGGAGCGGGAGTTCCCAACATTTATGCGGATAGGAACAAACTCCGCGAGATTATCATTAACTTCCTTGGAAATTCCATTAAGTTCACGCAGGAAGGCGGCATAAGTATCGCCGCAGAGAAAGTAAATCACGATACCGTGAAGATATTAGTGACCGATACAGGAAAAGGAATTAGCAGAGAAGACATCCCCAGATTATTCAGCAAGTTCGGGAGGCTGGATAATTCCTACCAAACGATAGCGGAGACGGGCGGAACGGGGCTTGGTCTATATATAACAAAAAGCCTTGTGGAGAGAATGGGTGGGCGGATCGGAGTAAGTTCTGACGGGGTGGGACTGGGAAGTACTTTCTGGTTCACAGTAACAGGAGTTGATTCTGAGGCTACGATTTGCACGTTGATTCAGGGTTAATAGACCAATTTGACTATATATCGCTTATAAAGATATTATCTATATAATAACCACAATAGACGACCGATTAATTACAATATCGGATGTCTGTTAACCAAAAATAAGGAGTAAAGTAAAATGTGCAGTACTTGTGGTTGCTGGAACGACAGGGGTAAGTTCGAGGAAAAGTACGAAGATGACGATAGTACCTACGATCCTCGTGATTCCAGGGGATGGGATGAACAGGATTCCAAGGATTACTCCGAATGGGAAGGTGAGCAGGACGGCAATGACACCGAAGAGTCTTATGGAGATATAAAGGAAACCTGGCATGTCGCCCGAGATGATTACCAGGCTTCCGGATCCCCATATGGAGAACTACCAGGCCGTAAGTAGATCTAGGGACAAGTGTAATTGTTTTAAGGGGAGCTTTATCTGATGTATCTACCCAATCAGACTAGTTCCCCATACTTAAAATGATTAATAAAAGTAAATTCTTACAACTCCTGTTTGCAGGAACAATACAATATGACAGAAAGTTTGAAAGGACTTTATCTATGCATATATTAAATACTGCGTGGAACTTACCCGATGACATGTTTAATGAACTAACTTATGACGAGATGACTTACGCAAGTGAGATCTTAGACTTTGAGTATGGTTTATATGACGCCAACAACGAGGATTATCCCAAGTGGGTAGAAAAGTATTTTGAGTGGAAGCAAAGAGGGGTAACGGGTTAATTTTTTCTCGTAAGCAAAAAGAACTTTTCCTGCTGCTCACCAGACTTAGTCAGTCCCATTTTCGTGTTGTATTTTAAAACTTCAAAACCGTTATTTTTGTATAATTCCAAAATGTAATCTTTTTGAGGATAGAGTTTTGTTTTTGCGATCGGATTCTTTTGGAAATCCCCAACATTTGTAAAACCTATAAGCAAGTTAATACCACCCGGCGAGGTATGTTCCATTATGGAGTTTAATAATCTATATGCACTTCCTCCTTCTAAAAAAATGCAAGGTGAAGAAACTACTAACGTTATCATAATCCTTCTCCATAGCATAATTCTCAAGATCGGTCACAACACCTTCTACATTTAGACTCTCATTTTTCGCATTGTTTAAAAAGTCAGCTATAGCATCGGCGTTTTTATCGACGTTCGTAACTTTATACCCATTTCTAGCAAAATATAAAGCCCTAACCCCGTCAGAGCCTCCCAGGTCAAGAACTGTACCTGGTAAAAAATCTATATTATAAATGACCTCCTGACGGGGGGGGGTTCTTTGCCCACTTACTATTTTTGTTAATTGCTTTTTGCATAGTAATTAAAAGGTGCCTATCCTACAATATACATCCCTAATGTAACAATAAGTTATAGTTATCCGAAGTTAATGTAAATTATTGAAAAAGGAATATTCCATTTTTGAACCAAACACCTCTTTAAAAATAGAGTTTAGTGATTCTATGTCTTTTACTCCGTTTTGTTTTCGCAAAAATTCAAAAACTTTATCCTTACCAAAGTTATCTATGAGTAGTTTTATTGAGGCTCCTGATTCCTGGTATATCTTTTTACCATCTAAAAACCCATTAAACATTTCCGGTATAGGATATTTATAAAACTGATCCGCAACATAAATGGACATGCCTTCTGTAATCCAGGGAAAGTTTGTACCCCCAAAACTTTTGTTAAAAAATATATGACATAATTCGTGTTTGATTAATTTCTCTACCTTGTATGTTGAACCGTCGTGACAACTTTCTTTAGAAATATTATCCGGGTTTAAAATGCAGATATAAACACCTGTACTAAACCCAACAACCCAGTTTTCTGTCTCTTTCTCTTGCAGTAAATTAATTGTTTCTCTGTCGTCTACAACGAAAACTTTCGGGGTATTATAAACCCATTTTCTACCGAAGAAATCATTTAACTCTGCCATTGCCTTCTCCTTATATCCCTGAAGCAAAGTATTATTGAACGGTGTTATTTTAAAAATAGAATTCATGTTAGGATGTTCCTCATAGAAAAAGTATCTAATTATCTTGGTATTTTTCCTTGAGTTCATCAACAAACTCGTAAATATTCTTACTAGTGTCAGCGAGATATTTTTGCCAATAAGGTAGTATTTTATTTTCAATATCTCTAAGGTCTTCGTGACCTACACTCTTACCCTCACAAGTAAAGTATTCCCCACTTTTGTTAAGTCTTATACGTAGTTCATTATCTGCTATCAACTCAATTACAGCATGTTCTAGCTGATTATATGAAAAGTATTCGTGAAGATATTCGTGTACGAGATAAACCAAACTGTAATTGTCCCACTCTTCTTTGTGACCCCATGCAATTTTTTCGTTACCTAAATACCTTCCTACATGCATTAAATTCCCCATAACGTAAACTGTAAAGACCGCATCAGGTAAGTCTGTTTTAACAATATTTTTAAGTTCGGTTTCTATTTTATCCGTATTTCTTACCCATTCATCCTCTAGCCATTTTTTATAATCTTCGGCGTTGGCTAGTAACTTAGTATATAAATCTGTTTTCATCCCTTCATCTATCATTTGTTCTATCTCTGATGTGGCTTTGCCTAGCTGTACTTTCCAGCTATCGGACGTAAAAATATCCAAGTGGTTACCCTGCAACATCCTGTAACCAAGGTGATATTTATCCCAAAAGTGGTTTTGTAAATCCACCCAACCCTCGACTTCCGCATCTTGGAGTAAGGCAGTGATAAATAATAACTCTGTTGATATGACAAAATTAAGGAGCATACGTTTATTGTAGAATAATATCTTAGTTAATCAAAAGTAAACTGCCTGATGGCGCGTTCCTGTATCACTGCATGTGAACTTCCTTGCACAATGAACAGACTATTACCTTGTTTCCATAAAGTTTCAATTTTTCCTACAATCCAATTATCGCGGATTCTTCCTGATTCCCTTGAAACTTGATTAATTACTGATTCATAAAATACAGGCCAAGGAATTTTAATTAGAAAGTTTTTATCTGTCAAATCAAACTCCACTCCGAAAACTTCTTTATGGATCTTATACATATTTTCTAATGAAAAATCAAAGTCAGCCCACTTAAATTCCTTCATATATTTTATTAAAAACGGCTTAACGTAATTCTCAAACTTTCGCATACCCAACTCTGTTTCCGATGAATGTTTTCTGATGTATTGTGAAACACTACGTGCAAAATGGTAGTAAACTATCTCATTTTTTGAAAAACTCTTCTCTAATTCTAAGATTTCGTAGTCTTTCACTGGCTCCGCACACTGAACCTCAACACCTGACAACTGAGCGAGATGTGATATAAAACCTCCTTCAGACGAATTTCTCACAGCTTGTTCAAGATTGGTAAAGTTTGGACGTATCGAGGACTCTACAATAACAACTCTATTATTGCCTGTTTTGTCTAAAAACTCTTTCCACTTTTTTTGGATAAAAACAAATTGAGGGTCATTTGGATCGTATGAATGTCGTGTACCTATAGAGTACAGTTGTTGATTAGAATTCGCGATACCGTAAAAATAGGGTACCGGAAATTTTAGTTTGGAGAATACTTCTTGAGATAAAATATTGTATTTTTTCATAATCTAATTAGATTTTACAGGTAAAAAACGGTCCGGAGCGGCTGTGGACCGCCCCGGATTTGCGCGCGCAACGGAAAGGCTAAATAACGTCTTATCTAACCATTTCCTTCAATGTCTTACCTGCCTTGAAAGCCGGTGTCTTGCTTGCTGCGATATGCAAAGGAGCTCCGGTCTGAGGATTCCTTCCCATTCTTGCTGCTCTTGATCTCACCTCGAATGTACCGAATCCGGTCCAAGTTACTTTTTCACCTCTCTTTAAAGCACCCATGATAGTATCGGCAAGTGCTTCCAATGCTTTTGCAGAATCGACTTTGGTCATTCCTGCTTGATCAGAAACTTTATTTATTAAATCTTGCTTGGTCATTATTAAAACACCCCCTTTCAAAGCTGCCTGGCGGCATACTCAACTACATATCTTTATCTGCTCGGTAAATAGTATTCTTTGTAGTATCAACTATAACACTTCTAAAGGCTGTCCTGCCAGTATCTTCCCACTCGAACTTTTGATTTTGAGCCGTCAGAAATAGGCTAATAATTATATCTTTCTTAACTCCAAGAACGGAGTCGATGTTTCCCGTCATACCAATGTCTGTGACGTACATAGTTCCCTGCGGTAATACGTGGGCGTCACATGTAGGAACATGCGTATGCGTCCCCAAAAAAGCCGTGATCCGTCCGTCAAGGTATAAAGCAAGCGCCATCTTCTCGCTTGTTGCTTCGGCGTGCATGTCAATAATTGTTATGAGATTTTCGATCCCTGAGTGTTTCTCGATTATTTCATCGGCTTTCCTGAACGGGTCGTCCAGCAAATTCTGCGTCCCACCAAACGATGTTCTTCCCTGCAAGTTAATTAGTAATATTTTTTCACCTGATTTTGTTTCGAGTAATGCGTAACCTTCACCCGGTGTACTTTCCGGATAATTGGCAGGGCGTATCAAAGGCAATTCTTCTACCTGATCCTCAAACCCTTTATGCCAAAACAAATGATCTCCGCCTGTAAAATAATCCACTCCAACGCTTTTCATTTCGTTTAGCGTTTCAACAGTTGCACCACGCCCATGAGCAAGATTCTCGGCGTTAGCGAACACAAGATCAATATTTTCTTCTTTTTTTAATGCTGGTAATACTTCTTTAACGGCTGTGCGTCCGGGTTTTGCAACGATGTCTCCAATGAATAGAATTCTCACCTACTCTCCTTTCTTTGGGCTTCATAAGGAAAATCTAATACTTGTGGATTTAAAAGTCTGTAAGCAACGAGAATAAGTACGAACAAAGACACGACCACCAACAGTGCCTTAACTAAGGATTTTAATATGCTCATAAAAATTATGAGTAAAACTACAAATATCAATATAGACAGACTAATATACATATTTTTAATCAAACTTCGGTATATTAACCAAAGACATTACTTTGCTGTCTCTGACACCCTTGTTTCTCTTATCACAGTTACTTTTACCACACCAGGGTAAGTTTGTTCAAGCTCTATCTTGCGTGCAATCTCTCTTGCCAGTAGTGCAGTAGACGTATCATCCACCTTATGGGGTAGCACGAACACCCTCACCTCACGCCCTGCCGATATGGCGTAAGCCTTGTCAACACCATCAAAAGAGTATGCTGCCTGTTCCAGATCCTTCATTCTTTTTGCGTATGATTCATAGTCTTCCGAACGTGCTCCCGGCCTGGCACCACTGACGTGGTCGGCGATACCAACAATCGCGGATTCAACCGAACTGTATGGTTTGTCCTCATGGTGTTCAGCTACACAATCGATTACTTTTTGATCAATGTTGTATTTCTTAAGCAGGTCAACGCCGAGCTGAACATGCGTACCCTCCTCATCGGTTACTACTTTACCGATGTCATGTAAAAGACATCCCATTTTCACAACATCAACGTTCGCTTTAAGTTCATGAGCAATGGATATACCAATTTTTGTTTCCTCAAGCGTGTGCTCAATCAGATTCTGGCCGTAAGAGAATCTATACTTGAACCTACCCATCATCTGTACAAGATCTTTGTGAAGGTTGTACACACCAACTCTGTGGCACAGATTATCCCCTTCTTTGAACATGATATGGTCGATCTCTTTTTTGGTTTTCTCCACAAGTTCTTCTATTTTCGCAGGCTGTATCCTGCCATCAGCGATAAGCCGTTCCAGAGATACTTTTGCTATTTCACGCCTTACTGGGTCAAATGAAGAAATGATAATTTCCCCGGGGGTAGAGTCAAGGTCGAGTTCCACACCCGTTACTTCCTCAAAGGTCTGGATATTCCTACCTTCTTTTCCGATGATCCTTCCTTTAAGTTCTTCATCGGGTAGTTTAACTTTGGACGTGGTGTGTTCGACAATATAATCCGTTGCGCCAAATCTCATTGCGTCAATAAGAATTTCCTGGGCCTTTCTTTCGGAATCTTTTTTGATATCTTCCTCGGCTTGTCTTATTTTCTTGCCTTTTTCCTCGACAAGTTCTTTATCGAACTTCTGCAGTAAAAGGTTTCTTGCTTCATCCCGTGTCAGCGACGATATCTGTTCAAGCTTTTCTTTTTGTTGTCTATGTAGCTCGTCCACATCGGACTGCTTTTTATCGATCGCATCTTTAGCGGCCTTTAGAGTTCGTGCCCTGTTCTCAAGTTCTTTTTCCCTCGTTTCGACCTGTGTCCTTTGGATCGCAATATCTTTTTCCAACTTGTTAACTTGATCCTGAGCTCTTTTTGCCTGGACCTCGGCATCTTCCTTGATCTTCAACGCCTGACTCTTTGCCTCAAGAACTATTTCTTTTGCCTGAGCGTTTGCCTCTATGACCACGTTCTCTTTGCTTGCGGCCATAGAAAGGTCCTCCGTGGGAGCGGTTTCAGTAACTTTTTTACCTTTCAGGTTATTCAGGATATAAAAAACAAGAACGGCAGAAAGCGGTGACATTAAAACTATTAATAGAAAAACAACATTATCCGTCATAGATCCTCCATAAATTAAATTTTGTATTCAGGTGAACTTGCTTAAAACAAACCTTAATCGGCTGTTACATAGACCGAAGTACCAAACCGTTGTAGCGGGTTGAAAAGACAGTATTCGATATCAAGTGTTTAGTATTCTCCATATTTCACAAAAAGCAAATTCGCAAGCTAAATTCTAGTCTATATTGAATTTTGTGTCAACTGCGGGATAAACTAACTGCGGAGAATACCCCTTGTTTAACAAATAGGCTATAAGTTTGTTCCTGTTCTTGCGGGGGTCGGCATTTTTAAAGGTTTTTAGCTTTTTTTCGATGAGATCCTCGATGGATTTCCTTTCCTGCTCGTCTCCGTAACGCGATAACGCCGATTTTAATAGTTCGTCGGGAACACCCTTCTTGTAAAGAAAATCGGATATCTTCCGCCTGCTAAACGGCTTTCCCGATCTGATCCTACCCTCAACATATGAAAGCGCGTACTGCTCATCATCGATGAGCTTTAATTCATTGAGTTCTTTTATCACGTGGGATCTTAGCTCGGATGCGTATGACTCGTTTATGTTCCTTTTTTGAAAGAACTTATCCATCCGCCCATTCACTTCACTCAGTGTACGGGGTGAATACGCTATAAAACTTATAGCCTTATTCAGTAGATTCTCGTAAAGACTATCGTCACTTATCATCTACCTCTTCCGGAGCCTCTTCCGGCACTACCGTATCGGCACCACCTATCTGGAGAGGAAGTTCTTTCTTCTCTTTGATCAGATCACGGATTTTTTTCTCAATCTCAGCGGAAATCTTGTGATTTTCCTTGAGGAACGCTTTTGCGGCTTCCCTCCCCTGACCAAGTTTTTCACCGTTGTATTCGTACCAGGACCCACTCTTTTTTACCAGTTCGAACTCGGTACCTACATCCAGCAAATTTCCATACTTACTAATACCTTCGCTGAACATAATGTCGAACTCGGCAGACCTGAAAGGCGGCGCTACCTTGTTCTTGACTACTTTTACAATAACTTTTATACCCGTTACATCGGCGCCTTCCTTCAATGATTGGATCCTTCTTATTTCGAGACGAACGGATGCGTAGTATTTTAGCGCCTTCCCCCCACTTGTGATCTCAGGATTGCCAAACATTACACCGATCTTAGTTCTTAATTGGTTCGTGAAAATAATTGTACAGTTTGACCTGCTGACAGCACCGGTCAGCCTTCTTAAGGCCTGGCTCATCAATCTTGCCTGCAAGGCGATAAAACTATCCCCAATCTCACCTTCAATCTCAGCACGCGGTACCAGAGCGGCTACAGAGTCTATCGCAACGACATCCACAGCATTGCTTCTGATAAGTGTTTCGGCAATTTCGAGCGCCTGTTCGCCGGTATCAGGTTGGGAAACTAAAAGATTATCGACATCTACACCTGTCTTTGCTGCATAAATTGGATCAAATGCGTGTTCGGCGTCGATAAGTGCCGCAGTACCACCTAATTTCTGAGCTTCAGCGATTATGTGCTGGACTAAAGTTGTTTTACCTGAGGATTCAGGTCCGTATATTTCTACAATTCTTCCGCGGGGTATCCCTCCAATGCCCAGTGCTATATCTAAAGCGATAGCACCTGTAGGAATAACTCCTATATCTTTACCTTCCGTCTTTTCTCCTAATTTCATGATAGAACCTTTGCCGTAAGATTTCTCGATCTGATCCATTGCGGACCTTAAGGCAATCTCCCGGTTCTTCTGTTCCGGTGAAAGCGTTTTTACATCTTTATTTGCCATATAACCTCCTCAGTGTATTTTAAATTTACTATATCTTTCCGTATTCTAACAACCGGCTGCTTTTTGACAATGGACAGCACTCTAGTCTTCCAAGATACTTGTATTACAAGGAGCTAGCGTTAGATAAATTTATCATAACATCTTTATTTCCCTTTACAATAGAGTATTTTTGTTGCTGTTACAATATAAAACAGCTTACGGGAAGTTTTTCCCTTCGGTATAGCTTCGGGTAGCTTTCGGCTGATCCTGATTAACGGATCTGAGCACGTAACCGTTCAAGAACCTCATTCCTTCCAAGTACCTCCATGGTATCAAAAATGGGAGGTGTCGCAGTCTCACCCGACAAGGCAATACGTAAGTTCATAAAAGCTTCTTTTGGTTTGTAGTTGTTCGCGGTCAAATGTGCGTGGCATATCCGGTCAAGATTATCTTTTCTCCAGTCATCATAACTTACGGTGGTCAATAGTTCGTTAAAACTCGTTATGATCCCGGTCATACGGCCTTCATCTCCCGACTGTTTGATGAGCATTTCCCTGTCAACCTTGGGTTTATCAAAAAAGTAAGCTGTAATATCAGCAAAATCCATTAAGGTTTTCATTCTCTCTCTTACCGCTTCCAGAACTTTTATCACATAATCTGGACTGCGGTCCTTTGTTCCAAGATCTACACTATATATTTCCGCCCAATCCAGCAAACGCTCTCCAAGCATTTTTACATCCATGTTTCGTATGTAATACCCGTTGTACCATGTAAGTTTTTCCCTATCAAAAGCAACAAGGTCAGTCTTTTGGAGTTTCTCAAGACTGAAATCATTAGTAAATTCCTCCAGCGAGTAGATCTCTTTTTCCGTGCCGGGATTCCAGCCCAAAAACATCAAAAAGTTCAAAACAGCTTCAGCCAAAAAACCATCCTGCAAAAAATCCACAGCCGCAACCGCCCCAAACCTTTTGGACAATTTCTGGTTTGAACCCATTTCTTTTAGATTCGGCAGGTGGACAAAGACGGGAAGTTCCCACCCAAAAGATTTATATATCAACATATGAACCGGCGATGATGGCATCCAATCTATTCCGCGCAGAACATGTGTAATCTCCATTAAGTGATCGTCAACCATTGCAGCCAGATGATATGTAGGGTATCCGTCTGACTTTAATAAAACCGCATCGTCAATTTCGTTCGTATCAAAAACCACTTCCCCGTGCACGAGGTCATTTAGAACAACAGTCTCATCCGCGGGAACTTTTAACCTCACAACGTGGCGCACTTTGTTTGCCAGATTCTTTTCCACTTCTTCCGGCGGCAGATTTCTGCAATGCCTATCGTACACAGTTTTCGGAGCACCGGACGCCCTTTGCTCTTCCCTCATTTTTTCCAGCCGTTCGGGCGTACAAAAACAGTAATAGCCATGCCCTTTCGCAACAAGTTCCTCAGCGTGTTTTTTATAAATACCAAGCCTCTTGGATTGTTCGTATGGTTCGTGGGGACCACCTATTCTAGGACCCTCATCCCACATAATTCCGTAATCAATGATCACGTCAAGCGTCCTATCCATTGAACCCTCCACGAACCGGGTACGATCCGTATCTTCAACCCTGACTATAAACTTTCCGTTATTCTTTTTTGCGTAAGCGTAATCGTACAAAAGTGTTCTTAAATGGCCTATGTGCAACTCACCCGTAGGGCTTGGTGCAATTCGTGTTCTGACTTCCATAAGAGGATTTTATCACAGAGTTTGCTATGTTAATATTAATACGATGCATTTAACTATCGTCTCATACTGGTTCCGAAGAGGAATAAAAGGATTTGGGGTATTCGTAATTCTTTACTATTTCATGATCTTGCTGGTTATCCCTGTCACTAAAAAAGGTTTGAACGCGATCATTCCGGAAAAGGATCCTCCAAACCCTATTTTCGGCCAGCTCGACGCTCTTGAATTCATAGAAAAACCGATCCTCAGCCAGGAGGTCAGCTACACGCTAAACACCAAAGACGCCCGTCTACCGGCTATTCCGGCTAAATTTACCGTATATCAATACAACCGTCCTACATTCTCTTATGAGGCCGGGAAGAATGCCCAAAAACACGCGGCTCTTCTTGGTTTCACTGATGCAGACTTGATGACGGATCTTAAAGGAAATGTTTACAAATGGAAAAGCGTCGTCTCCGGAGGTCTGCTTGAGATCAATAAAGATACAAAAGCGCTGACTCTCGATACCTCACTGGAAGGCCGTTCCGCACTCTTCCCTGCCGGAAAACTAACCGAAGATTCGGCCATCAACAGCGCAAAAACCATGCTGACATCACTAAACAGATTTAATGACATGTTATATCAAAACGGAACCCAGCAAGTCCAGTTTGGAAAGTTCACAGGCTCAAAGATCGTGGGTACCACGGTGGCAAAAGAAGTACAAATCGCAAGAGTCGACTTTTTCAGGACTGTAAATAAAGTACCCATACTCGGACCTGATCCTAAGGTAGGTAATCTGCATGTCTGGGTAAAGGCATTGGAAGGGCAAACTTCGCTATACGATTACCCGAGGATGGAAGCACACGAATGGGAGGTCGAAGGACCGTCTAATGCTACATACCCTCTTGTCCCTGTCACACAAGTTTGGAATGAAATAGTCCGGGGTAAAGGTATCATAGTTAACGTAACACCTCGGGATGCAAGCCCGTTTGATGAGTTTGTCCCCGTACGTGTCGACAGGGTTTTTGTAAATATTATTTACATTGCTTATTATGACAACCACAAGGTACAGAGGGACGGGCAATACGTAAAAACCAATGCACCCGCTAGCGAGTCCAAGTAAAGCTCTTGTTCGCCCATTCCAAAAGTTTTGCTGTATCCTCAAACCTGTCTTCGCTTCCCATAACTATGATCATTAGGTCTTTATCATCGTCCCTGTACTCGTAGATCAGAACTTGTCCGGCTTCAGTCGTGGTACCGGTCTTGACACCAACCGTATGGGGAATTTCCCAAAGCAATTTATTTGTATTGTAAAGTTTGACCGTTCCGAACATAAAATCCTTAGTGCTTACAATCTCATTTATAAATTCATTTCTCATTGCGGATTTTGAAAGCTTGTAAAGATCTTGCGCTGTTGAATAGTGTGAGCCATCGATACCATCCAAACCAACGGGGTTCGTAAAATAAGTATTATCCATACCCAAAGCTCTTGCTTTATCATTCATAAGGTTCACAAAATCCGTATAAGACATTTTGCCCGTCGCCAGTACACATGCAGAATCCCCCGCTGAAGCTATCAAAAGACTTTTTATCAATTCGCGGACAGCAACTTTCTCGTCCTCGGCAAGGCCGGCACGTGAACTTTCCACCGTAGTACAAAACGCGGGCGTGGTAAGAGTTTCATCTAAACCGTACAGATCAATCGCAACCATTGCCGTCATCAGTTTTGTTGTGGATGCAGGAGCCATAAGTGACTCATCCTGAAATTGGTAGATGAATTTGTTATTTCCTACATCTGCAACAAGGGCGGATTTTGCCGTTATAACAGGGTTTACAACCTCACCT
>LCBS01000021.1 GCA_000997355.1 candidate division WWE3 bacterium GW2011_GWB1_41_6
CCACATCTAGTTTATATCCGGGAGCGGTTGTTCCTATGCCTATTCTGCCATTCACACCGTCTATGAACATTGCTTCGGTTCCTGTGTCAGAATTGTAGTATCTGAACGATTTGGACGCCGCACCGTTGTATAGGTTTATGGAAGTATTTTCATCAAGTGTCATTGTGTCGCTAAAATGTTCCCAGTCTAGTGAATCATCATTAACATCATTAGCTACGACATTGCCCCAAGTCAGGTTGCCGTTGCTGTCGTTTGTTAATACTTGGCCGGTCGCTGTAGCCTGTGCATCGGGGAAGGTATAAGCAATACCATTTATCATTACAATGTCACCGTTCGAATCAACTTGGAATCCCGATGATCCTCCAACCGATAGGGTAGCGACAGGCGCAGTGGTGCCAATACCCAATCGGTTCAGGCTGTTATCCCAGAAGAGATTTCCTGCGTTTTGCGTTATGTAGGAACCGTTGCCGAACATAAGACCTCCTGTAGTAACGGTGGTTCCATCCAGTAAGTTGAGTTCCGCTGCGGTTGAGGTGACTTGTGTTCCTGACATATACAGACTTGTTGAGTTTATGGAACCTACAACATCAAGTGTGTAGCCGGGGCTTGTTGTCCCGATGCCCACATTGGCGCTCATTAAAGCAATGGCGTCTGTTCCAAGATCGTAGAACTGAATTCTTCCATCCGTTGCACCAAGTCCAAGCCACTGCCCGTCCGCACTACTATTTGCAAAAACGTCACCGGTTGTCATAGATCCAACCGCTGTGATATCACCTGTTCCCGCACCGGCTCCTGTTACGGATTCCCACTGTAATCCGCCGTTTCCGTCGGTTGTAAGTACGTAGTTGTCGCTACCGTCAATTGAGGGAAGTGTGTAAGTAAGGTTGCTTGCGAGGTTGTCGGGTGCCTTAAAGCCGGTGTAATTGATACCGTTTGCTGCAAGTTCTAACAGCCTGAACTCGCCCGTGTTACCTGCTCCGGTACTGAACGGATTTATCTGGAACGCTGCTGCTGATGGAGCTTCGATGGTTAGATAGCTTCCGGGAGCGGTAGTTCCTACTCCTATTGCACTGCCTGTATCGTAAACAAGAGAGTCTCCTACGGCGAATTGTCCTGTGAATTTAGAAATATAATTGGTCGTTCCCGATCCGCCTATACCTGCACCTGTTCCTGAACAGTTACCCGATGTGTCGCAAACCTGGTTGCCGTTTTGATATACAGTGGTACCTGCAAGATTTCCGCTAACGTCGAACGTATATCCTGGCGCAGTGGTTCCAACCCCGAGTCTGCCGGTAGACGTGTCAACGAAAAGATACTCATATGTAGCATCGTAAAGTCTGACATCTCCTGTCAAAGCTCCGCCAAGTTCAATTGAGTTTACTGTACGAATCAATCCATTGGAGAAGGTGAGTGTGTCTTCCTTGCTGTTAAATGTGTTCCAATCGGTTGAGGATAGGTATCCGTCCGTACTGGTTGTTGCCTGAGAGATACTAAACTCACCGTTAGTAGCGTTAAACGATAGGGGAGCTACAGCTGATAATGCATCATACACTTTTTGGTTAGTGAAGTACTGATTAGTACCCTCATTAACATCGTCAGTACTTATTTGTACTCCATTTACTCTGTATACTCCTGTAACATTGATATCTCCCGATACATCAATTGCATAAGCGGGAGCTGTGGTTCCAATACCAAGTCTTGATGTTCCTGTATCCCAGAAAAAGGCATCAGTACCGTCCAATGAACTAGTACCTGTCCAAAAAGCAATTTGTCCGGCAGAGCCGGTTCCAGTAGTTCCACCAATACCACTAACTGAAGTACATTGCCATAATTGGTCATTAATATCCCAACTAAGGACTTCGGTGCCCGAACATCCCCCCAGTAACCTTAAACCATCACTTGACACTTCAAGTCCTGAATTGCTAGATGTAGCTGCTGTAGTACTGGTAGTTGTGACATCTATTGCGATGTCGTTAGCATTCACTGTTATACCGTTGCCGGCACCGACATCGATTGTCAGTGCTCCTACTGTACCACCACCACCCAAACCATTTCCTGCGGTGACACCGGTTGTCGCATAAGTTCCTACGTTTACTGAGTCTAGGAGAGTTCCTGATCTGCCGTCTAACAGATTTAGCTCGGTTGTGTCGATTAATGCACCGTCCAATATATTAAGTTCTGATGCATCAGCAGTTACCTGTACTCCGCCCACGTAGAATGATGTGAAGTTTAAACTTCCGGCAATATCTAGTGTATAGGATGGGTTGGTAGTTCCAATACCAATCTGGGTACCATTGTCGTATATTATCGAATTACCTATGTCATACTGTGCGGTAAATTTAGGAATAAAGTTAATTGTTCCGTCGCCGCCTATACCTGCCAAACTTCCGGAACAATTACCCGATGTGTCACAGACTTGATTTCCGTTTTGATACACAGTAGTTCCTGCAAGATCGCCTGTTACATCGAAAGTGTATGCAGGAGCAGTATTTCCGACACCTAATCTGCCTGTTGAAGTATTGAAAAAGAGATATTCGTATGTTCCATCATATAATCTGGTATTTCCTGTCAAAGCTCCGCCAAGTGCTACCGAGTTAACGGAACGGGTTAAGCCATTGGTGAAGCTCAGAACGTTTTCCTTGTTATTAAAAGTGTTCCAGTCAGTGGAGGATAAATAACCATCCGTACCGACGCCGGACTGTGTTATACCAAATACACCTGTACCTGAATCATAGGTGAGGGGAGCGGTGGCAGATACAGCTCCTCTCGCTTTTGCATTTGTGAAATATTCATTTGTCCCTTCACTTACGATAGTAGTGGTCAATGACGTCCATGAAGGAATTCCGGAACCGTTTGATACCGGAACCTGGTTCAACCCTCCGGCCGATCCGCTAAATCTTAATGCTCCTGTAAGGTTGATAGCGCCGTTAACATCCAAAGTGTAGGCAGGTCCGGTAGTACCGATACCCAGTCTTGATGTGCTGTTATCCCAGAAGAAATCATTGTTTCCGCTTAACGAACTGGTGCCTGTCCAAAATGTAACCTGGCCTACGACACCTGTACCATTAGTACCGCCGATACCACTAACACTTGTACAAGACCATACTTCAGTACCGGAATCCCAGCTTAATACTTCATTATCCGAGCAACCGCCCAGCAATCTAAGACCTGCTGCGGTTACTTCGAGGCCTGAGTTGTTTGATGTTACTGCAGTGGTTCCGGTAGTAGTTGCGTCAATCGTAATGGTGTCAGCGCCAACTGTGATACCGTTGCCTGCCCCAACATTAAGTGTTAGAACTCCGGTTGTGCCCCCACCCGTTAGCCCTGAACCTGCTGTGACACCTGTTGTTGCATATGTTCCTACATTAACAGAATCTAATAAAGTTCCTGAGCGCCCGTCTAAAAGATTTAGTTCGGTTGTACTTAGTGTCGCGCCGTCCAAAATATTCAATTCAGATGCACTAGATGTAACTTGAACACCGCCGATATATAAAGAAGTAGTATTAAGACTGCCGTTAACTGACAATTGATATGTAGGATCTGTAGTTCCTATGCCAAGTTTACCGTTCAACCAGAAGAAGTTTGAGGTAGGATTAAAAGTCATTTTTGTGTCATCGTTTATCAGTGTTCCGTTCAAGTCTGCATAAAAGACACCGTATGGATCGAATCCGGTGTTTGTGATCGGACCGATCGTTGTTCCGTAGATCACGCCGCTAACTTCCAGGTCGCCCTCTATGTATGCAGTCTCCAAATCAGGTGTAATAAAGAACGGGCCTTCATCTCCGTTGCCTAAATGAAAACCGGTAAACGGATCGTCAGTTCCGATACCGACGTAACCGTTCGTATCAATTCTTAAACGCTCAATATCATTAGTTCTGAAAGCTAACGGTTGATTATCTGTTGTACCTAGAAAATTAGTCAAAGGCTCTGTTCCCGAATTACCTGTGACAAGCCATGACACTGTGTTTAGGTAGTCAGCGGGATCCTGCCAAGTGGGGATTGTGCCGTTAGAAATTAAAAAGTAATTGGCCGTCCCTGATATAGGTAGCCGAGACAAAGTATTGTTTGCTGACGCATATAACATATCTCCGGTGGCATACGTTGTCAGTCCTGTTCCTCCATAACCTGTTGCTACGGTGCTGCCCTGCCAAGTTCCGGTTCCGATAGTCCCAAGTTCTGTTATATCGGTAGTGGGAGCAGCATCCCACTTACCGTCCACAACCATAAGAATATTTCCATCTTCAGGGCTTACATCGCCTAATTGAAATCCGTTTAATCCCGTAATTTGTGTGTTATTTAATGTTCCTATGACATCTCCTGCCAATTCTAATGTTTCTTCTAACGTTGTTTTAGTGGTATCGTCAATGGATGTGACATCCGCTATGGATGGAGTGCTAAGCCCTCCGTTTAGTGACGCCAGCCCTGTTACATTTAGAGCTCCTTCAAGAGATGATAGGCCGGTTACATTAAGATCTCCCAGGAGTGAAGTTAAACCATCAACTGACAGGTCACCTTCAACAGTTACGTTGTCCTTAAATACTCCCGGAATGTTGATATTGAATATGTAGTTAGGGTTTCTGTCTTTACCTGCAAGCACTGCAGCCAGGTTTTTGTTGAACGGTACGTTAGGGTAATTAATGTCATCCTTTGTCAGCAGTCCTAGAACGGTATCATTTAAGAAGCTTAGATTTATATTGTTTTGGAAAACGGGAGTATAGCCAAGTAGGGCAGCAGGATTTCTTGTTAGAGTGTTTGAAAGGATGAACACGAACATGATTATGAAAGCGGTTTGCATTGGATAAGCAAATGCTTTTTTAAAAGATCCGAATGTGATGTTACTCTTCAATGGGTTTTTGAGATATTTGTGTTCCACCGGTTCGCGTATGAATGTATCTTGAACCGTACTTTTTTCTGTGATTTCGGTTCCGGTAATTTCTGAAGGGATGTTACTCGGGACTTCCTGTGAAACAGTTTTTTCAACCTCGATTGGAGTAGTTTCCTTTGATGTTTCTGTCACCGGTTTTGAGTACGTTTTGTTGCCGGAGGTGATAGGAAGGTAGCGGGTTTTAATTTCTTTTTTATGTTTCTTCTCTTCTTCCAAAGCACCCTTCAGGGCTGTAACATCAACAACATTAAAAAATCTGTAACCATTGTTTTCTCTAACGGAAGTTATCCTTCCTTCTTTTTCCAGACGGCGCAATGTAGAGGAAGAAACGTTCAGAATTTGAGCAGCGGTAGATACATTAATTTTCGCATTAAGAAGTTTATCGGATTTTCGGGCAGGGCGTCTGGGCATAATCGTTCCTTATCAAATGTTGTTAAATCAACAATTAGTAAGCTTATTAATATTGTATAGAAGTCGGAAATACGAGTCAAGGGTTTAATTTATCAAGCCACGAAAATAAATGATAAAGTTGTAGTATTTGAGTTAATATGATACTCGAAGGAGGATTGGGGATGCTTAATAGTGCCGTCACAAAAGCAAATGGAGGGGCTTTCCAATATATATAAAAATATACATAAAAGTATCGTATTTTACATCTATGAAAAAGTATGCTCCGTTAAATTTAATAATTGCATTTGATAACAGGGTTAGGTACTCTTATAAATGAGATGAAAAAAACCTGCCTGATTAAAACTGACCGGTCAAAAATTTCTAAAAATATTTCTCTACTGTATGTGTTGTTATTTTTGTTTGTTACTATTTTTGCATCCGGTAAAGTTCAAGCAACAATTCCTCCAATTTCCGTGACCATGCCTATGGACACAGGTGAGGATGGGGAAATAGTCAGCTACACTGAAGGTACCTACGTTCTAAGCTCTAAACCATACGATGCCGACGTTTTGGTGTTATAACGGACCGGTCAGCGATCTCTTTAGACGATATTGACCTGAGCTCCAAGAAGTTCGTAACTTCGGAAGGCGAGGTTTTGGTTAAAGTAACGGCCAAGAACGGCAATATTGAGGTGGGGGATTATATTACCTCATCGGACATGCCCGGAATAGGGCAGAAAGCAACGGAGAATGGTCAGATAGTTGGTATTGCACTTGATGATTATTCCCCCAGTTCACCTGAACAGGTAGAAAAGATTATGGTTTTTGTTGATATTAAAACTAACTTCATGTCAGGCGGTGGAAAGATTGGTATTCTGGATGCATTGACGGCAGGAAGCCTTTCCGGCGTATCTTTAAGATATATTTTGGCCGCAGTAGTGACCTTAGTTACTTTCAGTATCGGATTTGTTTCGTTCGGAAAGACTTCTGGCAACAGTGTGGAAGCATTGGGAAGGAACCCGTTAGCCGGAAGGCATATTAAGTCTGTAGTCATCTTCAATTTTTTGTTAACATTTGTAATAATGCTAGTAGGTTTAGCGATTGCGTACCTTATTTTAGTTTTGTAATTTCATTTGAGCATAGCCAGGCGGCTATCTGCCCAAGCCTAGGAGGAACATGATTTACTTCATACTTAGTATAATATTGTCATTCATTATCACTGTACTGCTTATTGTGGTATATCTGGCGATTTCCAGAGCTCAACTTGCGAACGATAAGAAAAATAAGGACGCTTATTCTCAAGCCATACAAATGATAAACGATGCCAGGATGGCTTCGATGCACATAATAAAAGATGCTCATTTAAAAGCTTTAAGGACACTGGAAAATTCCAGCGTGTTCAATAAGGATCTCAAAAGGGAAGTAGAAACATCTATCGATCATTTAACGAACAAACATCTGACATCCCTTGATTCCTTGTCCCGTGAACTTGAGGAGTCCTACAAGAAAGCTGTAACCGAACAGAAAGATAAAGACATTACCACTATCGAAAGCGCCTCCGAAAGTATGAAGAGCGAGATACTCCGGGAAGTTGAGGAGTTTAAACAAACCCTCCAAAAAGAAACTTTTGAATCACAGGAAATGGTTGAACAAAAAGTAAGCGAGGAATATGAAAAAGTTAAATCTCAGATCGAAGATTACAAGAACGTTGAAATTAAGAAGATCGATGAAAATATGTTTAGTATTGTTTTAATAGCTTCTAAAAAGATATTTGGCAGAACACTTGATCTTGACACTCACGAACAAATTGTCATAGATAGTCTCGAAGAGGCTAAAAAAGAAGGAGTATTTTCTAAATGAAGCTGCTCGTAACTGCCCGCGAATCCGAGAATATTCTTGAGGAATCCGATACTCTTCTGAGAAGTTTGTACAAGGTAGAGGATGGTAACTTTGACAATGAATATCCTAGAACCACATCGATAAAGCCGTTATTTGAAGAACTTCACGTTGATGTTCGCAACAAGCAACAGGTCGAAAAAGCTTTGAATGACATCAGGGACACCTTAAAAGATTCACAAAAAATTCAGTTGACGGTAGCCTTTGTTCCTAACGAGAAGTTTTTAGATAAACTGAAAATTTGGACAGAGCAGAATGTTGGTACTAATGTCATACTTGATATCCGCATAGACTCAGGTATCCTTGGTGGAGTTAAGTTAGTTTTCAATGGACTTTACAAAGATTTTTCTTTAATCGCGAAGTTATCAAATTATTTTAAAGAATACAACAATGTCAGCCAGCTACCGAGGTAAAGAATTTGAAACGTATCTCCATGAAACCGGGGAGACAGGCTATGCTCAAATGGTCTCTCATCCTATTGTCTATATTGTCGGTTTACCCGGAGCTAAAATTAATGAGGTGGTGTTGTTTGATAACGGCGAGATCGGGTGGATCCTGTCATTGCCCGAGGGTTTGGTGGAAGTACTCTTACTGTCGGTTCATCCAATGAGGATCGGCGCCCAGGTCGTTCGTACGGAAAGCCTTTTGCAGGTACCGGTAGGGATGGGACTGATTGGACACACGGTTAATGCTCTGGGTAGGTCACTTTATAAAACCGAACCTATACACTACGATGAGATGAGAGCGGTTGAATCGCTGGCGCCCGGGATAGACAAACGAGAAAAGATAACCCAACCCATGGAAACCGGAGTTGTTGTAATAGACCTCACCGTGCCGCTTGGAAAAGGGCAAAGAGAGCTGGTGATAGGCGACAGGAAGACCGGAAAGTCGGAGTTTTTACTGCAGACTTTGTTGACGCAGTCCAAGGCCGGAACTGTGTGTATTTATGCTTGTGTCGGCAAGAAGAGAATTGATATTAAAAAGGTTGAGAATTTTATTCAGAGGAATAACCTTTCAGAAAATTGCATGGTGGTAGCATCCAGTTCTTCCGATGCTTTGGGGATGATCTACCTTACTCCTTATGGTGCGATGTCTATGGCTGAGTTTTTTAGAGATAAGGGAAGAGATGTCCTACTCATAATAGATGACCTGACAACTCATGCCAAGTTTTACCGTGAGGTGTCATTGTTAAGTAAGAAGTTTCCCGGACGCGCGTCGTATCCGGGTGATATTTTTTATACACATTCAAGATTGCTCGAACGTGCGGGAAATTTTGCCGGTGAGAATGGGCCTGTATCAATCACGTGTTTACCTGTAGCTGAAACGACAGAAGGTGATATATCAGGTTATATACAGACAAATCTTATGTCAATAACTGATGGACACATTTTCTTTGATACAGAGATTTTTGATGCGGGAAGAAAACCTTCGATTAATTACTTTTTGTCAGTAACAAGGGTTGGTAGACAAACACAGTCAAAAGTACGCTGGGGTATTAACCGCGAACTGTTTAGTTTTCTGTCATTGTATGAAAAGACACAAGCATTTGTACATTTTGGCGCGGAGCTAAATGAAGGAATTAAATCGACTCTATCGATGGGAGACAATGTGTTCACTTTTTTTAATCAACCTATGGGACAGATAATTCAGTTAAATCTACAAATTGTCTTATTCTGTCTTATTTGGGTAGGATCATTAAAGACATCTGATTCGGCGAATGCACGTGTGCTGTTCGATAAAGCATCGGCTCTATATGAAGCGGATCCTGAGTTTAGAAACCGGGTAGATACTCTTGTTAACAGTGTAGATGATTTTAACGCCTTATTAGGTAGGATAGCTCCGATGTCAGGAGAGTTTATGAGTTACCTGAATGCGAAGTAATTAATTAAATTCTACGATGGAAAATTATGAGAAGCAGTAAAGTCCTAAAAAATGAAATAAACGCTTTAAATACGATGGGTCAGATCGTGGAGGCTTACCAGGAAATTGCAGCCTTAAGGATGAGACGTGTGAAGAAGTCTGTTTTGCAAAATAGGGAATTCCTGATGGGTTTAAATGACATATATGCGCAGGTAGTTGCTTCGTACAAGACTTTTCCTAAGTTAAGGAAAAGCAAAAAAGAAACATTTTTAAGACAAACTACCAAGGGAATTGTTTCGATTTTATTATCAGCAAATACTGGTTTATATGGGGACATTGTTAGGCGTACGTATGAAAAGTTTCTAGCTGATATACAAAATAATGAAACAGACATCGTTATCATAGGAAGATATGGTAAGAAATACTATGATAGTGCTCACATTAATAAGCCATACGAATTTTATGATTTCTCTGACAGTGGGATGGACGAAGAAAACATTAAAAAAATAATCACATATATACTTCAATATGAACGCATATATGTATATCATGGTTATTTTCAAGATATATTGTCGCAAATAGCCGTAAAAACAGCGGTGACAGGAAATGATATAACAGCATTAATGACAGGTGATAAAACACTAACAGATGTAAGGTATATATATGAGCCGACGATAGAGGAAATACTAGCATTCTTTGAGAAAGAAATACTATCTTCTATCTTTGAGCAATCAGTATACGAGTCATCACTTAGCAAATTTGCTTCAAGAATGATCAGTTTAGATTACGCAATGGTTAATATAAAGACAATGGGTAAAAAGACAGACTTTAAGATACGTAAACTCAAACATAGAGTACAAAATCAAAGTCAGCAAAGTTTATTATCAGGGATTTCTATTTGGGGGAAATAATTATGCCATATATAAGCGAACAATTAGGAAAAGTTAAAAGTTTGAAAGGGTACATTGTTGAGGTAGAGTTTATGGGTAACCTCAAACCTAATATTAATGATATTTTAGTTTTGGAAAAAGATACCTCTGTAAAGATGCAAGTTTATAAATCCTCCGGATTAACAACTTTTTATTGTATATCCTTAACTCATATATCAGGTGTTGGAAGGGGATCGAACGTTATTAACACTCAACAACCCTTAACGGTACCAATCGGTGAGCAGATGCTTGGCAGAGTTATAGATTTATTTGGAACAGCCAAAGATTCAAAACCGGCTATTAACACGAATGAAAGCACCAGCATATATCAAAACCCTCCACCTTATACGCAGGTCCAGTCGAACACGGATCTTCTTGAGACTGGGATCAAAGTTGTGGACCTTTTTTCTCCTCTAACAAAAGGCGGTAAGACAGGATTGTTCGGAGGTTCAGGTGTAGGAAAAACTATATTATTGAGTGAAATATTACATAACATTGTTAACAAAGATAAAGAAAAGAATGTCTCAGTATTTTGTGGAGTAGGAGAGCGAACAAGGGAAGGTCATGAACTTTATCTGGAGTTAACCAGAACCGGAGTACTGGATCACGTTGCTATTGTATTGAGCTCGATGGGTGATAGCCCTTCCATCAGGTTCTTAACCGCGATGGCGGGCGTAACACATGCCGAATATTTTAGGGATGTGATGAAAAAAGACGTCCTGTTCTTTATAGATAACGTTTTCCGTTTTGCCCAGGCAGGTAACGAACTTTCACTGCTCATGGACTATATTCCTTCGGAAGACGGTTACCAGCCTACGCTGGGATCGGAAATGGCGAATTTACATGAACGATTAGTTTCCACACAAAGCGCAGCAATTACTTCCATTGAAGCTATTTACCTGCCGGCGGATGATCTTATGGATCAGGGGGTACAGGCGGTTTTTGATTATTTGGATTCGGCGATAGTTTTGTCACGTGATATCTACCGGGAGGGTAGATTGCCAGCAGTTGACATATTAGCCTCTTCATCCAATGCTCTGAATGTTCGTACCATTACACCAATGCACTATTATGTAGCGACTAAAGGGCAAACTATCTTGTCAAAGTCCAACTCTTTAGAACGTATCGTATCACTTGTTGGTGAAGCAGAATTGTCTGATGAAGATAGGGTTGTCTACAAAAGGTCTAAAAAGCTTAAAAATTACATGACACAGAACTTCTTTGTGTCTGCTGAACAGACAGGCCGTCCGGGAGTATATGTTCCATTAGAAACGACCATAAATGACGTAAAAGACATAATTGAGGGGAAGTATGACGAACTTACAGAGGACAAGTTCCTGTTTATCGGAAGTGCCTCCGAAGCATTGTAAAAACAGTATATAGGTTGTAAGTATGTAATTTAACAGTTAATGGATATGCCTAAGCCTTCACCTGAAAATACAAATATTAAGTTGCAAGTAAAAATAAAAAGCGCGACAAAAACGCACTACGATGGAGAAGCGTCGTCAATTACTTCCTATAACGACACCGGGGTGTTTGACATACTACCACAGCA
>LCBS01000022.1 GCA_000997355.1 candidate division WWE3 bacterium GW2011_GWB1_41_6
AAATAGCAAAGTCTTTGTACGTGTATTGGGGCTCGGACGCAACTATTTCCAGGATCTTTTGCATGGTCCATTCCACTTCGTCTTCGAGCGTTTCCAGCTCGATAGCCCGCGGTTTTACGGGACTTTTCCCCTTCATGCCGACAAGTTCCTTTGAAATGCCGAGCTTTGATTCGAGGGTGTCCGGATTGTTGTTCGTAACTAACTTGTAAGCGGCATCCAGTATAGGCTGATTCGATCGATAGTTTTGAAGAAGCGTTATCATTTCACACCCACTGTAATTTTCTTGGAATTCGAGTATGTTCGAGACTGCGGCGCCACGGAACTTATAAATTGATTGGTTATCATCCCCAACCACCATTAAACTTCTCTTGGCGAGGTTGTCTGCCGGAGCAATGAGTTTGATCAATTCATATTGAGCGTAGTTGGTGTCCTGGAATTCATCTATTAATACATGCTTGAACTGCTCCCGGTACTTTTTCAGCAGATTAGGTCGTTCTTTAAAAAGTTTTATTGTCCATGTAATTAGGTCACCAAAGTCCATTTTCGAACCCGCCATTTTTAACTCACCATATTTTTTGTAAGCACCCGCAAGTTCCTGCCAGCGTTTTTTCTCGTCTTCATCGCCGTCAAATTTATCAGCAAAATCCTTGAGTTCTCCGAGTGAGATGTTCTCATCCTGCAAACGTGATATGAACTTGAGCATAGCCGAGATGAATTTTGTGGGATTGCCGAGCGGCAGATAGTATTTTAGATCCAGCGAAAACAAGTTCTGTCTGATAAGCAGCCACTGTTCCGGATAAGGTAAAATCTTGTATGACGTATCCAAACCGATCTCAAGACCTTCCGTTTTTAGGACACGGTCGGCGAACGAGTGGAAGGTATAGATCCAAGGTTCTTCGTAACCCAGCGGCATGATGTCCCCCACACGGTCCAGCATCTCCTGGGCTGCCTTTTCAGTAAACGTTAAAGCTAGTATCTCCTGCGGTTTTACTTTTTCCTTTTCTATGAGGTGTTTTATTCTTTCGGTGATGACGCGCGTTTTTCCGGTGCCCGCACCTGCAACTACCAAAAGAGGCCCCGCCTTGTGGTTGACGGCTTTTTGCTGATTCTCGTTCATTAAAATTGATTTTTTGGCGGACATGTGCGTATTATATATCAAATTGACCCATTCTGAAGTCTGGAGTATAATAGACCTATAGTATCCATCGACCCTTTCCTCAAATTGCATAGGAGATAGATATGATTACGTTTACTGTAATAGTCATTGGCGGATGGATCATTTTTTCCGGATTCATCCTGTTAGTTCTCTGCAAGGGTTCTTCGATGTGGACGCAAAGAACCAACCGCTGATTTGAAGAGGGGTCATTACAGATTTCCTGTCGCTCCGAGAAACAAGTTTAGCAAACAAGTTTCTCGGATTTTTTTTGTAAAAATGTAATTATTTGAAAAGTTTACTGATCTATAAAAGCGGTGTTTCCTCTATCTTTTCAACTTTTTCGATCAGGATAGCCTGTTCTTTAACCTCTATGGACTGGGCACTCTCGATCTTACCGAACAATTTTCCATACTTCACTTTCACGTTATCCATTGATTTATAAGTATTTGATATATGTCTTTCCAGAACACTCAGGTCTCCGTCGAACTTTTCCGCTTCGACCCTTATTCCTGCAACGGCTTTTAATATCTCGTTGGCATGTTTGGCAAGTTCGTGCTGCTGGTAGGCAACTAAAATAATCTTCAGCAAATAAGAGAATGTATTGGGTGAAGCCATCACAACGTTCTTATGTTTGCAATACTCCTCGACCGTGGGCATGTTCACAATCACTTCGTAAAATACTGTTTCGGATGGGATGTACATAACGGCTTGTTCGGTAGTTTGCTCTTCAGGAATAATATATTTTGATGCTATTTCATCCACCCTTCTTTTCACATCCGAGATAAACATTTTCCTGGCTTTTTCCCGGTCAACCTCAGTTTCCAATGTCACCATAGCTTTGAAGTTTTCCATAGGGAATTTTGAATCTATGGGTATAAGTCCCTTTTCGGTGAGAATGACCGCGTCACAAGTCTCACCGTTCTTGAACTTGAACTGGGTGCGGAACAGATCGTGGGGGAGGGTGTTCGCCAAAATATCGTACAGGAATTGTTCGCCCAAACCGCCTCTTAATTTAGGAGATTTTAATACGTTACTTAGATCTTTAATATCTTTTCCAAACTCCTGAATTCCTCCAAGCTGGTGCTGTACTCCTTTAATAACTTCCGATGCGCTATCAAGACGTTCCCAGATCAATTTTGTCTGTTCGTTCATGGCCGCTCTCTGATTCTTAAGCTGTTCCTCCAAGGTTGTGCGCTGACCGGTGAGCTGGCGTTCCAATGTGTCAGAGTTCTTTTCCACGGACGTTTTCATTTCTTTCAGCCATTCCATCAGAACGGTATTTTCTCCGTCCGCCATATCGGTTTTCAATTTTTTCATTTGGGATATGATGAAGAAGACTATTACAAAAACTGCAACTGCTAAAGCTAAAATTATAAGGATAAATGTTTCAAGGGACAGCATACGCGTATTCTAACAGAATGCTAGAATTTATTCATGCCAAAGTCAATTTTCACCATGATGCTGATAGACGCCTTATTATGGTTTTACTGGATACGGGAGCTTTTTAACACCCGTCCGGAAACTACGGAGAGCGTTCTGAGATTTTTATTATTATTATTTTTTGCGCTTGGTTTGGCTTTGTCGTTTCCGTTCTATTTTTACTTTTTTAAGAAGGCACCCGATTTTACTAACCTCCGCCTGCTTTACCGCAGATGTTTGAAGTGGGGGTTTTATTTAAGTTTTGGTACGGTATTTTTGTTTGGTCTTAGAGCATTCCATGCACTGACTATTTTGAACGTGGTGTTGTTCCTGGTATTATACGTTGCTATTTTTCATCAGATCAGGGGTAGGGGGTAGACTATTTGTGATAGAATGAGCCTCAAATGACAGTTAACAACAGACCTAAAACTTTAATAACCACAGCAATAGATTACACGAATGATGTGATCCATATAGGACATGCTTACCAAAAGATCCTAGCTGATTGTTTAGCCCGTTACGAACGTTTGAGAAAAGGCGAGGATAATGTATATTTTTTAACCGGAACCGATGAGTATGGGACAACCAACGAGAAGGCAGCTATAAGAAACGAAGTCACTCCCGCCGAACATGTTGAGGAAATCTCACAATTGGATAAAGAGCAGCTGAGTGCACTAAATATCTCCTATGATAGGTTCATAAGAACGACAGACGAGGATCATATAAGAACCGCACAGGAATTTTTTCAAAAAGCAGTTGATAACGGGGATATTTACAAAGGCATTTATGTCGGTCTGTATTGCGAAGGCTGTGAGGCTTATAAAACACTTTCAGAACTTAATGAATCAGGTCAATGTTTGCTGCACCAGACACGCCAGATCCAAAAACTGGAAGAAGAAAATTACTTTTTTAGGTGGTCGAAGTACACGGATTTTTTATGGGACCTATTAAATAAGCCTGGGTTCGTTCTACCCGAAGGAAAAAGAAAAGAGATGCTGGCATTTGTGGAGCAGGGTATCTCGGACATTCCGGTCACAAGACCAAAGTACAAAGTTTCCTGGGGGATCGATGCACCCAACGATCCGGATCATGTTATATATGTCTGGTTTGATGCGTTGATCAATTACTATACAGCGGGTGTACAGAATGGATTTTGGGATGAAGATACACGAATCGTTCATATACTTGGAAAAGATAACGCAAGGTGGCATGCATTGTTATGGCCGGCAATGCTGAAAAGTGTCGGTTTAAGAATTCCCGATACTGTGTATGTCCACGGGTTTATTAACTTAAACGGCGAGAAGATTAGTAAATCGCGGGGGAATGTTATATTGCCGTCGGATCTGGTCGAAAAATTTGGGGCGGACGCCGTTCGTTACTACTTCTTGAAACATGGACCTATAAGCGAGGATGTTAATGTTTCCGAAAATCGATTAAAAGAAGTTTACAATGCCGACCTTGCGAATGGGTTAGGTAATACGGTGGCGCGTATTGCGAAACTTGCTGAACGTTCAGGATTAAGTTTTCCCGTTACGGAAAATGATGTAGTGGGTTGGGGAGAGGAGTGGGCAAAACCATTTACTGAGTTCCGTGTGGACCTGGTCCTGCATAACATATGGAGTGAACTCGCAGATTTGAATAAGCACATAAACGAGAACGAGCCTTGGAAGATAACAGGTAAAGATAAATTGCAGGAAGTTCTTGATTATGAGGTGAACGGGCTGAGAAAAATCTCAAATAAAATAATTCCTTTTATTCCCAACTCCGCCAAAGCGATCTCAGAGCAGGTCAATGTATCTATGATCAAAAGCGGAAGCGTGTTGTTTCCCAGAATTGATTAATTAAAAATAAAAAGCAGACAACCGGTAGGCGTGTTGTCTGCATGTAATCTGTATTACTTTTACGGCAAAAGACCCAACATGCTTTTTAGGCGATCAATTGGGTTGGAGGCAAACAGCTTTACTTGCACATAGGTTCCGGGTTGAGTCCTGCTTGGGAATTGATACCGCATATATTCGGCATTAGTTTCGGTGCTCATATCTTCCCGCGGCACTCCATCTCCCATCCAGAAAACGTCCCCCGGAGGTAAAACCCTCGGTCTTTCAGAAGTGGTAAGCACAATTCTGACCACACCCTCTTTGCTTTCAGTAACGTGAACAAAGGCAGCCCTGTGGAAAACCCTGAGGAATTCCCGCTTTCCTGCTTTCGTCGATACGTTCAGCATAGCCGCAATAGTGGCAGGTCTTGTGTCAGTAATGGCAACGTTGGGGCTACCCCCTAAGTTAAAGACAGGGTAACCTTTCTTTGAGTTAATTTCTTTAAGCGTAAGCGCATCCTCGTCGCCGGTTACAAGTAAAATAGCATCTCCGTTATGGATTAACATTTTTGTCCCTCTCTTTTTATTGTAGTTGCTTGTTATATAGTGCTTGTGTTGTAGCACGGCGGGGCAAGGTTGTCAACTATAGGCTCATATGAAAATAAAAAACCAAGCTATGTGGGTTAGCTTGGTTTGGATCATTATCTGATAGTGATTTACCCACCTGCTCCAGTATTCCGGCGCGGGACTAGTTTCGTCGGTTGGCCGCATTTAGGGCATTTACCGCCAACCCGCTTGTTGAACCCTTCTCCGCACTTCTCGCAAGTGAAGTTGGGGATTTTATCCGGAGGTGCTATCTTATCAGCCGGACCGATTTGGAAAATAAATTCATCAGCCATATTAACTTCTCTCATTTATAGGGTACACAGATATATGCGCGTGTTCCCCATCAGGTAGCGAGTAGCTTTGTAAAAGTACCCAATTTCTCCATCCCAATTGGGATGTCCCTACCAGGATATGCAGCCTGTGTGTAAGTTTTGCCCCGGGTAGTGGGATTGAAAGACGGATGCGCGCTGTTCTCTCTGTTACCTCGATCTCTGCCTGGGCTCGGTTTGAAAACATATCGAGAAACTGGCGGTTGAGCATCTCGTTACCGGGTTTTTCTAAAATCTGGGTAATTACTTCCAGAACGAATGGCCTTGTCTCTACAAGAACCAATTTTTTGTTTTCTCCGATGTGGATAATGCATTTATTGGCTGTGTCTCTTACAACAGTGAAAGCACGTTCCCCGCCTGTTTCCTGGAGGTAGGGTAGCACTACGCCACTAAAAGTGGTTTTTAGATCCTCAAGAAGTAATCGTTTTTTCATTTGTCCCTCTCTAAATATTAAGCAGTTTTGTACTATAGGGTTTATATACACTTATTTTTGAAAACAGTCAACCTCAGATAATAAAAAACCGAGCTAAGTGGGGTTAGCCCGGTATTGGTTTTTATTTTGATTTGGTTTTAGCTAGAACAAGTTCTGTTCTTTTCCCGCATATGGGACAACGACCATTTTTCCGAACGTAGAATAGTCTACCGCACGCTTGGCATACATACTTCCCACGGTCGCCAGATCGTATCGAGTCGCCTGCAATTTCTAACGGCATGGTCCTACTCCTTAGGGATTCGATAAACGTAAATTTGCACGAACAGATTGGGTTTTCCGTCGACCTCATACCACGTAAGGACCTTGAAATCATCATAGGCAGGGACGGCCAGGTCGCCTTCCCGCTCGCTGACTGCCCACAAACGGAACTCGGGGCTTTTCTTTGATCGAGGGTCTGATAAAGTTATCTCTACCGTGTTTGGTTTAACTTTCACGACAGCGTGCGCTGCTGTATTGAATACCTTGTGAAAGCTATCTTTTCGCAAATTATTACCCCAAATGCCGTTGAGAGCCTCAAGGACTTGAGGACGGGAATCCAGTAATATAACGTTCCTGTTGCCTCCAATGTAGAATCTCGCAGAGCCATTTAAAATACTCTGACATAAGAAAGCTCTCTTTCCCTGGAAATCCGGCAGGACATCGCCTTCGAAATTGTTACCACTCTTAATTTTTTTCATGTCTTTCTCCTTCGTTTTTTGACTATTTAAACAACGCTCAATGTACGTTACTATGGGGCCTTTATACACTTTTTTATTTTATAGGTCAACTATTTGGAAATATATTACGGAAAATAAAAAACCGGATCTAGTGGGCTAAATCCGGTTAAATTACTGGTTTTTTCGAAACTTTATTGTTCTGGACAATCCCCGGCTTTTATTCCACCAAGGAAGTTCTTATAAATACAATTGTCCAGTTTCAGCCTCTCGTTCATTTCAGCGCGGAACCCCATCAGCTCGTTTCTGTTACCGCTGACATGCGTTTCCGCTACGATTGGCTCGCTGCCGTCAAGAGCGTAGTATTCCATAGTGGCTACTAATCCCTCGACCTTTCCGAGTGTGTCAAGATAGAACTCCGCCTCATTAAAATCGTTTGTTTCTACCAACTTCAGCTCGTGTTCCCGGCAATAGACAACGTCTACTGCTCCGAACTTGGCAATTTTTTCTATCGGGTCACCTTCATACCATTCGCAGTTATTGTCCCGCGTGATGGTTTGACTGTCCTCTGCGCGTTCCCAGTAGGAAATCGCAAATTCCATACCGGAGATACGGTAGGCCGTGGGCGGAACGGGAGTTGTGGAAGATACCTCAGCGTTGTTCCCGAGTGCTATTACCCCCAGGAACAGAATTGTGAGCAGTGCGGCGGCGGCCCCAAAGATCAGTAGCAAAGTGCCAAAGGTACTGTCCGTAAACTTTTTCCATGCACCGGGCTTTTTTTCCTGTGTTTGCCTGGCTGATGCCAGCACATCGATCAAAGTCCTGGGTTTGCGGCTATGTGCGTGCCTTTCCCTTTCCCTGAGAATAGGGGGTTTAGTTGGTTGTAAACGTCTGGGAGCCATTTGTCCCTCCTCTCGATTCTAGTTTGTATTTGTCCGTCATATTACACTATAGGGTCTTTTTTGTAAACTAAAACCTTATCTTGCTGAATAACTGCTGTTATTTGAATTTAAAGTGATAAAATCTAAAAATGCTTATAGATTCGCATTTGCACTTTCCTCATGATGAAAACAAAGTCCGTGAACAAATATCGGGTGCAGAAAAAGAAGGCATTGTTAAGTTCATAAACATAGGAACATCGTTGAAAGACAGCGCAAAATCAATAGAAACAGCGGAAAAGTTTGAAAACGTATACGCGACGGTTGCTGTTTATCCTCACGATGACAAGGATAAGGATACGTATACGATTATGGAGCATTTAAAGGAACTGGCATTATCCTCAAAAAAAGTTGTTGCAATAGGGGAATGCGGGATTGACCTTAGTGAATGGAAGAATGGGCGTTCGTTGGACCAACAGACCGAGCTTTTTGAAGCACAGATAAATTTGGCAATAGAGCTTAGGCTTCCCCTCATAATTCACAACAGGAACGGGGATGAAACCGTTCTCGAACTATTACAAAAGTACAAGAACACAGGCTTAGCCGGTGTAGCTCATTGTTTTGTTTCATCATGGGATACCGCACAAAAACTACTGGACCTGAACTTTTACATCTCATTTTCGGGAATTATTACGTATCCTTCCGGCAAGTATTTGTCTGAAACCGTTCAAAAAGTTCCGAACGACCGGTTCCTGGTAGAAACGGATGCACCGTACCTCCCGCCGCAAGGCCACCGCGGAGAAAAAAATGAACCCAAATATGTTAAAATAACGGCACTAAAAGTGGCTGAAATAAAAGACCTGCCGCTCCAGTCGATAGAAGACTATACTTATGAAAATACCACTCGACTGTTTCATCTATGATCGCGTTTATTTTAAGTAGATACGAAAAACAAGTATATCGAACTTTAGAAGTGATACCGGGTATTTTGACTTGGTCTCTTTTACTCTCGCCTATCTGGCTTGGCCTTTTATTTCCCTCAGCGATCGTTTATCTATTAACCTTTTTATGCGTTTACTGGGCTTACTCGGGTTTCAAATATACGATAGGCATGGTTCTTGGATATTTTAAATATAAAAGTGAACTGAAAGAGGACTGGCTTGCCCATGTAAAAGAGTTAGATTACTCCGGTTTGCCTGACCCGGGAACGTTACCAACATCAGAGGAGGGTATTAGGCATATCCTTCTCATCCCGGCTTATAACGAACCTTATTTGATCCTAAAAGATTCGATAGATAGTATTCTTAACCAAACTTACCCAACCAGTCAAATACTTGTGGTTTACACCGTTGAAGAGAAATTTGCGGAACGTGTAACTGCTGATATAAGAAAAGCTTTTGACGGCAGGGAATCCCGGCTGGCAGGTTTATCGGTGTATGTCCATCCCTCCGGCATTCCGGGAGAAGCTGTTGGTGCGGGGGCGGCAAATCGTACTTGGGGGGCCAAGCACGCGGTTGATGAGCTTCAACGTTTAGGGGCTGTAATTAAAAACTATATCTTTAGCACGATCGACGCCGATCATATCCTTAATCCTCAGTACCTTTCCAGGCTTACCCATCTATATCTAACATCTGATAAACGCAACAACCGTTTCTTTTCGACGGCTGTTCATTTGTTCGACAACAATTACTGGCAGGTGCCTACACCAATGCGTATAGAAGCTGCTTGCATCACTTTAGGAGCTATGTCCGACTGGATAGTTTCTGATATGGCTATTAAGGATACTTTTTCCGCTTATTCATCTTCATTGCAAACACTTATTGATGCGGATTTTTGGGATGTATCCCTTGGTATTGATGATACAGTTTTCTACTGGAGGGCGTTTTTTGTAAGGAACGGAGATTTTGTAGGAACTCCTCATTTTATTCCTTATTCTGCGGACGCCGTTGAGGGGAGTTCTTATTGGAATTCATACCGCAGTCTTTATAAACAACTTTTGAGGTGGGGCTGGGGAGTCATCGTCTTTCCGCTATCTATGAAAGGTTTTATGACGAACAAACTCATACCGTTAAAATACAAGATCATGTGGACACTGGAGCAGTTCAAGAAAAAAGTTTTACTCGTTAGCATAGTCTTTTTGATCACGTTCGGTTTTACGATACTGACGTTCGTAAACACCGACGTTAAGCAGACGAACTTTGCCTATAGTCTGCCTTTCATTATGAGTTTTATACTTACATGTACCTTGGTTTTCCTTGTTCCAGGCACGATAGTCCGGTTCAAAATGACCACACCCATTCCTGCCGGCTGGCCTTTTTGGAGAAAGGTACTCGCATTTTTTGAAGGTCCTTTGATCATTATCAACTTGCTGACTTTCTCGTTCTTTCCGTTCATCGAGGCGCAGACAAGAATGTTGTTCGGAAAGAAGATGAAAGACCTCTACTACACTCCGAAAGTTAGATAATATGAAATACTTGGAAATTACCAGACTTATCAAGAGATATTACCTTACACTTCCCATTCATTTAAAAGATTTGAAAGAGAGTTATTATTCTCAATTCATCAATATATTAGTAATAAATACAGGATTGGTTATAGGACAGCTCATATATGTCTATTTAAGACTGCCATATCTTAACGAAAATATACCTTTTTGGTATTCGATGCCGTGGGGATCCGGTCAGCTTGCCCCAAAATCCTACTTGTACCTTATCCCGGTTCTGTCGGTGGTAATTTTCCTGGGTGGGGTGTTTTTAACGACCTTGGCTAAGAGATTTTTTATCAAGTATTTGCCTCAAATGATGGCTTTGATCGTAACAGTTACCAATATTATGCTCACCTATTCATTATTGAGGATAGTGTTTATCTCCTCAATTCCATTCCCGTCGTTGATAAACCCGCTTCATTTACAGCTTTTCATGCCATTCATTATTGCTTTTGTAGTTGTGTATTTTATTGCACCTTATTTCATTGAGTTTGCGAGGGATAAAGGCATTGTAACTAATCCGTCTTTGCACTCCCATCCCGCAATGGTGCTTCTCCAACCGTCAACAAGAGGAGGAGGAGTGGTATTCACCGCGGGGTTTTTATTAGCCTCGCTGTTTTTTGTAACATTATCAAAGGAAATCTTAGGAATATATCTGGTTGCGTTGCTGCTTGCAATACTGGGTCTAGTTGATGATTACCAGAACACGCACCCACGTTCGTTTTTCAGATTTTTAGAAACGCCGGTTTTGAGGTTAGTTCTGTTGTTTGGTCTTGTGTCCATCCTGACCTTTTTCAATGTGCAGATAGATTTCATAGGGAATCCTTTTGGGGGTATTGTTCAGCTTACTCAGTATAGCCTGATACCTGCGGTTATTACGGTGGTTTGGATCGTGTGGATCCTCAACCTTTTATCGTGGTCGAACGGAATTGACGGCCAGTATTCAGGCATAATAGGGATCTCAAGCATTGTTATAGCTTTCTTGTCTTTGCGTTTCATTCCCCTGCTTCCCGAACATATGGATTACGCCAAGCTGGCGATTGCTGCG